>JALRHZ010000077.1 GCA_023259435.1 Paracoccaceae bacterium | reverse complement strand
GTCAAGGGCGAATTTGTTGGCGGCTGTGATATCATTACAGAAATGACCCTATCCGGCGAATTGGACACCATGTTTGATGACAATGGCGTCACCTATGACAAAGACGCGGCGAACAAAATTCGCGAAGCAAACGGATAATTATCTAAATTGGGGGTAGCCCGATATACGGGCTACCTCTCTAGCTGCGCCGCCAATGCCTCGGCACGGGCCGCGATGTCTGCGAAACTATCAATGGCATCTTGCGGAATGACCGGCACTTCGATGGTTTTTGGGTTATCGGACATGGCTTGCAGTTCTTGCTGAGCGGCTTGCAACTGCGTCTCTTTCTCGCGCAATTGATCTTCAAGTGCGGCTGTTTTATCCGCCAAGAGCAAGCCGGACATCAACAGCAAACGCGCCTCTGGCATGCGGCCAATCTGATCGACCAAGGTCGAGGCCTCTTGGTCTAACAATTTTGCCGCAGCCTGAAGAAAATGCTCTTCTCCGGCCTGACACGCGACCTGAAAATTGCGACCACCGATTGAGATTGTAACTTCTGGCATTTTACTCGGCCTCTGGGCTATCTTGCGCCGCAAGAGCTGCGGCGAGTTTTTCATACAAGGCTTGGATTTCAGCACGCTCAACTTTGCGTTCTTGGCGCAAGGCGTCAAGCTCAGTTGTTAATTCATCAATGCGCGGATCCGGACCTGAGGGTTGTGCAGATCGAAGCGCGTCAATCTCGGCGCTTAGACGTTCATTATCTGCGCGCAACTGTAAAAGCTCTTCGCTGCTGTCGGTCCCCTCCTCACTGCTTGGTTCGGATGCGCCTGCTGCACCTGTCTCGATCGCATATCCAATTTGATCCAGCGCGGCTTTGATGCGTGCCTCATATTCTTGAAGACTTGCCATGATGCCCCTTTTTGCTCTGCGTCTATTTGTTTTGCGTTTGTTTGCTCTGCGTCTATGAACCCACGAATCAACCGAAGGTCTCTTTTTTTCTATTTTAGCCAACAGAATTGCAAAAAGCGCCCCCTTTCCGCCTCATCTTGAGATGCCTTTGCTTGATCTTCGACCACAAGCTGCTAAGAGCAAGTAAACAAGACAACATAAGAAAGTGGTGGAATGGATATCCAAGACCTTCGCAGCAATCATCCCGAACACTGGAACAAAGCTGCTGCAATTCGTGTCCTGACATTGGACGCAATCGCAAAAGCAAATTCCGGACACTCGGGCATGCCAATGGGCATGGCGGACGTAGCAACAGTTCTGTTTGAAAAGCATATGAAATTCGATGCGGCCAACCCAACATGGCCTGACCGTGATCGGTTCATCTTATCTGCAGGCCATGGATCTATGTTGATCTATTCGCTCTTGCACCTATGCGGATATAAAGACTTCCCAATTGAGGAATTGAAAAATTTCCGCCAAATGGGCGCGCGTACAGCAGGACACCCTGAAAACTTTTTGTCAGACGCGATTGAAACAACAACTGGTCCTTTGGGTCAGGGGATTTCCAACGCCGTTGGCTTTGCAATGGCCGAAGAAATTCAGCGCGCCAAATTTGGCAAAAAGATCGTGGATCACCACACCTATGTTATCGCCGGTGACGGATGTTTGATGGAAGGTGTGAGCCACGAGGCCATTGGCCTTGCAGGGCGTCATCAATTGTCTAAATTGATCGTCTTGTGGGACAACAACAACATCACGATTGACGGCACTGTTGATTTGGCAGACCGCACCGACCAGGTCATGCGCTTTAAGGCAGCGGGTTGGCATGTCCAAGAGATTGATGGACATAATCCAGATGAAATTGATGCGGCGCTTACAGCTGCGAAAAAAGCGAATAAGCCTTCGATGATTGCGTGCAAAACGCATATTGCGTTGGGATCATCTGCGCAGGACACCTCAAAGGGCCATGGCGCACTTACAGATGCAACACTGATCGCGGATGCCAAAAAGGTATACGGCTGGGACGCAGAGCCCTTTGTAATCCCTCAAGATATCGCGGATGCATGGAAGGCAATCGGGACACGCGGCGCCGTCGATTTCGCCGCTTGGGTCGAGCGCTTCCAAAGTGTCTCACCAAACAAACAAAACGAATTCAATCGCATGTATGCCTTTGAGGCGCCAAAGCGTCTTGCCGGTAAGATCCGCGCGTTCAAAAAGGAAATTTCCGAGAACGCGCCAAAGGTTGCAACGCGCAAATCCTCTGAGATGGTATTGGACGTTATCAACCCGATAATGACAGAGACTGTCGGCGGTTCTGCGGATTTGACCGGATCGAACAATACAAAATCATCCGACATGTCGGCCTTTGACATCGACAATCGTGGTGGTCGTTATGTCTATTGGGGGATTCGCGAACACGGCATGGCCGCGGCGATGAATGGTATGGCGTTGCACGGTGGCATTCGCCCCTATGGCGGGACCTTTATGTGCTTTACCGACTATGCACGTCCCTCTATGCGGTTGGCCGCGTTGATGAAAATCCCATCCGTATTTGTCATGACCCACGACAGCATTGGCTTGGGCGAAGATGGTCCAACACACCAACCGGTTGAACATCTTGCGATCAGCCGCGCGACTCCAAACACCTATGTGTTCCGTCCAGCAGACACAGTTGAAACTGCGGAGTGTTGGGAAGTTGCCGTGACATCCAAAGAAACGCCTTCGGTCATTTCTTTGTCACGTCAAAACCTATCAACCGTGCGTACAGACCATAAATCGGCAAACCTATCGGCCCGTGGCGCCTATGTCTTGGCCGAGGCCGAGGGCAAGCGTCAGGTTATCCTCATTGCAACTGGTTCCGAGGTTGAAATTGCTTTGGCGGCGCGTGAAAAACTTCAGGCCGAAGGAATTGGAACACGTGTTGTGTCAATGCCGTGTATGGAACTGTTCGAGCAACAAGACGAAACATACCGCCGCAAGGTGCTTCCTGCAGGTCCTGCCCGCGTTGGCGTAGAAGCAGCCGTGCGTCAGGGTTGGGATAAATGGCTCTTGGGTGAACGCGGACGCGAAGCCAAATCTGCTTTCGTCGGCATGGATCGGTTTGGGGCCTCTGCACCTGCCGGTGAGCTCTACGAGAAATTCGGTATCACAGCGGATGCCATTGCTGAAAAAGCACGCGCACTGCTGTAAGCCAAATTTCACAAGACTGAGTCGCAAACCCGCCCAACTTTGGGCGGGTTTTTTTGTGTCACTCTTATTTGACAGAGATGTTTCAGAGATGTTTGCGCGACCGTTACCGCAAACATTGTCACACATTCACATTATAGCGCTAACATATTGGAAATAATGGCCAAGACCATTTGTTTGCCGCATTTCTGTTGCTATAGACGCCACAGGATATTGCGAGGAGTTTCACCATGACTGTCACCATCGGCATCAACGGATTTGGTCGAATTGGACGTTGTACTTTGGCCCATATCGCCGAAAGCAACCGCAACGACGTGCAAGTTGTCAAAATCAATGCAACTGGCCCAATTGAAACAAATGCGCATTTGCTTCGCTATGATAGTGTGCATGGACGGTTCCCTGGGAATGTTGCCGTAAATGGCGACACAATGGATTTGGGCCGTGGCCCGATGCAAGTGTTCTCGACGTATAACCCAGAAGAGCTTGATTGGTCAGGCTGCGATGTTGTCTTGGAATGCACCGGCAAATTCAACGATGGCACCAAAGCAGACGTCCATATCCGCCCAGGCGCAAAATCTGTTTTAATCTCTGCTCCCGCAAGCAACGTGCAAAAGACCATCGTTTACGGTGTAAACCACCGTGACCTTATGCCGGGGGACACGATGATCTCAAACGGGTCATGCACAACAAACTGCCTTGCTCCGCTGGCCAAAGTCCTCAACGATGCCATCGGTATCGAGCGCGGTATCATGACGACGATCCATTCGTATACGGGCGACCAGCCAACATTGGACCGCCGCCACAAAGACCTATACCGCGCGCGCGCCGCAGCTATGGCGATGATCCCCACCTCAACCGGCGCCGCAAAAGCGCTTGGTCTTGTCCTTCCTGAACTGGATGGCAAACTCGACGGAACCGCAATGCGGGTCCCTACGCCGAATGTATCGGCGGTCGATTTAACGTTCGAAGCCGGAAAAGACGTAACCGTTGACGACGTGAATGAGATTGTTCGCGAAGCGGCAGCCGGTCATATGGGCCATGTTCTGGCATATGATGATGAGCCAAAGGTCTCTATCGACTTTAACCATACACCACAGTCGTCAATCTTTGCACCGGACCAGACCAAGGTTGTCGGCAAACGCACAGTGCGCGTTTTGGCGTGGTATGACAATGAATGGGGCTTTTCTTGCCGCATGGCAGATGTTGCTGCCGCTATGGGACGCAACCTATAAACCACGATCTTATGGAATTTGGAAATCCCGCCTTGGCGGGATTTTTTTTTACGGTATGGTGATCGAAAAAACCGAGGTCACCCGTGTCGACAAAAAATACTGTTATTTTGGCCGCTCTTCTCGCGATAGCCGTTGGTGTCGACATAATTATGTTTGAGACCTATGGCACGGTTTTCGTCCTTAAAAAAATGATGGATTTGATCGAATACCTCGCCTTCTGGCGTTAATTTCCCCAAACTTATTGACTTTCCGTGCATTCTATGGTGTTAGCGCTAACGATACCGCTAACAAGATCGTTTCAGAGGGAATTAACATGTCAGTTAAAGTCGCAATCAACGGGTTCGGACGGATTGGACGAAATGTCCTAAGAGCAATCATAGAATCTGGACGCACAGACATCGAAGTTGTTGCAATCAACGATCTTGGTCCAGTGGAAACAAATGCGCATCTGTTGCGCTTTGACTCGGTTCATGGTCGTTTTCCACATGACGTGTCCGTCAATGGAACCTCGATCAACGTGGGACGCGGTGATATCGAAGTGACCGCCATTCGGAACCCCTCCGAACTCCCTTGGGGGCATGTTGATATTGTGTTGGAATGTACCGGTATATTTACCGATCGCGACAAAGCGGCCATCCATCTTGAAAATGCCGCAAGCCGTGTTCTTGTCTCGGCTCCGTCAAAAGGCGCAGATAAGACGATTGTTTATGGTGTGAACCATGACACCTTGGGTCAGGACGATATCATTGTCTCAAATGCATCGTGCACAACCAACTGTTTGTCACCGGTTGCCAAGGTTTTGAATGATACGTTTGGGATCAAACGCGGGTTCATGACAACGATCCATTCTTATACTGGCGACCAACCAACGTTGGACACCATGCACAAAGATCTCTACCGCGCACGTGCGGCGGCCTTGTCTATGATCCCCACCACCACAGGGGCGGCCCGTGCGGTTGGGTTGGTTTTGCCTGAACTTGATGGCAAGCTAGACGGCGTTGCGATCCGGGTTCCTACGCCAAATGTATCCACTGTGGATTTGACGGTTGAACTTAACACCGACACCACAGCAGAAGAGATCAATGCCGCCATGTCAAAAGCATCTCAAGGCGTTCTGTCTGGTGTGTTGGGTGTCACAGATGACAAATTGGTGTCAATGGACTTTAACCATGACCCACGCTCTTCGATCTTTGCAACCGATCAAACCAAAGTCATGGACGGCAACTTTGCGCGCATCCTGACATGGTACGACAATGAATGGGGTTTCTCGAACCGCATGGCGGATACCGCCGTTGCAATGGGCAAATTCCTGTAATCAGGATTTGCCCAAACGATGCATCAGTTTTTCGGCGACATTCTCTGAGACAAAATGACGAATGTCGCCGTCTAAACGCGCGATTTCCTTAACCAGTTTTGAAGCAATCGCTTGGTGCTTTGCCTCGGCCATCAAAAAGACGGTTTCAACAGAGCTATCCAAAACACGGTTCATACCAACCATCTGATATTCGTATTCAAAATCGGCGACTGCCCGCAGACCTCGAATGATAATCTGCGCGCCGACTTCGTTTGCACAGTCGATCAAGAGGTTTTCAAACGGGTGGGCCACAATCTCGGTGCCAGTTTCTTTTGATAATTTTGCACATTCATGCTCGATCATCTCGACCCGTTCATCTAGGGAAAACAACGGCCCTTTGTCACGATTGATCGCTACCCCAATCACAAGACGATCCACAAGCAATGCACCGCGCCGAATGATATCTTGGTGTCCAACGGTAATCGGATCAAAAGTTCCCGGATACAATCCAATGCGCATAAAAACTCTCCTCAAGGACTTGGCGCACACGCAATATCATTGCGCGCAGAATTGCAACCCCGCAAACCGCTTTTAATATCCCATAATCATTCCCTCTAGGGCTTCTTTCTCCATCGAAAGCTCGGTGAGACGCGATTTCACCACATCGCCCAACGTGATAATCCCGACCATCTCGTCGTTTTCGACCACCGGCATGTGACGAAATCGTTTCTCGGTCATCGTCGACAGAACCTGATCTGCAGTTGCATTTAGGGAACAGGTCACCAGCTTGGTGGACATAATATCATCCACTTTCTGATCAAGACAGGCCCCGCCTTGTCGGCCAACTTCGCGCACAATATCCCGCTCAGACAGGATACCCAAAGGCGCTTTGCCGTCATCACTTATTACAACTGTACCAATGCGCCGATCGCTTAGAATTTTCGCAGCCTCAGACACCAAGGTCCCGCGCGGAACTGTAAGAACGCCTGCGTCTGACTTTTGCTTTAATATCTGCTGAACCAACATCGTCGCCTCCGTAATTTTATTTCACCATTTTTATGTTCTCAGTAATTTTCAATTTGGTCAAGAAATGCTTTCAAGTCGCAATACTTCTGCTTTTATTTCTTCGGCAAGGCGCTCGGCAATAATATTCATTCGCGCAACCCGACGATCATCTGCATGTCGAACAAGGTAAAAACTGCGTTGAAGGGAAAATTGATCTGCTAATATTTTTTGAACATGAGGGGCCGAAGGCAAGGCAAAGTCATGCGCAATTCCGATGCCCGCCCCCTGCTGAAGCCATCGAAATTGCACGGATACGGAATTCGAAGAATACCTTAAGGATCCAGGGTAAATCTCTGAAAGATAATCTAATTCTTTGTCAAAAATCATATCTGGGATATAGCCAACAAACGAATGATCTGCGATGTCTTCCAATTGGTTAATCGGCGCGTTGTGCGACAAATACTGGTCAGAAGCCGCAAGGTGAAGCTTGTAGTCCACAACTTTCTTGACGCTCAACCGACCCGCCGAGGGAGGGCTAACCGCGATGGCAAAATCTGCTTCTCGTTTGGACAGATTTACAACACGCGGAAGCGAGAGGATTTGAAATTCAATATCAGGGTGATCTTGCGTAATTGCTGCGCAGACTTGAGGCAGGACAAAATTCGCCAATCCATCTGGTGCTCCTATGCGGATTTGCCCTTGTAAGCCCTGCCCTGTTCCTGCGATCTTTTGATGCGCGGCCAGCATGGCCGTTTCCATATCGCTCGCATGCGATAACAAATGCTGCGCCGCCTGTGTCATGACATAGCCATTCGCACTTTTTGTGAATAGGACAGCGCCCAAATCCTCTTCTGCACGGGCGATCCGCCGGGATACAGTAGCCGGATCTATCTTTAACTCTTTTGCCGCAGCGGAAATCGTGCCTTGGCGCGCGACTTCTAGAAAAATGCGCATATCGTCCCATTGCATAAGAGCTGCCCCCTTTGGTTTTGCATTTTTGCAGGTATATTTTGAAATATTACAGTTTTACCCATGAATTTTGCAAGTATAGACTGCGCGCAATGATAAGGAGAGCCTTTTATGGAATTGACCCACTATTTGAACGGTGCCCATGTTTCTGGAACGTCCGGACGTTTCGGAGATGTATTTAACCCTGCAACAGGCGAAGTTCAGGCAAAAGTGCCGCTAGCCTCAACAGAAGAAGTCAACAAAGCGGTGGACATCGCAGCCGCTGCGCAACCTGCATGGGCTGCTGTCAACCCGCAACGCCGCGCGCGTGTGATGATGAAATTCGTTGACCTGTTGAACCGCGATATGGACAAATTGGCCGAAGCCCTTTCGCGGGAGCACGGAAAAACATTTCCAGATGCAAAGGGTGATGTGCAACGCGGGTTAGAGGTGGTCGAGTACTGCATCGCTGCACCTCAGATGTTAAAAGGTGAATTCACCGATAGCGCCGGTCCTGGCATTGACATGTATTCAATGAAACAACCCTTGGGCGTGACAGCCGGCATTACGCCGTTTAACTTTCCTGCGATGATCCCGATGTGGATGTTTGCGCCCGCGATTGTCTGCGGCAACGCCTTTATCCTAAAACCGTCCGAGCGTGACCCATCCGTGCCTTTGATGTTGGCCGAATTGATGGAAGAAGCAGGCCTGCCCAAAGGCATTTTACAGGTCGTTAATGGCGACAAAGAATCTGTGGATGCGCTTTTGGAACATCCTGTGGTGCAATCCATCGGCTTTGTCGGATCGACGCCAATCGCCGAGTATATCTATGGCAAAGGCTGTTCCAACGGCAAACGGGTTCAGTGTTTTGGTGGTGCTAAAAACCACATGATCATCATGCCAGACGCGGATTTGGATCAAGCGGCTGATGCGTTGATTGGTGCCGGTTACGGCGCGGCCGGCGAACGCTGTATGGCGATTTCTGTTGCGGTGCCTGTGGGCGAAGAAACCGCGGACCGTCTGATCGAAAAGCTTGTTCCGCGTATCGAAAAGCTAAAGGTCGGTCCATATACCGCAGGCGACGATGTCGATTACGGTCCTGTTGTGACAGCAGCGGCAAAGCAAAACATTCTTGGCCTTGTCCAAAGCGGGATTGATCAAGGCGCAGAATTGGTTGTGGATGGGCGTGACTTTAGCCTGCAAGGCTATGAAGATGGGTTCTTTGTAGGTCCACACCTCTTTGACCGTGTCACACCAGACATGGATATCTATAAAAAGGAAATCTTTGGTCCCGTTCTCTCGACCGTGCGTGCAGGCAGCTATGAAGAGGCGATCAACCTTGCGATTGATCACGAATATGGCAACGGCACTGCGATCTTTACCCGTGACGGTGACACAGCGCGCGATTTCGCAAACCGCATCAACATCGGCATGGTTGGGATCAACGTTCCGATCCCCGTGCCACTGGCCTATCACACCTTTGGCGGGTGGAAAAAATCCGTCTTTGGGGATTTGAACCAACACGGACCCGATGCGTTTAAATTCTATACGCGCACGAAAACAGTCACGTCCCGTTGGCCTTCAGGCATCAAAGAAGGTGGCGAGTTCAACTTTAAGCCAATGGAATAACACTTATTCCAATACGCTCGACAAAGCAGGGGTTTGCGCCCCTGCTTTTTGCGTTTTTGGTGCATCAACCTGTTGTGACTTGATGAAATCTGACACCTCGCGTGCGAAATCCTTTCTCCAGAAATAGGCGTTGTGAGAAAACGGAAATGGTAGCCAAGTTGACACCCGATGATCTAGAAACGCACCGGCATTTGCCATCTCGCGGTAAGATCGGAAGAGCG
>JALRHZ010000076.1 GCA_023259435.1 Paracoccaceae bacterium | reverse complement strand
TCTATCTGCATACTAACCCCCCCAAAATAATGTCCCTAACCTTAAACCCCACGCGCAGTCTTCGGCACCCCCCCCCCGGAACGACAAAGGGGGTGGGCGAGAAGAAAAAGGGGGCAAAGGGGGGTGGGGGCAGCAATAGGGAAGTATGCTTCGATCCGCGCTTGTAGGTTCTGGCTTTCGCCAAGATCCTCTAATTCGTCGGCAATATCTTTGATCAATCCTTGGGCATCCACTTGCCCCAAAATGGCGGGGGTTTCACGTACGGCTATGGCACTTCCACCAAAGGCCTCGATATGCAGTCCCATTTGCGCCAAAGTCTCGGTCTGTTCCAACAGCCGCAAACAGGCGTCTTGTGGGAGATCGACAATATCAGGGATTAGCAACGCCTGTGAGGCCACACCAGTATCCGCCATCTGCGCCTTAAGCTTTTCATAGACGAGGCGTTCGTGCGCGGCGTGTTGATCGACAATCACCATGCCAGTTGCTGTTTGCGCAATGACGTAGTTTTCGTGCACTTGCCCCCGCGCAGCCCCAAGGGGGAACTGGTCTGACGCGGCCTGCGCGTCGCGAGCCTCGGGGGCCTCGATGATATCTTGCGGCTCATCCACCCGCGCAAAAACGGGCATGGCTTCTGCAAATTGAGGAGAAGCCTCTAGGGGGGCTTGGCTGGTATAGGCCGTGGTACGCGCCTGCATCGAGGGGCGGTCCATTTGATAGATGGGCGTTGCGGGGCGTTCCGGTGTAAATGCACCCAAAGTTGCCTCCGATATTGTTGTCGACGATCGATGACCCGCCTCGGCCAAGGCATGTTTCAGTGAGGTCACAACCAACCCGCGCACAGCGCCTGGATCGCGAAACCGAACCTCGGACTTGGCGGGGTGCACATTCACATCCACCATATGCGGATCACATTCGATAAAGAGGGCCACCGCAGGATGACGGTCGCGCGATAGAAAATCGGAATATGCCGCACGCATCGCGCCAATCAATTGTTTGTCTTTGACGGGACGGCCATTCACAAAGAAAAACTGCATCACCGCAGCTCCACGCGAATATGTCGGAAGGGCCGCATAGCCCGTAATGGAATATGCATCGCGCGTGGCGTCAATACGCAGACTATTGTCGGCAAAATCGCGGCCCAAGACATCCAATAGCCGCCCATGCAAGGCATCAAGCAAATCCCCATTTTGCGCCAAGTAGTCAAAGATCAAACGATCTTTGTCGCTTGAGACATCGCGTAATGTAAACCGGATCGAGGGTTCAGACATCGCAAGACGTTTTAAAATGTCTGCCACGGCTTGCGCCTCTGCGCGGTCGGTTCGCATGAATTTGAGACGTGCAGGTGTTGCAAAAAAGAGATCTCTCAACTCTACCTGCGTCCCGCTATTGAGCGAGGCAGGTTGTGGCGGCGACATCTGGCTACCGTCGACCGTGAGAGTCATGGCGTCATGGCCCTCACGCTTACTTGTGATCTTAAGACGTCCAACGGCGCCAAGCGATGGCAATGCCTCTCCTCGAAACCCAAACGAGTGAATGTTTAACAGGTCTGTGCCATCGATTTTCGAGGTTGCATGTCGGGACAGTGCCAAGGGCAATTCATCTGGCGCAATGCCCCATCCGTCATCTGTGACACGTATCAAAGTTTTGCCACCGTCGGCGATATCAACGGAAATGCGTCTTGCGCCTGCGTCAATGGAATTCTCGACCAGTTCTTTGACCGCGGAGGCAGGACGTTCCACAACTTCGCCCGCAGCAATACGGTTGATTGCGGCATCGTCCAATTGACGGATTACGGGGACAGTTGCGTTGATATTGGGGGTAATTATGGACATACCGCTATATCTAGCATGATGTTATCCGATTCTGCTATGATCAATCTGGGTGCCGAGCCTGGCAATTTTCGTTGTTAAATGCGGTGAAACCTGTTTGATTGTAGGAAAACAGTGGAGTGGGTTAATGTACAAAGTTTTTGGGGCAAAAGGGACACGCGCCTTGCGTGTGTTGTGGATGCTAGAGGAATTGGGTGAAACCTATGAGCATGTGGCAGTCCCCCCGCGCAGCGATGCCGTGAAACTTTACAACCAAACTGGCAAGGTCCCCGTTCTCTTGGTCGATGATGTCGCCATCACAGATAGTTCGGCCATTTTGACCTATCTGGCTGACCGCCACGGTAGGTTTGCCGCGCCAGCAGGTTCGATCGAGCGGGGACGCCAAGACGCGATGCTGCATCGTGTGTTGGACGAAATGGATGCAATTTTATGGACCGCAGCACGGCACAGTTTTATCCTGCCAGAAGAGCGACGTGTGACCGAGGTCAAACCGACATGCAAATGGGAGTTTGAAAAGAACGTGGCCCAGATATTGGAAGAGGTCCAAACCGAGTATCTGTGCGGGACCGTGCCAACAGTCGCAGATTTTGTGTTCGCGCATTGCTGTGTTTGGGCGCAATCCGCAAAGTTTCCGATATCGGATGAGTTCAGGCACTATGCAAATCGCATGTTAGAGCGTCCTGCCTATGTTAATCTGACATCCGTTTGATAAAAGATGCTGCGGCGTCTCCGGCCCATGCGCCCGTCGCAAGGCAAGCCGTCAATAGGTAACCGCCGGTCGGGGCATCCCAATCGATCATTTCACCGGCACAGAACACGCCCATATGGTCGCTCAGCATAAGGTCAGGAGTCAGGTGATCAAATGAAATACCGCCGACCGTTGAAATTGCCTGATCCATCGGGCGAAAGGAAACAGGTGATAATTTTAGGTCTTTGATTAGTCGGGCCAAGTCTTTAGGTGCGCGCGGTAAGGGGTGGTGAAATTCCTGTAAAAGCGCAATTTTCACAGGGTCCAACTTTACCGATTTTCGCAACACATTGCTAAGCGAGGCTTTGCCCCAAGGACGCGAAAGTGCCTCGGTAACACGGTCAAGAGACCAGTTGGGTTTCAGGTCGATCGACAAACTACCGCTCTCGCGCAGCGCGCGGCTCAGGGCATATAGACCACCTCCCTCTAAACCTTGTTCAGAGACGACGATTTCACCCATGGATATCGTGGTGCCACTGGTCAAAGAGATTGATTTGACCGGAGTGCCAAAATGCTTTTGCATGTGGGGCGACCAATCCACAGATAAACCTTGGTTTGAGCCTTGGAATTGTACGGTTTGGATATTGTTTTCGTGAAACGCATGCGCCCAAGCCCCGTCGGATCCTAATTTTGACCAACTTGCTCCGCCAAAGGCAAAAACCACCGCGTCTGCAGTTAAGATCACTGGGCCGTTGGGCGTATCAAAGTGATGTTTTGGTCCGTCCCATCCCGTCCATCGATGGCGCGTCCGAATGTCAACGCCTTGACCTTCCAGTCGGTTTATCCATGCGCGCAAAAGAGGGGAGGCCTTCATCATGGTTGGAAACACCCGCCCAGTCGATCCGACAAACATCGGAACGCCCAGAGACGCCACCCAGTCTTGGACCCAAGCCGCACCGAATTTCTGGATCATAGGCGATAGGAATCCGGCATCGTTTTCATAAGCCGCCAAAAACGAGGCGTCATCACAGGCGTTGGTTATATTGAGGCCGGATTTTCCCGCCATCAAAAATTTGCGCCCCACGCTGGGTTTGGCCTCTGTGATGACCGTTTTGATCCCGTTCTGTGACAAACGCTCTGCGGCCATTAATCCTGCAGGACCGGCACCTATGACCAGAGCCGTTCGTGTCATGCGTCTGGGAAAGGAGGCAAATTTTTGAACTCGACCACACGCTGCGGGAACGGGATTGTTATGTTGTTTTCTTTCAACGCATTCCAGATAATGAACAAGACATCAGAGGTGTATTTATTCGCCCCATCATCAATCCCGTTGACCCAGAATTCCACAGCAAATTTGACACCGTTGTCACCAAATTCACGCAATTCGCAATCCGGCGGGAACGGTTTGTCTAAAACTTCTGGATGCTGCGCGACGGCTTTTTCTACGATATCTTGGATAAGGTTGATGTCTGTATCATACGACACGCTAAAGGCCGCCTCATATCGGTTGGCCGAGCCTTGGTCCGAGTAATTTACAACCCGCGTTGTGATGAAATCTTCGTTTGGGACAACAATCCAACGCCCGTCGTATGTCTCTAGGATCATCGCGCGTGAGGTTGTCTTGACGATCGTGCCCGCTTCGCCGCCGTCTAGTTCTACGTAATCGCCAACAGTCGCTTGCCCTTCGAGCAACAAAATAATGCCCGAGATAAAGTTTGACGCGATTTTTTGGAGACCAAACCCAAGTCCAACACCGACAGCAGACCCCAATACGACCAAAGACGTTAGGTCAATGCCTTGGATGCTCATCAAGACCAAGAACGCTGTGCCAAAGATCAAAATTTCCGAGACTTTTGAGGCAAGTTGACGTGTCGCAGGGCGCATCTCTTTTTGGTTGCCGATGAACTCGCTGGATTGGTCGTTCGACCAGCGTCCAAGCCAGAAAATAAGGCTTCCAAACAGGGCGAATTGGATCAACCAGAATAGGCTTCGTGTTGGTAGACCAGTAACAGGATCCACCGACGACAGGATCGGGATTGGTGTCGACTGTAGCCACTCAAGCAGAACAGGCAAAAGACCCAAGGTATAAAGCGCAGCCACAGGAATGATGACAAATTTGCCGATCAATTTTAACATTGGGTCGGTCAGCATATCCTTGGCAAAGGCGCGAACAACCAAGAACAAAAAGACTCGCTTTCCAAAGGCAATCACCGCAGCCGCGCCGAAAATGGATGATAAGACCGTCTCACCAATGGCCGTAAACGCATAGGCGAGCATTGGCAAAAGCAATGGCAAGAACCCAAGCGCAAATCTGCGCATCCGCGCAAGAACCGAGATGTGTCCCTCTGGTGGGGTTAAATATCGTTCAAGCAATACGGACAGACGTTTGTTTGCAAAAACTGCAAGAACAAATGCCGCGATCAGAAAGATAAACTGTGTCCAAGCCTGCGGGCTTAGCAGCCATGACAATGCAAGTTCATAATAAGGCGTCAAAAATTTGATCGCATTTTGAACAATCATGGGTTGGTTTGTTAAGTCCATCACACTACCTAAGAATCACCGCTTCCTGAACAGTGAACTTGCACTTTGCCTCGAAAAGTCACAACCCAAAACGAAATTGACGTAGAAGACGCTGTGGTGTGTCCGTTGTGCGGCCGACCGATTCCCAAGGACGCGCCGCAAAGTTTGCATCATTTGGTTCCAAAACTAAAAGGTGGCAAGGGTGGGCCAACTGTATTGTTACATCATCAGTGCCACAAAGAAATCCACGCTAGCCTCAGCGAAGCGGAATTGGCGCGTCAGTATAATACAATAGAGGCCTTAAAGGCGCACCCGCGCCTTGCGAAATTCATTGCGTGGGTGTCGAAACGCTCGCCACATTTCTTGTCCCGCACGCCTGGAAAGCGCCGAGGTCGTGGCAAAAGGTCATGACCCTTGGCACATTTCTTTTATGTCAGCGCAATGTTTAGGGGTGGCCGCTGCAGAAGTTTCGATGATCTCTGCGGCGCGGCGGGTCAGCTCTTCAGGTTCTACAATTTCATCAACCAAACCATACGTCAGCGCCGTTGATGCCGTGATTTTTTGCCCGCCCATCAAAATCATCTTTGCCCGAGATAGCCCAACCAACTGAACCATACGCTTTGGGTCGGACGGTTGCGGTAAATAGCCAAGCTTCATAACCGGATAAAAGAATTTCGCGCTTTCAACGGATATACGGATATCACAGGCCAGAGCCATGCCCATTGCGCCACCGGCAAGTGTTCCATTTAGGGCGGCAAGTGTCATGCACGGTAGATTGGCGATTGCATGTGACAGACGCTCCCACACGTCGGACGTCGCCAATCCCGCTTTGGCTGCGTCAAGGTCCGCGCCTGCACTAAAGACTTTGCCAACGCCGGTTAGGATCAATCCGCGTGCGGTCTGTGCTTGCGTGGCGATGCGCACCAAGTCCTCAAGCATTTCTGGTGTCAAAGAATTTGCTTTATCGGGTCGATTAAGTGTTGCTGTGATCACCCCGTTTTCGACCGTTGTTTCAATCATGTCAGACCTACTGCGTTTCTAATGTTGGTGTCTCTTAGGCTGACTTCTTGTCCGGCATAGCGTTGTCCGTCTGGTCCCGCCAACCAAGCAAGCGTACGGGCTGGCCACTCGGGTGGAATGTGATCGCTCCACTCTAATTTGCTTACAGGGTTAATACCGCTTGCTTTAATCTCTTTTTGCATTTGCGTGGCCACCGTTCCAGGAGAGAGCCCGATCGCGCGAATGCCTTGATTTCCGTACTCCGCGTGCACCATATCCGTCAACATCGCTGCACCGGCTTTTGACGCGCAGTAATGGCTCCATCCTTCTATTGCCGAATGTGCCGCGCCCGAGCTAATCGTTAGAATAGTTCCTTCGCCACGGGCTAGCATATCGGGCAGGACGGCCCGCATGCCGTAATACACACCTTTTAGATTGATATCGATGACCTCACCCCAGTCCTCTGGTGAAGAGGTCGCCATATGAGAGATCGGCTCGACCACGCCGGCGTTGTTAATCAATACATCGATTTGACCAAACTGGTTTTTGACCTGATCGCATGCAGAAAGAACAGATGTATAGGATGCGACATCACAGGGGATGGCAATAGCAGCTGAGCCGATGTTTTTGGCAACAGTTGTGATTGCGTCTTCAGAGCGCGCCAAAAGTGCAACATTGGCGCCTTTGTTTGCAAATTCATATGCGGCAGCCTCGCCAATTCCTCTGCTTGCGCCCGTAATCACGACCGTTTTGTTCGAAAAACTCATCTATATCCTCGCTTGTACCAAAAGAATAATCTCGCCGATTTGGCGCGACTTTGGCCCAAGACCTTGAATTTTGCAAATGTTCTGGTCACTTATGTTTCATCACTGTTTGACCGAGGGATAGGAATGACTGTTTCATTTAAAAAATTTTCACGGGTTGCAGCCCCCTTTGCGCTGTCTGCATTTTCTGCCACATCAGTGCTTGCTGATGTGACAGCTGACCAAGTGTGGGACAATATGCAAACCTATGCCAAGGTAAATGGATATGCGATTGACGCAGATCCGGTTTACTCGGACGGTACGCTTACCCTTACGAATTTTCAGCTTCAATCCATGACAGACAGCGACGCTGGTTCATTTTTAATGCGGTGGAATGATTTTGCATTGGTCGAACAACCTGACGGGACAGTGAAAATAGTCGTGCCGCCGTCTCTTGATATTTCGGTTGAGATTGAGGACCCAGATGCGGGCGAAATCTCGGTTCAGATGACCGAGACATTCAAAGACACAGAATTCGTTGCCTCAGGCGATCCTGACGATCTTACCTTTTCTGTTCAGGCGGGCGAAGTGGGGATGACATTGAACAAAGTTGTCATCGACGGTGATGCAGTATTGCCGCCGAATTCCAACATCCGGTTTACCTTTAAAGACATTTTATCGACCAGCAACGTATCTGGCATCGTCGAACACATGGTCACTTCTAACCTTCGGGCCGCTGTCCTAGAGATAGACGGGTCAATAGAAGTAGAAGAGGGCGAGCGCTTTAATTTCACTGGGGCGGCGGATAATTTGACCACATCTTCTATTGTGCGTATGCCCAATGGTGCAGATTTGTCGGATCTAGCTGATGCTTTGGCGCGAGGATACCAAGCCAGTGGCGCCATCACAGCGGACAAGCGGAATATGACCGTCGCTGTGGTCTCACCCTCCGGTGACATGACATTTGAAGTTGGGACAGGTCCAAGCCAATTGACATACGCCATGTCTGAAAAGGGTCTCGAGTTTGAAGGACGCTCAAGTGACATGCAAATGTCATCACAGCTTGCGAGTTTGCCTTTTCCGATTGATGTGACCTTAGGCGGTTCTTCTGTATCATTTAACATGCCGGTTACTGTGTCCGAAACTGCACAACCCTACGGGTTTGGGTTTGGGTTGAACCAATTAGAAATAAGCGATGTGATCTGGGGTTTGTTCGATCCAAACGCGACGCTTGATCGGTCCCCAATGACCGTTGAAATCGAATTAGGCGGCACTGCCGTTTTAGGTGCTGATATTTTCGACCCCAAGTTTCTAGCGGACGAGGATTTGGACGATCTGAATTTTGGCGAGTTTAAAGTTGCCGCGATTAAAAAGTTGTTTATCCAAGCATTGGGCGGCTCTATTTCCGCCGAAGGCTCATTTGAACTTGATAATTCAGACTATGACACTTTTGACGGGTTCCCCCGCCCAGAAGGCACCGCGCAAATTTCATTTGAAGGGGTCAACGGTGTCATTGACGGTTTGATCGCAGCAGGCCTTGTTCCACAAGAACAGGCGATGGGCGGCCGTATGATGCTTGGCCTGTTTACGCGGCCAGTTGGCGACGACAAAATGGTCACTGACATCGAGATTGATGAAAAAGCGCATGTTTATGCAAACGGACAGAGATTGCGCTAAGTTTTCTTAAAATTGCCCTGTACGCTTGTCATAGCGTGCAGGGTCGCCTAGGTCTTGAGCTAGATTTCAGATGAGGACGTTCATGACCGAGGCAAACCACTCTCTTCAGGACTATGCAGTGCAACTGTTGGACAAGGCGCGTGCCAAAGGCGCGGACGCCGTTGATGTCGTGGCAGCGCGGGGAACGTCAGTTGATATCGAAGTGCGCCATGGCACATTAGAGCAAGCAGAGCGTGCTGAAGGTATTGATTTAGGCTTGCGTGTGTTTATTGGAAAACGTTCTGCAATTGTCTCTGGCTCGGATATATCCGATGCGACGTTGGATTTGATGGCAGAACGCGCAGTTGCGATGGCAAAACTCGCGCCAGAGGATCCTTATTGTGGTCTAGCCGATCCTGAGCAATTGGCGCATGATACGTCCACTGAACACCTTGAACTATGGGACCCAAGTCCAGAGCCAGATGCAAAGATGTTAGAACAGCGCGCCTTTGAGGCCGAGGCCGCCGCATTGGCAGTGGAGGGCGTTACACAAAGTCAAAGTGCCGGTGCAAGCTATGGGGCCAACGAAATTTGTGTTGTGGCCACCAATGGTCTTGAAGCGCACTACCGCCGCACGTCGTCGTCGATTTCTTGTGTGGCGATTGCGGGCTCTGGTCTGGGGATGGAACGAGACTATGATGGCGATCAACGTATCTTTGCGTCGGACTTAAGAGATGCAGCCTCTATTGGCACGCGCGCCGGTGAACGCGCAGTCCGTCGCCTTGAACCAAAGCGTCCCAACACTGGGACGTATCCAATCTTATTCGATGAGCGGATCTCGTCGACTTTGCTGGGTCATTTTTTATCGGCAATCAACGGGTCCAGCATTGCGCGTGGATCTAGTTGGCTATTGGACGCGCTGGGCACGCAAGTCTTTCCATCCACTATGACGATCACCGAAGACCCTCATCGACCAAGAGTGTCCGGCTCTCGCGTTTTTGATGGAGAGGGACTTGCCACTACTCAGCGGGATCTTATTCGGGACGGCATTCTTCAAGGGTGGACTTTGGATCTGTCTACAGGTCGAAAACTTGGAATGGGGTCTACTGCGAACGCGGGGCGTGGCGTGTCTAGTCCGCCAAGCCCAATGGCGTGGAATGTCGAGATGACACAGGGTGACGCAAGTTTTGACGATCTTGTCGCCGATATGGGCACAGGGTTGATTGTGACTTCGTTGATTGGATCGACGATTAACCCCAATACGGGGGACTATTCCAGAGGCGCATCAGGTCTTTGGGTGCAAAACGGCGAAATCACACATGCCGTAAGCGAAGTC
>JALRHZ010000075.1 GCA_023259435.1 Paracoccaceae bacterium | reverse complement strand
GGCCTATTGCTAAGGGATTGAGATGCGTAAATTTTCCCTTATTTTTGTCCCATATTCATGGCTCATTGGCCTGTTCTTGGTACCGTTCGTAATTGTCCTGAAAATCTCTCTTTCGGACACCGCTCTTGCGATCCCGCCCTATGTACCTACCCTAGATATTAGCGGCGGCATGGCCAGTCTTTCCGATTTTTTCGCACAGCTTGATTTCGAAAACTTTGCGTTTTTGGCGAGTGATGATCTGTACTGGAAGGCCTACCTCTCAAGCCTACAAATCGCGGCAATTTCTACGGTTCTTACCCTGTTGATCGGCTATCCGATTGCCTATTCTATGACGCGCGCCGCCGAAGAATGGCGTCCAACACTGCTCATGCTTATCATCTTGCCCTTTTGGACAAGCTTTTTGATCCGTGTTTATGCGTGGATGGGCATTCTGGGAAAAGAGGGGGTCTTGAACACCGCACTGATGTCGGTTGGCATTATCTCCGAGCCACTTGAAATCCTGAATACTCCGACAGCCGTTTATATTGGAATTGTGTACACATACCTTCCGTTTATGGTTTTGCCGATTTATTCCGCTTTGGAACGGTTGGATGACAGCCTTTTAGAAGCCGCCGAGGATTTGGGATGTTCTCGGACCTCTGCATTTTTCCTTGTGACATTGCCCTTGTCAAAACCTGGGATCATCGCAGGAAGCTTTTTGGTCTTTATTCCGACACTCGGAGAGTTTGTGATCCCGTCCCTCTTGGGTGGCTCAAGAACCCTTATGATCGGCAAAGTTTTGTGGGATGAATTCTTTTCCAACCGTGATTGGCCTTTGGCCGCTGCGGTGGCGGTCATTTTGTTAATGATCCTGATCATCCCGATTGTCTTATTCCAAAAGAACGAACAAAAACAAAGGGAGGCCGAGCAATGAGACGGTTTAGCTGGTTCAACGCCACCGCCCTATCGTTGGGTTTCGCATTTTTGTATTTGCCGATGCTGATCTTGATAATCTATTCGTTCAACGAATCCAAATTGGTTTCGGTCTGGGCCGGTTTTTCAACCAAATGGTATGGTGAGCTGTTCCGCAATGAGGCCTTTTTGGATGCAGCATGGGTGACAATTAAGGTTGCCGTGGTATCGTCCACCTTTGCAACAGTTTTGGGCACGATGGCGGCCTATGTTTTGGTCAGAGGTGGGCGTTTCTTGGGACGCACTTTATTTTCGGGAATGATTTACGCGCCTCTCGTAATGCCTGAAGTAATCACCGGCTTGTCATTGTTACTCTTGTTTATTGGCATCGGTTTGGATCGCGGCGTTACGACCATCGTCCTTGCCCATACAACCTTTTCGATGTGTTACGTCTCGGTTGTGGTCTCCTCGCGGCTTGCGACATTTGATAGATCGATAGAAGAGGCCGCTCTTGATTTGGGATGCTCCCCATTTGAAGCGTTTCGCCTTGTGACATTGCCCATCATTGCGCCTGCGGTCATCTCGGGCTGGCTCTTGGCGTTTACTTTGTCGCTGGATGATCTGGTGATCGCCTCATTCACGGCTGGCCCCTCGGCGACCACCCTACCGATCAAAATCTTTTCCGCCGTGCGTTTGGGCGTCAGCCCTGAAATTAACGCATTGTCGACAATCATGATTTTGATTGTCACCAGTGGCGTTGTAACTGCCTCATTGGTGACGAAACGCGCCGCCGTTCGCCAAAAGCAAGACGAACAAGCGGCAGTTCGGATGGACACCGAGTGAGGTCAAGTCATGAGACCCTATGAAGAGGCGGCCTATGGGTTTGGCCCAATAGAAAACTTGTGGTGGGGACGGACTGTGCCCCCCACAAATACTCCGCCTCTGACACAAGATCACACCTGTGACGTGGCGATTGTTGGTGCCGGGTTCACCGGATTGTCAGCGGCATACCATTTGGCACGAAACGGAGTGAACGTATCCGTCTTTGACGCCCAATACCCTGCCTTTGGTGCGTCTGGCCGGAACGGCGGGTTTTGCTGTCTAGGCGGCGGGTTGATTTCGAATTCGGCGCTTGAGAAACTCGGCGGCAAGGAAGAAGTCCAACGCTATCGCGCGACGGAACTGCAGGCGGTGGGCCACGTCAGACAATTTTTGGACGATCACAATGTGGATGCAGACGTGCATTCACAGGGTGAAACGTTACTTGCCCACACACCAAGACGCGCAAATTTCGAAGGCTATGCACGCGAAATTGAAGAGAGCTATGGGGTGTCGCCAACTCTTCATAGTAAATCAGACCTAGAGCACATGGGGCTAGGCGGTCGGTTTTTTGGTGGTCTGACAACGCCAATCGGGTTCGGGTTGAACCCGCAAAAATATGCATGGGCCTTGCTGCAAGCAGCACAAGAGGCCGGCGCATGTGTTTTTTCCAACAGCGCGATTGTTTACATCCAAGCCGGCCCTTCTGTTCGACTGTCAACATCTGCGCATCAGATCACAGCCAAATCTGCGATCATTGCCACCAATGGGTATTCGTCGGATGTTGTGCCCCAGTGGATGCGCGCACGATTTCTGCCTGTGCAATCATCCGTCATTGTGACCCGCCCTTTGTCCGAGCAAGAACAACAAGCTCAGGGTTGGACAAGCGATCAAATGGCCTATGACACACGACAATTATTACACTATTTTCGTAAACTGCCGGATGGCCGATTTTTGTTTGGCATGCGCGGTGGTCTTCAATTCACTGCCGCATCCGAGCGCCGTATTCGCGCAAAAATAAAAGATGATTTCCACAGAATGTTTCCTTCATGGCGGCATGTTGAGATTGAACATTATTGGTCTGGGTTAGTCTGTTTTAATCGAACATTGGCACCGTTTGTCGGCGCCCTTCCCAAGGCAAACAACCTTTATGCCGCCTTTGGGTATCACGGAAACGGCGTCGCAATGGCAAGCTATTGTGGCCGCGCAATTGCGGAGATGACCCTTTGTCATCACTCAAATTCTTTGCCAAAAGTGATGCAGCGCATCCCAAGACAATATCCTCTGGGACGGTTTCGGCGCAACCTCTTGCGCCCCGCCTACGCTGCGATGACGCTCACTGATCTATGGTAGGTTTGATCGCCCGAGCCTTGCCACGCCGCAAACCTAATTGCGTTTCGCGGAATATAATTGCCAACCCAGAGGCCATAATAAGACCCGCGCCAATCAGAATTTGACGACTTGGGACTTCAGAGAAAACATAATATCCAATCACGATTGAGAATATGATCGAGAAGTAATCAAAGATCCCAACAAGAGAAGCAGGCGCATATTTATACGATGCCGTCAGAAAGATTTGACCAAACCCGCCTAATAGGCCCGCACAAATAAACAAGCCCAACTGGGGCAGAGTTGGAAGCGCCCAACCAAAGGGCAACGTGAACAGCGACAGCACAGTGGCCGTCAACGTGAAATAAAAGACGATGGCCGAGGTTTCTTCGGTTTGCACCATTTGGCGAATGTGAATTTGGACGAGGGCCGCAAGTGTTGCGCTTGCCAAGACGGCAACCGCGCCAACGGTTTGCATTACGTCCACAGATACGCCGACAGAGAAGCGTGGTGCCATAACGATGAGAACCCCAATCAGACCAAGAATGACCGCGGAAATTCTAAAGAGCCGTATCGTCTCACCCAACAGCCACGCAGAGAAGATCACAATCAAAATAGGAGAGGCGTAACTTAGGGTCGTAGCTTCTGGTAAGGGCAAATACGCCAGACCAAAAAAACCCAACCCCATGGCAGCAGTACCAATCATGCCACGTTTTGCGTGGGCATAGACCGAGTTCACGCGAAGCCCACTGCGTAAGCGGCCCGTCATCACGAGCCAGCCCAAAATTACCGGAAAGGCAAAAAATGCACGAAAAAAGACTGACTGACCGGCGGGGAACGTATCAGACAGGTATTTGATGAGTGATGCCATCGAAATGAACATCAAGACAGATGCAAGTTTTAACGTGATGCCATAGAGTGAATGCATGGAGCGATCTTACCTTATCGTCACACCCTGTCGCGGCGGCACGCGTTACGCAAGCCCCAATCCTATTCCACTAGAGAAGAAGTAGCGTCCCGAGGGTCGCATGAGTCTGCCTCCGGCGGGAGTATTTTCCTATCAAAGAAATTACTATGAGCGCGGTAAAACCCAATCTGCGCGTGGGAAATGGCATGTGTACCCGTTCGGGTGTTTGACGAGATAGTCTTGGTGATCTTCTTCGGCAGGCCAAAAGCGCGCGGCGGGGGTGACTTTGGTCACCACAGGGCCGGGCCAAAGCCCGCTTGCGTTTACGTCCTTGATAGTTTGCTCTGCCATGTCTTTTTGTTCAGGGGTCGTATAAAAGATCTCTGAGCGGTAACTATCGCCTATGTCATTGCCCTGACGGTCCACTGTTGTGGGGTCGTGAATTTGAAAGAACAGCTCTAGCAGTTTGCGGTAGGTCACTTTTGCGGGGTCAAAGATGATTTCAACCGCCTCGGCGTGACCCGTGGTTTTGGTGCACACCATAGGATAGGTTGGATGGTCCACATGCCCCCCAGTGTAACCAACGCGCGTTGTTTGGACACCTGGGATGCGGCGGATCAGATCCTCCATCCCCCAAAAACAGCCGCCAGCCAAAATTGCAGTTTCCATTTTAGACCTCCACTTGATCCACATAAGCGCCGTACCCTTCGGCCTCCATGTCATTGAGATGAATAAATCGCAGGCTTGCAGAGTTGATACAATAGCGTAATCCGCCGCGATCTTGGGGGCCATCCGGAAAAACATGGCCTAGGTGGCTATCACCGTGAATAGAACGCACCTCTGTGCGGATCATTCCATGGGATGCATCACGCACTTCGGCAATGTTTTCAGGCACGATAGGTTTGGTAAAACTTGGCCATCCACAGCCGCTTTCGTATTTGTCAGAAGATGCAAAGAGCGGTTCACCAGAAACGATATCGACGTAAATTCCGGGCTCTTTGTTATGCAATAAACGCCCTGTCCCTGGCCGTTCTGTGCCGCTTTGTTGTGTGACCCAATACTCTTCCTCGCTCAAGCTTGCGATGACATTTGGGTCTTTGACATAGTGTTCCATGGTCAGCGTCCTTTTTCTTTATTATTATGGGCCATTCCTTTTGGTTGCCAAGGGCCGTATGCCGACAAATTTAACATGGAAGGGTCACGGGCCAAGTGTGGTGCGCCGACATAGTCTTCAAACTCTGTCCGAATTTTCATTGGCTAATGTTCTATTTTTTAGAACTCACATGACGATTTTTTCGATCTTGTACGCAGATATCGAAAGCTTAGGTGTGTTTTCGAACGACACCATAGGAGATCGAAATGTCGAAAACCACTTTAACACTTTGTGCAAGCATGCTTGCTTTGGCAACGGCTGGGCATGCTTGGGCGGAAGATTCCAAACTGCAATCGGCAGGCGCTTTGGCGTTTGATGACGCAAATACCCTGTTTGTCGGCGATTCAAAGGCGGGCATGGTTCATGCTTTTGACCTATCAGATGAGCTTATCCAAGATCAGGCCAACTATGTCTTAGGGCGGGCGCAAACATTTGAAGGGCGCACAATCATTGACAATATTGATGATGAAATCGCGGCCATGCTGGGGGTGACTTCGGACGAGGTTGTGATCAACGACATGGCGGTCCACGGCCCTAGCAAGCAAATCTTTCTTTCTGTTCAACGTGGACATGGTCCAGATGCTGAGGCCATGATATTCCAAGTGAACAATGGTGCATTGAACATTGTTGATCTTGATGCGGCAGCGCATAGCGAAACTTCTGTCGGTCCTGTTCCGTCTTCGGAAACACTTGAGTTTGGTCAAAAGCTAAACAATCTGGCCATCACGGATATTGATTTCTATAAGGGTGAAATTTTCGTGTCAGGCGTATCGAATGAAGAGTTCAGCTCTAAGTTACGCCGGATTGCGTACCCGTTTGATGGTACAATCTCATCCACATCGATTGAGATCTGGCATGCCGTACATGCGCAATACGAAACACGCGCGCCGATCATCACCCAAACGATTGCCGAGCTAGATGGAACGCCTACTTTGGTTGCTGTCTATGCCTGTACCCCGATTGTAAAAATCCCTCTTTCCGACCTAACAGATGGGGCGCAAATTCGTGGGACGATGATCGGCGAGATGGGATTTGGGAATACGCCGATTGACATCCTGCCCTATGCCAACCCATGGGATGGAAGTAACAACGTCATCGTCACAAACACAAACCGCAGCGCCGCATCAATCAGTTTGGACGCCTTGGCCTCGGCTGAAGCCATGCCTCACGGCGAGGGTGTTGGAAACGTCTTTTCCGTGGCCGGTGTGCCGCAGTTTGCACTTCCTATGAGTGGTACGCATCATCTTGATCTTGTTGATGCAAGTTTTGCTGTGGCATTGCGGGATCACCCAGAAGATGCCAACAATTTGCAACTTCATACTATTCCGTTGCCGTTCTTCTTTGATCGGGCAGACCATATCGTGGAAATGAACTTTTCAAGCTTTGAGGCGGATCCGTTTGGATATAAATCCGCGCCTCCTGTGGATTACAAATGATAGGGGTCAAACACTCAATAGCGCGGCAGATTATTGCTGCCGCGCTGTGCCTTTTGCCAGTGTTTGCAAGCGCGAACGCGTTGATAGAATATGAACCGGACACAGGCGTTGTCGTCATCAGCGGCTTGACCAGTGATGAAACAGAACACTTACAGAACGAGCCGTCATTATTGCGGTTACAAACAACAGCATCGCCTGCGGCGAAGGGTATGTTGGTGTCTGTAGCAGAGCATGAAAGCGGAGTATCAGTTGTTCCTCGTTTTCCTCTACGGCAGGGCGCGACTTATGATATCTCGATCCAGTGGCCAGATCGCCCAGAGATATCTTATGAATTTACCTTAGAAAAAGAAACAACCGCCCGTCCGACGGTCGTTTCTTTTTCGCCATCTCAATCCGTTATTCCCGCGAATACGTTGCGGTTCTATGTAACGTTCTCGCAGCCGATGGCGCGCGGCCAAGTCAGAGAGTATATCACGCTTATGACAGTTACGGGCGCAGAAGTTCCAAGCCCATTTCTTAATCTAGAGACTGAATTATGGGACAAAAGCCAAACGCGATTGACCTTGATCCTTGATCCAGGTCGCGTGAAACAAGGTGTTGGTCCGAATAAAACCGCAGGCGCCCCACTTGTTGCGGGCGATCTATACGCACTTGAGATTTCCGGAGAAATGCAAAGCGCAAAGGGTCAAGATTTGGGGAAAGATCAACGCATTACCTTTAAGGTGGGTGCTCCAGAGCGGCGCAAAATTAATCCTTTAGATTGGACCCTAGAGACGCCTGAGGCCGGCACGCTTGCCCCACTGTATATTGGGTTTGATAGGATCATGGACAATCAAGCCGTTGTGCGTTTGATCCAACTACAGAACGCGTCAGGGAAGCCAATTGTTGGAAAGGAAAAATCGGATGGCGGAGGTTGGTCCTTTTTCCCAGCTACACCTTGGTCTGCCACACATTACCGCTTATCTGTCGATCCACAGCTTGAAGATGTGGCGGGCAATACGACACGCGCCCCTTTTGATGCCAGATCAGGCACGATTGGCGCAGAAGGATCAGTGGCGACATTGGACATAGAAATCCAGTGACACTAACGCGATTAATACAAAGGCTGCCCGATCTTCGCCCAAAGGCCAGAACAAATTAGGCCTCATCACGTTCATTTAAGTCGACGGTGTGAAATCGGTGATCTTGATTTCGCCGGTGTCAGCGCGAAAACCTTGGTGCTCATATTCGATATCTTTAATCGGATCATACCAAAAACACACCGAAAAAACGAAAACAAATCCTGCCACTCCTTATGGTTGTCCTCGGTTGTAAATTCGCGTAGACCACTGTTAAGTCTTATTTTTAAAGGTTCGTATTATGACCAAACTCCGTAAGGCCGTTTTTCCCGTCGCCGGTTTCGGCACGCGCTTTCTTCCAGCAACAAAGGCAATGCCAAAAGAGCTCTTGCCAATCGTGGATAAGCCCCTGATCCAATATGCGGCGGAAGAAGCGATTGCAGCAGGCATTGATACGCTGATCTTCGTCACTGGCCGCAACAAACGCGCGATTGAAGATCATTTTGACAACAACCGAGAATTAGAAATGGCACTGCGGGCCAAAGGTAAAGATGAACAAGCGGACATGATAAAAAACATCCTACCAGAAGGGGTGGAATGCATATTCGTACGACAGCCCGAACAACTTGGACTAGGCCACGCTGTTCTATGCGCCGAACGTGCTGTGGGCAACAATCCTTTTGCGGTTTTGCTTGCCGATGACTTTCTCGCTTATGAAGGAGACGGTGTAACAGCAGACCTTGCACGTGCTTATGCAGCCTCAGGAAAAACGCAACTTAGCGTGATGGAAGTCAACGGACCTGATATTTCAAAATACGGCGTTGTTGTTCCTAGCGACACTCGAGACGGCGTATCGGGTCTTGTGGAAAAACCAAGCCATAAAGACGCGCCCTCAAACCTCGCGAGCATCGGCCGCTATGTTTTAACACCGGATATTTTTGAAATCCTGCGCCATCAACCTGCTGGGTCAGGCGGCGAGATCCAGCTCGCCGATGCGATCAACACCCAAGCCGCCAATAACGCAGTTGAGGCTGTTCCCCTAGATGGGCACCGATTTGATTGCGGTAGCGTGCAAGGGTATCTTGATGCGATCACACATATAGCAGCAAAACGAAACGGTTAGGATTCGTTTTAGTGTACAATCGATCTCATCTTGGGGGATCATAATTTCGCGACTTGCCATTCGCATGTTATACTGTGTTAGTGTCCCTAAAGGATAGAAATACGCAGGGCATTGTGAAGACACTCAGACTTATCACTCCCCCCCGATTTAGGGATCACCGTGGATTTTTTGGTGAGACGTATAGCCGTCGTCGCTATGCGGATATGGGGATTGATGTTGAATTTGTGCAGGACAATCATTCGCTGTCGCATGCGGTTGGGACGTTGCGTGGGTTGCATTTTCAGGCGCCGTCCGCTGCGCAGGGGAAATTGGTGCGCTGTGGGCGTGGGGCGATCTTTGATGTGGCGGTGGACATTCGGCGTGGCAGCCCGACCTATGGGAAATGGGAAGGCTACGAGCTGACGGCAGAGAACGGTCATCAGCTGTATGTGCCCGTGGGCTTTGCACATGGGTTCGTGACATTGGAACCGAACAGTGAAATCGTGTACAAATGCACCGAGTATTACGCCCCCGAAACCGAAGGGGCCGTGCGTTGGGACAGTTGTGGAATTGACTGGCCCCTGTCTGTTGATCCGATCCTAAGCGATAAGGATGCGATTGCGCCGGCTTTGGCGGATTTTGTCAGCCCCTTTATCTATGGTGAGAATTCATGAAAATACTTGTAACCGGTGGGGCGGGGTTCATTGGGTCCGCCGTGGTGCGTTTGGCGATTGCGCGGGGGCATCATGTGGTGAATGTCGATGCGCTGACCTATGCGGCCTGTTTGGACAATGTGGCCAGTGTGGCGGATCACCCCAATTATGCCTTTGAGCAGGTCGATATTCGCGATCGCGCGGGTCTGGACGCTGTGTTTGCCAAACATACCCCCGATGCAGTGATGCATCTGGCGGCTGAAAGCCATGTGGACCGATCCATCGACGGCCCTGCGGATTTTATCGAAACGAATATCAACGGCACCTTTAACATGCTAGAAGCCGCGCGCAGCTATTGGCAGGCGCAGGGCCGACCCGATACATTCCGGTTCCATCACATCAGCACGGATGAGGTGTTTGGATCGCTGGGCCCGACGGGGATGTTTACCGAAGACACCCCCTATGACCCGCGCAGCCCTTATTCCGCGTCCAAGGCCAGTTCCGATCATCATGTCCGCGCGTGGTATGAAACCTATGGTCTGCCCGTGGTGCTGACGAATTGTTCGAACAAC
>JALRHZ010000074.1:242-9994 GCA_023259435.1 Paracoccaceae bacterium | reverse complement strand
AATCGACCTCGACGGGTAAGGATAGCTCTCGAACAAGGTCTGCAATAAAAACAAACGATCCTCGCAAAAGCCCCACAACAACCAATTTATCCGTGTCAGAAAATTCTGCCTCGATTTGCTTTGCCAGCTCTTCGATGCGGGCGGCAATTGCCTTGGCAGAGATCAATTCATCAATGACATAAGGACGCGTTGTCATAGGTTCCCCCTTGAATTTAGGTCGTTGTCTCTACTAATCAGCTATGAAACAATAAGTCAAAACAGAAACAGGCGCAGCGTATGCCAAAACATGCAGAAACAAAATTCCTGCCATATACAGCGCAACAGATGTATGATCTGGTGGCGGATGTGGGCAGTTATCCAAAATTTTTGCCATGGTGCGCCGCAGCACGGATAAGATCACGCACAGAACAAGGCGAGAGCGAAGTCATGCTTGCGGATCTTGTGATTAGCTTCAAAGTGTTTCGTGAACGGTTCGGAAGCCGTGTGGTGCTGTGGCCCGAGACCAAAAAGATTGATACCGAATATCTGGACGGTCCGTTCAAATATATGAAGTCAAATTGGGCGTTTCGCGATGTCGAGGGGGGATGCGAAGTCAGTTTTTTCGTTGACTTTGAATTCAAGAACATCGTTTTGCAACGCATCATTGGTGTTGTCTTTAACGAGGCAATGCAACGGATTGTTAAGGCTTTTGAAAAACGGGCGGACGACCTTTATAAGGGGTAATCGACGTCCATTGTGTCTATGCATATGGACATCGATTAATCCAGGGTCCAAAGTTTACTTGGTCAAGGCGGCCAGATATCTGACATAGTCGTCAACGTCAACGTCAACGTCAACGTCATCGTCTTCATCGTCATAGCCATTTGCATATTCCAAATAATCGTCGTCGTGATCATCTAGATCATCGTCATCTTGGCCGTTTTCAAAATCATCATTTTCATGGTCATCGTCGTCAAGGTACCCAGTACCATTCTCGTATTCATCATGGTCTTGATCGTCGTCTAGGTCATCATCATGATCATCATGATATCCGTTTGCATACTCGATGCTATCATCGTCATGATCGTCTAAATAATCGTCATCATAGCCATTGGAATAGTCATCATCTTCATAACTGTCCTCAGCGTCTCCATCTATTGCCATAGTGACACCGACCAATGCCGCCATCCCAATCAATACCAAAATAATCATTTCATGTGCCTATTGTTTTGTTTTTTCTCAGGCATTTCTAACATGAAAAAGGCCCAGCTCAAAGAACTGGGCCCTAAACTTTGGGTATATGTCAGTATAACTGGGGTTAACTGTTCATGTCATAGGCGCGTTCACCATGCACCGTAAGGTCAAGCCCGTTGGTCTCGGTTTCTAGATCGACGCGCAGCGGGGTGATCAGTGCGGTTACTTTTATGATGATAAAAGTCACAACAACCGTGAACACGCCAACGATAAGCAGTGCACCCAATTGTGCGGTGAATGTGCCTTGGCCAAAGACCGCAATCATGATTGTGCCGAAAATACCACCCACACCGTGGACCGCGAAAACGTCAAGCGTATCGTCGATTTTAAATGTGTTGCGCACAACGTTTACAGCTTCTTGACAGAGGATACCCGCAACCGCGCCGATTGCCAAAGCTTCAACCGGTCCGACAAATCCAGAAGCAGGGGTGATGGACGCCAGCCCTGCAATCGTGCCGGTGACAATACCGACCAAAGACGCTTTGCCGTATTTGAACTTTTCCCACAACGCCCAAGTCAAAGAGGCTGTGGCCGCTGAAATATGCGTCACGGTCAAAGCCATCGCCGCGCCTCCGTCTGCTGCAAGCTGCGATCCGCCGTTAAAGCCAAACCAACCGACCCAAAGCATTGCCGCGCCGATAAACACCATACCGGGGTTATGTGGTGGGGTTGTGCGGTTTTTGCGTGGTCCCAAAATCATGGCAAGCATTAGGGCCGCAATACCGGCTGTTTCGTGCACCACAATGCCGCCTGCAAAGTCACGGGTTCCGATTTCACCGAAAATGCCACCATCAGCCAAAATGCCGCCGCCCCAAATCCAATGAACCACAGGCGCGTAACACAACAGCATCCACAGACCAGAGAACACCAAGACAAACCCGTATCCAATGCGTTCCACATAGGCACCAACAATAAGGGCAGGGGTGATGATCGCAAACGTCATTTGAAAGGCAAAGAACAGGACCTCTGGCAGTGTACCCGATAGGCTATCTGCATCGACACCAGAGAGGAACATTTTCCCTAAGCCGCCCCAGAGACCCGTGTCGCCATCGCCAAAGGCAATGGAATAGCCAGCTACAAGCCACAGCACACTCATCAAGCATGCGATCGAATAGGTTTGCATAAACACGCTAAGTACGTTGCGTGCGCGGACCAGCCCGCCATAAAAAAGTGCCAACCCGGGTAGGGTCATGAACAACACAAGTGCTGTTGCCACAATGATCCAAGCTGTATCAGCTCCTACCATTTTGAAATCCTCCATATCTACGTTGAGAGGGCGGATAAGTGGAAAGATCAAAGGGCAAAAGAGTTTCTTGTGCGGGCCGCTGTTATCCGAGTGTAAATATTACCAACTGCCTAAAATTTGTGCAGTTATTGGGAATTCGCTCAAAATCGATGCGTATTATTTGCGGTGCTGCAAGGCTTGCAAGATCAAACCAAGGGCGTGCTCGACGGTTTTCTTACGCACGTTTTCCCGCCCAAGTGCACCAAATTCCACAGTTTCGCTGTGGATGCCTGTTTCGGATGCAACACCAAAACAAACGCGCCCCTCGGGCTTATGCTCTGATCCGCCAGGTCCTGCGATGCCTGTCACCGAAATTGCCAAAGATGCTTTTGATCGGTCACGCGCGCCGCGCGCCATTTCCCGTGCGACTTCTTCGGAGACCGCACCATAGGTTTCTAAAGTTTCAAGGCGGACGCCCAACATCTCAATCTTTGCCGCGTTCGAATAGGTGACAAAACCACGATCAAATATTGCGGATGATCCGGCGAGATCGGTCAAGGCTGCAGAAATCATTCCCGCCGTGCAGCTTTCTGCGGTGGCAATGCTGTCTCCGGTTTCTAGAGCAAGGCGCAGGATTTCTTTCTGGTGTTTAATCATCAACTTAGAAACATTATGCCATGTGCGATAATGGCGAAGAAAATTACTATTGAGGCCGTGAACACCCCCGCCCAAATATCATCCAGCATGACACCCCATGCCGTATTTCGACGATCTGCGCGCCCCACAAGCCAAGGTTTTGTGATATCAAATAGGCGAAACCCGATAAAGGCCGTGACCCAACCCGGCCAGAGGTCCAGGGCGGGGCTATCAACAAAATGCGCACCGTACAAAACGGGCATAAGAGCGATCCATTGTCCCGCGACCTCATCAATCACAATTTCACTGGGATCATGGTCTGGCATATCTGCGGTCATTGCCTGTGTGGCCCAATAGCCAAGAGGGATCACAGCAATGGTTGCCGCGGCAAAGACCCAAAAGCCGCCGAGCTGATAAATGGCATATGCCAAAACTAAGGCCGCAAACGACCCCCAAGTGCCCGGTGCAGGGCGCAGGTGCCCTACGCCAAAAACGGTTGCGATTATTTTGCTCATAGTTTCACCAATGCGGCTGTTGCGAGTGCGGCGATACCCTCTTCTCGGCCAGTAAAGCCAAGACGCTCTGAGGTTGTTGCTTTTATGCTCACGCGGTCTGTTTCTATCTCTAGGATCTCGGCGATGCGCTGCTGCATCTGTGCGGCATGCGGGCCAATCTTTGGTCGTTCGCACACCAAAGTACAATCCACATTGCTAAGGCTAAACCCCATAGTCCTAGATAATTCGCCGGCGTGACGCAGGAATATATCACTCGCCGCGCCCTTCCATTGAGGGTCAGAGGGGGGGAAATGTCGACCGATGTCGCCCTGTGCCAATGCGCCATAAATTGCATCGGTTATGGCATGCATGCCGACATCCGCATCAGAGTGCCCCAAAAGCGACGCGGTATGCGGAATTTCCACACCGCATAAGATGACACTATTACCTGTCGTAAAGGCGTGCACATCGTATCCATTCCCAAGACGTATGTCCATTTCACACTCCCATGAGTATTTTTTCAGCCCGCACAAAATCGTGCGGATAGGTGATTTTTAGATTGTCCTCTGACCCTGGAACAATGCGCACAGAGAGACCTGCATCGCGTGCCACTTCGACATCATCCGCCGCTGGTTGCGTGCGGTCCATGTGGGCGGACAAAATTTTGTCAAAGTGAAATCCTTGCGGTGTTTGCGCGCGAAACAAATCGGTTCTGTCGCGTGTGTCCGTAACATAGCCATCTTGGCCAACCCACAGCGCGTCCGACACTGGCAACGCTGGGGCCGCCCCCTCATTACTTTCCAATGCCTCAATGACGGAGGTGATAACGTGATCCGGAACACAGGGGCGGGCCACATCATGGATGAGCGCAAATTTGGGCGAGACCTGTTCAAGCGCAATAAGGCCATGTTTCACCGACTGATCCCGAGTAGAGCCACCAAGGGCAGTCATGACATCGTCTCGTTCTAGACGATCTAGATCATCAGGGTGAAGGACAACCACACAGTGACTTATGCTTGGGTGGTGTAAAAAACGATCAATGGTCCAATCCAAAACACGACGGCCTGCAACCTCTTGCCATTGTTTAGGCTGATCTCCACCAGCGCGGTTGCCGCGTCCGGCGGCAACTATCACAGCTGCTGTTGTTGGTTGGCTCACCATGCTCTCCTATGTTTTAACGTGTGCTAGCGTGAATTCCCTTGCTGTGCAATATTCTATCGCCTGCGCATTGATGATGAAAATTGGTGCAATTGATGAAATATTGTGCATTTTTTCTTGTCAAAGCCGATCCTATAGTTTTACTGCCATGGCTATGGTGACGAAGACAGACATATCCGTGGGCTCAGTCCATCTTACTCCGCCGGTATTTTTGGCGCCTTTGGCGGGCATAACGGACTTGCCTTTCCGGAATTTGGTCTCGTCATTCGGGGCGGGCCTCGTCGTCTCAGAGATGGTTGCATCCCAAGAAATGGTGCAGGCCAAGGCGGGTGTGCGCGAAAAAGCCGAGCTTGGCTTTCATGTTGAAAATACCTCCGTACAAATCGCAGGCCGTGACGCCTATTGGATGGCAGAGGCTGCGAAACTGGTCGAGGCCAACGGCGCGAGACTTGTTGATATCAACATGGGATGTCCTGCCAAAAAGGTTGTGAATGGATATGCAGGCTCTGCTCTATTACAAGATCTGGATCATGCGCTGACCCTTATTGAGGCTGTTGTCGAGGCTGTTGATATCCCAGTGACCTTAAAAACGCGTCTTGGTTGGGATGATGCGCTGTTGAACGCGGCTGAATTGGGGAAACGTGCAGAGGCCGCAGGCATTCAAATGCTCACAATTCACGGTCGTACACGGTGTCAGTTTTACAAAGGCTCGGCGGATTGGAACGCCATTGCCGGAATAAAACAAAGCGTGACGATCCCTGTGATTGCAAATGGTGACATTGTGAACGGGGCCTCGGCACAAAAGGCTTTGGCGGCATCTGGTGCGGATGGGGTCATGGTTGGACGCGGCGCGCAAGGCCGGCCTTGGGTTCTTGCGCAGATTGCATCAGATGTCTTTTCATGCGCTCCACCGAAGATCCCACAAGGTCAGGATCGTATCGACATGATCTGTGGTCACTATGACGCGATGTTAGCGTTCTACGGATCGGAATTGGGGAACCGTGTCGCTCGGAAACATTTGGGGTGGTACATGGATGACTTGAATACCCCAAAAGACCTTCGCCGTGCCATTTTGACCGAAAAAAACACGGCCCAAGTTCTTAGGAAATTACAAAATCTTGACGACTATGAGGTAGCAGCATGATGCAGGCAGGACTTGACGGCCTTTGGGAAAGTTTGCCGATACCCGCCGTTATCTTGGATGAAAATGACAGGATCCTGACCATAAATCCGATGGCCGAAGGGTTTTTCAACAATTCCTCTAAATCATTGGTGGGGGCGCCGATTTGGGATCGTCTCATGGTGGATGCACCCATCGAAGGGAAATTGCAGGGGGTTCGTGCGACACAGTCGACCTTATTTGTAAATGACGTGGATGTTGGAACAGGAGACCGAGCTCCGGTCGTGTGTAACCTGCAATTTGCACCGTATCAGGGCCGCGAAGGCGCAATTGTCTTGTTGATTTCTCCACGAGAACTTGCAGGACGTGTGAACCAAAGCAGTAGCGTTTCCGTGGCGGCGCGGTCAGCGATTGGTATGGCCGAAATGTTGGCGCATGAAATCAAGAACCCTTTGGCGGGCATAACAGGCGCGGCACAGCTTTTGTCGATGGCGCTTTCGCCTGAAGATCAAGAGCTGACTGACCTCATTGTCGAGGAAACGCGGCGTATTGTGAAACTATTGGAGCAGGTTGAACAATTTGGAAACCTGCGCCCCCCTGTGCAAGAAAAAATCAACATCCATGATATTTTGACCCGTGTCGTGTCTTCGGCCAAACTGGGCTTTGGGGCGCATATGGCGTTTCATGAATTGTATGACCCATCCTTGCCAGAGGCCTTGGGGGATGCTGATCAGCTGACCCAAGTGATTATGAATTTGGTCAAAAATGCGTCCGAAGCATCGCGCACCGGGGGAAACATTACCCTACGGACCTATTTTGAACATTCTTTCAGGTTGCGGCGCTCGGATGGGACGGGGCATGGGTTGCCGCTTCAGATCGAAGTCATGGATGACGGACCTGGTTTGCCTGATGACATTCGTGACAATGTTTTCGAACCCTTTGTGTCCGGGCGTGAAAATGGAACCGGACTTGGGTTGGCCTTAGCAAGCAAGATTATTTTGGACCATCGGGGATGGATCGGCGTCGAAAGCGTCCCTGGCCGGACCGTATTTCGGATATCGCTTCCGATCTACCGGTCAATGAATGAGGAAAGGGTGCTATAATGGATGGAACGGTTCTGGTTGCTGATGATGATCGCACCATTCGAACAGTGCTGACACAGGCTCTTACGCGGGCGGGTGTTCGGGTACATGCAACATCAAGCCTGACAACACTCATGCGATGGGTCGCAGAGGGCAAAGGGGATGCAATCATTACCGATGTAATGATGCCAGATGGAAATGGGCTCGAGATGCTTCCCAAAATTCATCACGATCGTCCGGGGCTTCCGGTTATTGTCATCTCGGCACAAAATAATATCATGACTGCTATCCAAGCCAATGAGGCAAATGCGTTTGATTATTTGCCAAAACCGTTTGATTTGCCGGATTTGATGAAACGGGTCCGCACGGCGTTGGAGAGTAGGCGCCAAGCCCGAAAAACACCTGCTCAGGTTGGGACAGGTGACGTCAAAGAAAATAGTTTGCCTTTGATTGGGTCCTCGCAAGTCATGCAGAAGCTGTATCAATCAGTTGCCCAGATCATGAATTCAGATTTGCCAATCTTGATTTCGGGTGAATCTGGTGTTGGAAAAAGTCTATTGGCGCGCGTCTTACACGATTACTCGGATCGGCGTAATTTGCCTTTTGTTACCATGACGCAGTTGGATTTTGAAACTGTTGACGGGCCTGCAAAGGCTATTGCGCGGGCAAAGGGCGGAAGCATCTTGATCGAAGAAATTTCTGACTTGAGCAAAGAGGCTCAGGGTCGGTTTGTTCGCATGATTGATACGTTCACCGAACCAACGCCGCGATTTATTGGGACATTGCAAGCTGACGCAGCAGGTTTCGTGGAAAATGAAACCATACGAAAAGACCTGTATTATCGACTGGGCGGAGTGACCCTAGATGTCCCTACGTTGCGTGATCGCATCGAAGACCTTCCGGAATTGATCGAGCACTTTCAGGCACAAATCACAAAGAAAAATGCAGTTTCAAAAGACTTTGTCGAGGATGTGATACATTTGTTCAGGCGGTATTCTTGGCCTGGAAATGTGCGCCAACTTCAAAACGTGATCACGCGGCTTATCCTAACCGCACGTAAGGACATTGTTTCTTTGGACGAAGCTGAATATGCTCTGCGGGATCAGCCCGAAATGTCACAGGTGTTTATGTCGCAAAAGGGTGACAAATTGGGCCAAGACGTGGACCGTCATGTGCGCAGGTATTTTCGCATGCATGGCGATTCTTTGCCGCCATCCGGCCTATATGACCGAATTTTAAGAGAAATCGAAATTCCATTAATCGAGATTTCACTTGAGGCCACGGGCGGCAATCAAGCGAAATGTGCCGATCTTTTGGGGATCAATCGCAATACTTTGCGCAAAAAAATTAACGAGCTTGACATAAAGGTTACTCGCGGACGAAAACTGATGTAAATTCGCAACAGTGCGGATTTGCAACGGGGGTAATGTGGGTGTTTGCGGTGAGCAGGTCAAATAAGGTTTGGGACAGGGTAGACCGCTTGCGCCGTCTGCGTAAGTACCAAGTCCTAGGCAATGCTGCGCTGATCATTGCCGCACCGGTTTTGGGCTTGGCCACATATTTGGTTTTGGGGCCATTAGATTACTCTGCTTCGTCAACGATTTTGCGCTTTGTTCTATGGCTTGATTTTATCTATGTCCTGTTGGTGGTTGCCCTGATCACGCAACGGGTCATTTACGTTTTTGCGCAGCGCCGCCGTAAGTCGGCAGGGTCACGTTTGCATTTGCGTCTGACGGGCGTGTTTTCGCTTATGGCGATTGTGCCAACGATCACCGTTGCCATTTTTGCCACTCTGTCGGTGAACATGGGATTAGAAGCGTGGTTTTCCGCACGTGTTCAAAGCGTGATCGACGCCTCGTTTCAAGCCGCGCAATCCTATCAATCCGAACAAAGACGGGCCTTACGGCAAGACGCAGAAACATTGTCGCGTGATTTGTATGACTTGCGCCTGCAACAAGGTTTTGTCTCAGCTCAAGATCTTAGTTTTGCCTTGCGGTCGGGGCAAAATGAGATTCAACGCGGGCTAAAAGAAGCATTTATTGTCGATCCCAATGGCGAAATCATTCTGCGCGGTGAAAATTCATATTTGTTTGACTTTGAACAGCCTTTACCTGTGCAAATTGATCAGGCTACTTCGGATATCGTCATCATTGATGATTGGGCAAACAACGAGATGCGGGCCTTGGTGTTTCTACTGGGGTATACGGATCGCTATCTGTACATAACCCGCGAAATTGACGGCAATCTGCTGCGCTTGTTGGATGACACACAACAAACAGCTGAGTTCTACCGCCAACGCGAGGCGGATCGTGGGCGTGTTCTCTTTGATTTCGGAATTTTGTACCTTGGGTTTGCGGTTTTGATGATTGTGGCATCGGTTCTCATGGCTGTCCTTTTTGCTGAACGCCTGTCGCGACCAATTATCCGCCTCTCACTTGCGGCAAGAAAAGTCGGGGAAGGGGATCTTGATACACAAGTCGTAGAAGAGGGCGGAGACGATGATATTTCGGCCTTAGGTCAATATTTCAACCAAATGACCCGCCAACTTAAGCAGCAACGTGACACGTTGATCGAGAACTCTGAATTGACAGAAGAGCGCCGCCGCCTCTTTGATAGTGTTCTTAGCTCGGTGACCTCTGGTGTGGTTGTTTTGGATGCACAGCAAAAACTGACCTTTTTGAACAAATCAGCGCAGCGATTGCTGGGCGTTGAGGCGGATACCTTGGACAAACCCTTGGCAATTGTTGTTCCAGAGTTTGCCCATCTATTGGTAAAACTCTCTGCTCCCGCAATGGCGGGATCTT
>JALRHZ010000074.1:0-232 GCA_023259435.1 Paracoccaceae bacterium | reverse complement strand
CGTGTCGCGCCTCGGGTTTCGGAAACCGGTGGGTCTGAGGGGGTTGTGATTGCGTTTGATGATGTGACGGATCTGGTCTCTGCACAACGGTCCGCCGCGTGGGGCGATGTGGCGCGCCGTATTGCACATGAAATCAAAAACCCACTCACACCTATCCAGCTGTCCGCAGAGCGTATCAAACGTAAATTTTCGCCCTTGTTGGGCAGTGACTCTGATCAACTTGAGAGCATGA
>JALRHZ010000073.1 GCA_023259435.1 Paracoccaceae bacterium | reverse complement strand
AGATGATTTCAGGGTCTGCTGCGATAGCCCGCGCCAGGCCGACGCGTTTTTGCATGCCACCGGATAGCTCGGCGGGAAAGCGGTCTGCCACATCGGGCTTTAGCCCCACGCGGCGCAGCTTTTCGATGGCGATTTCCCTAGCCTCGTCCTTGGGACGCTTAAGCGCTCCACGCAATAGGCGAAAGGCCACGTTCTGCCAAACCGGAAGGCTATCAAACAGGGCGCCGCCTTGGAAAAGCATGCCAAAGCGCGCCAAAAATTTCTCACGATCGGCCTCTAATACATTCTGTCCGTCAACAAGGATGCGACCTTGATCAGGTGTCACCAGACCCAAAACAGATTTAAGCGTCACAGATTTACCGGTACCGGATCCGCCAATGATCACCATGGATCGACCTTTGCCTATCGTTAGATCAACTCCGCGTAGGACGTGATTGTTTCCAAAGGATTTATGGACGTTGTCAAAGGTGATCATGCGGTAAAAAAGGCCTCGGTCAAAATGTAATTTGCAGCAAGGATCAAGACGCTTGCCGCCACGACGGCTTGTTTTGTGGCGGTTCCTACGCCTTGGGCGCCACGGCCAGAGTTCATCCCGTAAAAACAGCCCATAACGGCGACAATAAACCCAAACACAGCGCCCTTCACCAAGCCGCTTATGACATCTGCGAGCGTTAAAAAGTCGACAGTGTTATTAAGATAGGCAGCAGGATTAAATTCAAGTCGCCCTACACCGACCGCATACCCGCCCATGATCCCGATAATGTCGCCAACAGCCACAAGAATAGGTAGGGAGAGGGTGGCCGCAACCACGCGTGGAACGGTCAAACATTTCATCGGATGGGTCGACAAAGTGACCAAAGCGTCGATTTGCTCGGTCACTTTCATGGTGCCAATTTCTGCAGCGATTGAACTTGCCACGCGGGCGGCAACCATAAGCCCACCCAAAACAGGGCCCAACTCACGGACCATCCCAATTGCAACGATGGAGGGCACAACGGCCTCGGCATTAAAGCGCGCGCCACCTGCGTAGATCTGCAATGCCAAAGCGCCCCCTGTGAAAAAGGCTGTTAAGCCCACAACCGGTAATGAGAGCCACCCGATTTGCAAAAGTGCGCTTAAAAACTCTTTCACATAAAAGGGTGGCGTCACGATGTGCCCGACCGTTTTTCCAGTGAAGGTTGCAATGCGTCCTACAGAGGCAAATGTCGCCAAGGTTGCACGTCCTAAGGTGCCTAGTATCCCCAACATTACCGCAATCCGTAGTTACGTTGATACCTATGACCAAGTGAGGTCAGAACTTCGTATCCGATGGTGCCTGCGGCCTCGGCAAGGGTATCAACCCCTTGAGTGCCATTCAATAGCTGAACGGATTTGGGGTCAGATTTTACCAAAGTGACATCTACGCCGATCAAATCCATTGAAATTCGGCCAACAATAGGACACCCAACATCCCCAGCAAAGACCCGTGTTTTTGGGCCCATCGCACGGATAATGCCATCTGCATATCCAGCAGCAATTGTCGCAATCCGGCGCGGGGTTGGGGCCATCCAAGTATTGGAATATCCAACGCTTTCCCCTGTGTCGACTTCACGAATTTGAATAACTGGAATGTCAAGCGTTACAACAGGTTTTGCAGAGGCAAAGGGAAGTCCACCATATAGCCCGATCCCAGGACGGGTGAGATCAAAATGATAGTCCGGTCCCAGCAATATCCCGCCCGTGGCCGCCAAAGAGCGTGGTACGCTAAGCCCATCTGTCATTGCACGGAACTCATGCAACTGTTTTTCATTCATTGGGTGATCCGGATCATCTGCGCAGGCCAGATGAGACATAATTAACCGCGGCCCCATACGCAGAACCAAATCTCGCACGGCCTGCCATTCGGACATCTCCATTCCAAGCCGGTTCATCCCTGTATCAAGTTGAATGCCAAATGGATGTTGCGGGAGGGCTTCGGCGTGGCGGATGAGTTGATCGACCGAATTTATCATAGGGATCAGATTGAGATCGCGGATAAGATCGGTATCGCCTTCCATATGACCCGAAAAGACACATATTTCCAGATCGGGACCTAGGGCTGCGCGGATTGGGCGGGCTTCTTCGGCGGCGGCGACAAAAAAGGTTTTTGCCCCTTCTCGTGCCAGTGCTGCAGCCACCTGTTTTGATCCCAGCCCGTAGGCATCTGCCTTGACCACGGCGGCAGCACGCCCTTGGCATGCGGTGTTGAGGGCGCGAAAGTTGGCGCGGATGTTTGGAAGGCTGATTGAAAGATATCCTGTGCTCATGGCGTGTTTGTGGGTTTTGTATGCGGGGAGGTCAAGGAAAATTGCAGGTTTCGGCGGAAAAAGACGCGTCATAAGCGCGGGCGCTGACGCCCCCCGCACCCCCCGTCGAGTATTTGGATATCAAAGAAGCGACATTTCGAAATGGGCGCCGCCGATGCTGCGCCGTTTGAATCCGTATTTGAGATAGGTTTGCTGAGCAGCCTCGTTTTGCAAGTCTGCAGCCACGACAAGGGAAGATATATTATGGCGTTTCGCGTAGGATTTGATGTGGTTGATCATCTTACGCCCGATGCCTGTGTGTCTATGGCTATGGGTGGTGATAAAGAGGTGGATCAGTAGGAATATTTCGCCTTTGTGGAGGCGTGGATAGGTGGTGCAGACGGCCAAGGACACCAACCGTTTGTCGTGTTCGGCGACAAACATGGGACACCCTAATTCGGGCGTGCTTAACACAGTTTTGATCAGGTCGGGGGCAGGCACATAGGCATCGCCATGAAAATCAACCAATTCAGCAATCAGAGTTTCAATTTCGATCCTGTCAATATGGGCTGTTCGAATGGAATTCGGTATTTTTTGGTGACTTAATGGTTTTGATCTGACTGCCACGGTTTAATGATATTGCCGAAGCGCGTGAATTTACCCTCGAAGGAGAGGTCAACGGTGCCAATCGGACCGTGGCGTTGTTTGCCGATGATCACTTCGGCGCGGCCATGGAGACGGTCCATTTCTTCTTGCCAGATGACCATTTTATCCATGTCGTGGTCGCCGGGTTTCTCGCGCTCTTTGTAGTATTCTTCGCGGAAGACGAACATCACCACATCCGCATCCTGTTCGATTGAGCCGGATTCCCGTAGGTCGGAGAGTTGTGGGCGTTTGTCGTCGCGGTTTTCGACTTGGCGGCTCAGCTGGGATAGGGCAATCACAGGGATGTCGAGTTCTTTCGCGATGGCTTTCATGCCTTGGGTGATTTCGGAAACTTCGTTTACACGGCTGTCTTTCGCGCTGGCGGGGCGGACCAATTGGAGATAGTCGATAATTAGCACGTCAAGCCCATGTGTTCTTTTGAGGCGCCGCGCACGGGCCGCGAGTTGAGAAATGGGCAAAGCCGGTGTGTCATCAATATACAGAGGGCAGCTTTCGAGGCGTTTGGCTGCCTCGACAAAGCGGCGGAATTCAGCCTCGGTCATGTCGCCTTTGCGGATTTGTTCGGATGGGATTTCCGCGGCCTCAGAAAGGATCCGTGCGGCCAATTGTTCGGCGCTCATTTCGAGGGAATAAAACCCAACAACGCCGCCCTCGATCGGTCCTTCGGTACCGTCGGCCCGAAGGCCTCTTTTATAGGCTTTTGCGATGTTATACGCGATGTTGGTGGCCAAAGAGGTTTTGCCCATAGAGGGACGACCGGCAAGAATCAGCAAGTCAGATTTATGCAGGCCCCCCAGTTTTTTGTCCATATCGATGAGGCCTGTGGAAATACCTGCAAGTCCACCTTCGCGTTGATAGGCATTGTTGGCGACATCGACCGCGGCGGTTACCGCCTTGAGGAAGGATTGGAACCCAGAGTCAGAATTGCCTTCTTCGCCGAGTTTATAAAGCGCTTGTTCGGCTTGGATGATCTGTTCTTTGGGTTCTTGATCAACGGAGATTGTTTTGGCTTTTGCGGCGATATCCTGACCAAGTGCAATCAACTCGCGCCGAATGGCCAAATCGTAAATCATTTGCGCATAATCGCGTACGGCAAAGCCTGCGATAGCAGCCCCTGCGAGGCGTGCAAGATAAGCAGATCCACCCAGCTCTTGAAGGCCGAGATCGTCTTGTAGAAAGGAGGACAGGGTGACAGGCGAGGCCAGATTGTTTTTCGCAATACGCGCGGCAGCCACCTCGAATATACGGGCGTGAACAGGTTCGTAGAAATGCTCGGCCTTTATGATAGAGGCCACACGATCATAGACATCGTTGTTGGTCAAAATCGCACCCAACAGTTGTTGTTCTGCCTCGATGGAATGCGGCATCGTCTCGGCCGCTTGGACATGGGGCGATTGTGTTGGGGTCAGATCGTTCATTGGGTCCCTCTCTGTTGCTGGTCGATATTATCGAATAACCTAGGCAAGAGGCAAATTGTATGTTTTTGGGGAAAACTTGTGGACAAGTTTTGATGTCAGCAAAAGGGCGCGGGGTGGCGCCCTTTCGATAGGCCGATTAAGTCGTTAGGATTAGCGCGCCGCCTGCCATGCGCGGGGGTCGTTTAAAAAGGCTTCGACTTCTGTGAGTGTGTTTTTGTCAAAGGCGGCTTGGGCGCGGGCTTCTTCGAGGACATCCCACCAGGTGCACAGATAGTGCAAGTCTACGCCATGATCGCCGAGAGTTTTTTCCGTTTCTGGGAAAATGCCATAGTAAAATATCACAGCTGTATGGCCACAGGTTGCGCCGGTTTCACGGATTGCATCCACGAAGGAGAGTTTGCTGCCGCCGTCTGTGGTGAGGTCCTCGACCAAGAGGACACGTTCGCCTTCGGTCATTGCACCTTCGATGCGGGCGTTTCTTCCATAGCCTTTTGGTTTTTTTCGCACGTATGTCATGGGAAGCGCCATGCGCTCGGCGACGAATGCGGCGAAAGGAATACCAGCAGTTTCTCCCCCTGCGATATTGTCAAAAGCCTCAAAACCTGCGTTGCGCATAACGGTGACTGTGAGAAAGTCCATCAATGTGGCGCGAATTCTTGGAAAGCTGATTAATTTGCGACAATCGATATATGTGGGGCTAGGCAGGCCTGATGCCAGCGTAAATGGCTCGGTTGCATTAAAGTGAACCGCTTTGATTTCTAAAAGCATACGCGCTGTGAGGCGGGCCATTTCTTGGGCATCGGGGTAGGAGGTTGGGATCATGATCTCTGTCCTTTGTGTGAGCACGAGGGAGGCGGATGTGCGCCTCCGGCGGAGATATTTTTAGACAAAAAATGCCTAGTCTGCGGTCCAAAATACTGGAAATCCGGGGTCAAAGACTGTGACAGGTCCGTTCTCGGTTTCGATTTTCTCGGGGAAATTGGTTTGTGTGTCCGATTTGCGCAGAGTAATCGTATCGGTGTTTTCAGGCAGCCGGTAAAACGCGGGTCCGTTTTTAGAGGTAAAGGCCTCGAGGTTGGCAAGTGCGTTTTCTTCTTCGAACACATGCGCCAAGAGAGGCATGGTGTTTGTTGCGGTAAAGCATCCCGCACAGCCGCAGGCAGAGAGTTTGTCACCGTCTAAATGAGGCGCGCTATCGGTGCCAAGGAAGAAACGCGGGTCGCCTGAAGTTGCGGCTTTGCGGAGCGCCAAGCGGTGTGTTTCTCTTTTGGCGACGGGAAGGCAATAGTAGTGCGGTTTGATGCCACCGACCAAGATATGGTTGCGATTGATGATGAGGTGATGCGTTGTAATCGTCGCGGCCAAGGTGTCGCCGCCTGTGTGTGCATAGTCCACGCCATCTTTTGTTGTGATGTGCTCCATCACCACGCGCAGCTCTGGAAGGGACTGACGCAAGGGATCTAGGACTGTCTCAATGAACACGGCTTCGCGGTCGAAAATGTCGACTTCATGGGTTGTGACTTCTCCGTGAATGCACAGGGGTAGGCCGATCTCGGCCATTTTTTCCAAGACTGGGCGTACATTTTCGAAATTGCGCACGCCAGATGCCGAATTTGTTGTGGCCCCTGCTGGGTAGAGTTTGACGGCTTTGATAAGACCTGTTTCATAGGCCTGTGCGACGTCATTTGGATCTGTCTCTTCGGTTAAGTAGAGGGTCATCAAAGGGGTAAATGACATCTCTTTTGGCAAGGCCGCCAGAATTCGGTCTCTGTAGGCTTGTGCTTGTGAGGCGGTCACAACCGGAGGCACGAGATTGGGCATAATGATGGCTCGGCCAAAGGTGCGGGCAGTTTCGGGCAGGACGGCTTGTAGCATTGCGCCATCGCGCAAATGCAGGTGCCAATCGTCTGGGCGGGTCACGGTGATGCTGTGTTTCATGAGGAGTGCGTTACACAATCCGGCTACAGATTTCTAGTCTGATTTAGGCAACAGAAATGTCTTTCTCAGGAGACATTTTCGCTTTGAGTTGTTCAAGGCGTTTTCTAAACCTCGGCGCTTGGTAACGTTCCAGAGTAAATTCACACACGCGTGTAGATAAACCTGCCCGGTCTCGGGTGTCCGTAATGTGAAGCAATTGCCGCAGGTAGGGCAGGTACGTTTTGCGTGTTCTTAGCATAGAAGAGAGACGCGATTGCGTGAGAGATCCCTCTAGAGCTGAGGTCATCAAAGGCACCAATTGATCACTTTCCATCAAAAGCTCTTGGGTAATATTTGACAGATAAGGTGTCCGCAGGACCGTGGCGCCGTGCGTTGCAAACAACTGAGCGTGCATATGATCCAGATCCATGGCCGGATCAAAGAGAACATAGGTTGCGCGCGCGGCCTCGGCCATTTCAGGTGCAAACCCATAGGGTGCGGAAAACCCCAGTTTGCGGGCCTGATTAAACCGGTGATCCCATCCTGCAATATTGGGCAGCAAGGTTGCCTGTGGAGCGATTGTTAGGACAGTTGCGCTTGGGGCGGCGAGCGAAAAGGCCGCCGCTGCGTATCCACATGACCCTTTGCCGTAGAATAGAACATTCTCATATGCATCCAAGCGACCTTCATCAATAAGTCTGTCAATAAACGAATATACGTAATGATCTCGAAACCATGTCTCGCCCTCGGAGACAAACGTCATACAGGCCCAACCGGTCGTCTTGGCAATTTGCCATGCCAAAGGCGTGCCTTGGCGCCCGCCTCGCCAAAAATCTGAAATTGTTTCGAATGTTACAAGTAGGGTTTTACTTTGATCCGCATTAACGGACATAAAATCATGATGGTCCGCCGTAAGGCAGGCGTGTTTTGGGCCCAAAAAGTCAATAAAACAATCACCATCGTCCTGGCGATCAACATGATCAAGCCAGTCAGAAAGCGTTGTTTGCGCAAATGTTGCGTCAAATATATGCACTTCGTTACCCATATGTACCCTTTACGGTGTTTTGGATACACCAAAGGAGGTAACACACCAAGAGGCATTGCGAAAACAAATTGTTTCAGTTTTGGCACTTATGCGCAATTTGAGCGTAATTTCGCAAAATATTTGCGTGATCAACGGAGATTGGTTGGCTTGGTGGGGTCATCATCATACGCCCCAATAAGGCGCGTATTGGTTCATGTTGCATGAGCTGTTGGAACTTTTTATGGCGCCATTCCACGGCATTTTCATGTAGCTTAAAAAGTATCTCATCCTGCAAAAGGTCGTCGAAAATTTTGCGAGTGGCGCTATTGAGATGCAAGATAGATCTATCTTCTTCCTGTACAAAATTGCGCTCTGTCCAATACTCCATCCCGAGAGGTTGATAAGACGTGCCTGAGCGCCCTCGGTCGCATTTGACAATAAAGCTTTGCATATCTCCCAAAGCGTAATGGTTCATTTGCACAAGGTGATAGGTATCGGTTGAATAATCAGCAAACAAACGCTTTAGTTTGAAACTGTCATCTAAGGCGACGCCTGACCCGTTGATCCAATGGCTTTTTCCAAGCCGAGATTTGTCGGGATTGCGTGGGCGGTGAACGCCAAGTTTGCTATAAGTCCCATCGTTTTTGTACAATGTCTTGATCATAAATGCGCGCCATGGCCATGCCATGGTTTTCGGGGCTGCGCGGGTAAATCGTTCTGTGACAAAACGATCTTTGTATTCATACGCGCCATTATTTCCAAATAACCGCCACGTCAGGGCAATTGCTGTGGCGGATGGAGCGGCTTGGAACAGTGCGTTTAGGGTCCGATCACCCACGTGGACATTTACAAACTCGTCAATGTCCATTGAAATGATCCAATCCGCCTGTTGAACGGTGGGATGTGTATCTGCAAGCTTTAGGGCGGTGAATTGAATGCCGCGCTCGTCATAGGGTCCGTCATTGCGAATATGTGAGAGATGTCCAAGATCCTGCAGGCGATCCAACATGAGATCGCTGCCGTCGTCACAATCGTTCGACAGTACCACAAAGTCGGTAAAGCCAGTGGCCTTATGATGGGCCAACCACTCTAACAAAAAAGCGCCTTCGTTTTTCTGGGTTAAAACGGCAACGGTGCGGGTCATTCTTACTCACAAATAGGTTTGCTGGGGGTTTGATAGCAGAACTTACGACTTAAATACCATAGACATCCGGTCTTGACCAAACGAGTGTTGTAAAAAACGAGATCGCAGCCAATAAATAACGTTCGGGGCGTTGGCCAAGAAACGGGCGGGAGAAAGATAATGAATTCAATTGATGAGGTCCAAGCAGCCTTGATAACCCAAGGCTACGTGTGTGGCCGTGATCTTGCCACGGTTTTGTTCTTGTCCTTGAAGTTGGGACGGCCTTTGTTCCTTGAAGGTGAAGCAGGGGTAGGCAAAACCGAAATTGCCAAAGCTTTAGCGACCCTTTTGGGGCGGCGTTTGATCCGGTTGCAATGCTATGAGGGATTGGATGCCTCCTCTGCTGTGTATGAATGGAACTTTGCGGCCCAGATGGTCGCCTTGCGGGCCGCAGAGGGGAATGGCGGGGATATCTCGGAAACATTGTTCTCAGATAAATTTCTGATCAAACGGCCCCTTTTAGAGGCAATGCAGCCTGATCCGGCGGGGCCTCCGGTGTTGCTTATTGATGAATTGGATCGGACGGACGAGCCATTCGAGGCATTCTTGCTTGAGGCTTTGTCCGATTTCCAAGTGACAATTCCCGAGATGGGAACAATTAAGGCGCCTGAACCTCCGATTGTGATTTTGACCTCGAATAGAACGCGAGAAGTGCATGACGCCCTAAAGCGCAGGTGCCTGTATCATTGGGTGGATTATCCGAATTTTGGCCGCGAGGTGGATATTCTCAATGCCCGTGCGCCTGAGGTCTCAAAAGACCTAAGTCAAGAAGTCGTGGCCTTTGTCCAAGGCTTGCGAACCGAGGATATTTTCAAAAAACCTGGTGTTGCTGAAACAATCGATTGGGCCAAATGTCTGTTGGCGCTTGATGTGATTGAGTTATCTCCTGAGGTTATTTCAGACACGCTTGGTGCTTTGCTGAAGTACCAAGATGATATCGCCAAAATTCAAGGGTCTGAGGCAAAGCGTATTCTGGACGATGCAAAAGCACGTCTTGAGCCGGCCTAATACCCGATGGCAGAGTATATCCCGCTTGAGATCCCTGACCACCCGCGTTTGGCGCAAAATATAATTCATTTTGCCCGTGCGCTTCGGCGTGCTGGCCTGCCTATTGGCACAGGGCGCGTCATTGATGCGATCCAAGCGGTCAAAGTTGCAGGGTTCAGTGAAAAGGTGGATTTCTATTGGACGCTTCACGCCTGTTTTGTCTCCCGCCCAGAACATCGCGCCACATATAATCAGATCTTTCGTTTGTATTGGCGAGATCCGCGGTTTTTGGAACATATGATGTCTTTGATGTTGCCCGCGGTGCGGGGGGTGCAAGAAGAACGAAAAGCGCAGGCCGCCGAGAAACGGGCGGCAGAGGCGCTTTTGGATGCACAAGCTCCTGATATTGATTTGCCCGAACAAGAAGGCGAGGAAACCTTAATCGAGGTCGATAGTTCATTCACGATCTCAAACCAAGAGCGTTTGAAAACGCTCGATTTTCAACAAATGTCCACATCCGAGATTACAGCCGCCAAGGCCATGCTTGCGCGGATGACAT
>JALRHZ010000072.1 GCA_023259435.1 Paracoccaceae bacterium | reverse complement strand
CTCAGGACATGCCGGTGAAACCAACATCCCCCAACGGCTGCGTTGACCCTGTGCCAAAGGGTGACATGTTCTGGGTCCTACTCCTAAGAACAGTTCCCCAACACCCAATTCTAAGACCGAAAAAATAACTGCGAAATTCCTCCAAAAATAACCTCTCGCCTCTTGCCATTCAAACACCCATCATTTAACACTCTCAAACCACGCGGGATGGAGAAAACCGCAACGGCACCACTCTGCTCTCTCAAACAGCAAAATGGTGAAACCAAGTCAGTATCCAATACTGACAAAATCTATATCTCCAACGGTCGCGGGATGGAGCAGCCCGGTAGCTCGTCAGGCTCATAACCTGAAGGTCGTAGGTTCAAATCCTACTCCCGCAACCAATATTTAATAACATTAGATTTGTAGGAACACCCAACGGGCCAGAAAGAATCCCTTACCCGTTATGATGATTTATACTGTTCCTCAAACTCATAACCGTATTGAAGACCAAGGTCAGCATTTGTAGATAGTTCATAGGTTTTCTTACGCAAGTAATCCATAAACACGCGGGTGTCATGTGAATGCGCTGCCATGTCTTTTGGGTCTAAAGGCCGGCCGATTGAAATACGGACGGTGCTATCAACACGAGATTTGAATTCTTTGATCAGCAAACCCATCCGCAAGGTGTAATGTAAATGGCTTGCGATTTGAAACAGGCGGCTTGTGTGGCCGTCAAAGTAGATCGGAACAACGGTCGCGTTTGATTTCAGGATCATGCGCGCTGTGAATGCCCGCCAGCTTGGATCCAAGGGATGGGAAAAAGGCGTTGCCGCCGTTGATACTGTCCCTCCAGGAAAGATACCAATAGCACCGCCATTTCTCAGGTAATCAAGCGCGGTTTTGCGGGTCTCCAAATTCAGCGCGACCGCCTCTTTGTCACCATCGAATGAAATTGGTAAAATGACCTTGTTCAGGTCCTGCGATTTTTTGAAAACCTTATGCGCCAAAATTCTGAAATCAGGTCGTGTTTGATCCAAAATGTGGCCCAACATCAACCCGTCCAAAATGCCGTAAGGGTGGTTCGAAATGATAATCAACGGCCCATCACTGGGAATATTCGACAAAGCGCCGCGGATGACGTCAAGCTGTAGACCATAGCGGTCAATAATAACTTGCCAAAAGGATTGGCCGGCAAGGACATCCGCTTCATAGCCCCGCGCACGCTTTAATAGGCCAATCCGGCCTGTCATATTTTCCATGATCTTAATTACCGCACGCCCACCTTTGGACTGTGCCGAATGGGCATAGCTGATGTCCTTGGCAATTTGCGCCTGTTGTCTGTTCTTGATTATCACTTAGCTCACCGTTTGTAGTATGGTTTTCCAATGGCGCTTTAGGTTGGCTTGCCAATATTTTGGCCAAAATTTTGTCTGGTGTTTCTTCGGGAGATCGCCCAAAGATTCTACCGTTGATCTAAGAAATGATGTCGCCAGTTTTGGGTCATCTGGTAACGCGTTGGGGTCGAGGGGTATCCCAAGAGTAACATCAAAGCGAAAGTCTTTTTTATTTAGTGTTTCCTTAAACAACGTAATATCGCGCAACGTTGGATGAATAATATCAAACATGTAAAATAGATACGAATTGCGCGCGGATATATGCACGGGAATAATAGGTACGTCATATTTCTTGGTAAGTGTTGCCGCCGAGGTCATCCAGTCGCGTTCAACCAATTTCAAACCGGTGCGTTTTGCCAAACGGCCCGAGGGAAATATCACGCCCAGCCGGCGATCCTCCATGGCCTGTTTGGTAAACTGAAGTGTGGCTTGCGTCCGTGATTTGCTGCGCTTTTCTTTGCGCCATTCGACAGGTGCAATATGCGTTTCGAGCTGTGGGAAAACGCGCAGGACATCGTTGTTAGCAAAGAAATATAAATCTGGTCGTTTTCTCCGCAAGACGTGATGCAAAATGATGGCATCCGCAATACCAGTTGGGTGGTTGGCGACAATGAGGGCAGCACCAGATGTTGGTAGATTTTGAAGTCCTCTAGCCCTGACATGCTGTGCAATATCCTCTGACATTGCGTCCAAAACCTTATGTCCCGAAAGCGGTTTTAGGTCATAGGCTTTTGCAACCGTAGCTCTGTAGTTTAACAGGTGTTTTAAGCAATACTTCGACACCGTCGCCAAAGGCGATGGAGACGCAAGCCATGGTGCCCGCTCATAGATTAACGTGTCGATCATATCTTTCATTTAGACTTTTGACTTGTCTTAGTCTTGCGCATCTTCTGTTTGAACGCCGCAATATTTTATGTCCGCGCTCACGATGCTAAAGTCGAAGAGATCAACGTCAAACGTGATAATCTGTTTAATCAACCAAGCCATGTCTTTGCTCCTAACTTCCTAAGCTCGACATAGCCCAAGTTTGTAACAGATTCGTTTCAATGGAAAAAAGGCCCCACGATGTGGAGCCTCTTATTGAATTTTTGTTAATGGGACTGATTATTCTACTTTACCAATCGACCAGAAGAACGTCTCGCCCGAGCTATCGTCAACGCCGTCATTGTCAGTTGAAACGAACATTTCGCCATCTGATATCACCGCTAGGCCTTCGACCTTGTCGACGACATATCCACCATAGGATTTCAAATCTGGGATCAGATCCCGCACTTCGGTTTTTGTCACTACTGGTAATGTGCCGCCCAATTTTGCAGGTTTCATCTCTGCTGCAGGAATGCTGTATACTTTTTTCGTCACTACATTTGATCCGATCTGGTTGTCGCGTTCGATGACATAAAAGTTGTCGCCATGCGCCACAATCTCGGACAGGCCAACCCAGCCTTGTGCAGGTTCAGCTTTGGGATAATGCACGGCACCCCACTCGCCGGTTTCGATGTTATAAGACACCAATTTTACGTGGTTTTTGGGGTCGTCTTTCCATTCACGCTGAATGGCCATCCACAATGTATCGCCAACGCGGGTGATGCCCTCAAAGCCGAACCGCTTTTCAACCGCTAGCAATTCGGCTGGCAGCGCGATTTCGTCCTTGATCTCGCCTTTGGCATTCACGTGATAGATGGCATGCGGCACCAAACGTTCTGTGCGACCTTCGGAGGCGATCCAAAAGCCGCCCTTGCCGTCGGTTGTGATCCCTTCCATGTCCAACTTTTGCGCAGGGCGACCTTTGCGTGTGACGGTCATTGCATCGGTAATACGCGCAGGTGTTTGGCTGGCATCAATCGTAAAGATTGTTGGCTGGAACCCATAAAAGCTGTCGTTGACAGCATAGATGGTTTTGCCTTCGCCCGCGACCATGCCCGAGATTGCACCCCAGCCGATCAACTCATCTGCACCAGCAGACGTCAATGTCGGGTACATCGCAGAGGCGTTTTGGTATTCAAAGATCATCACATGTGCACGCACGCCGCCGTCTTCGATCAGGTCAACTTCGTTGGCCGAGACCAATAGATTACGATCAGGGATGGAAACGTATCCCTCTGGACCGATACCGGATGGCAACAGTTGTTTTAGCACTGGTGCAGATGGGTCTGTGACATCATAAACGCCCACGGTTGAAGCGCGCTCTGCACCAACAAATACCATCGGTGTGCCGTTGAATGTTGCCGTTTCGATGGATTCTGGTTCAACGCCTTTGGAATCTGAGCGTTTGTCAGGGTAATGACCGATTTGCACAACTGCATGTTCAAATGTGTTACCCGCCTCATAGACGACGTTGCCGTCTTTGTGGAAGATTGTCCAACCGCGTGAACCGCCGTCCATGTCGCCTTCGTTGGCGATTGCAAAATGGGTGTCGTCAATCCACTTAACCGCATCTGGCTCGCGCTTGCGGCCCATTTGGCTTTCTGTGAATGTCAACGCAGCGCGCTCGTCTTCGACATCAATATCTGTCAAGTCAACAGCGCCCGCGGAGAAATGCGACACGATTTCACCCGAGCGAGAGACAACAACCATGTGGTTGTTTTCCTGAAGCGTGATCACTGTTTCGCCTAGACCGTTGATGTCAACAAACTCAGGCTCTGGATCTTCGGGGCTAACTTCGGCCAAGTCTGTCAAAACAACATCACGGCGTCCGTCACAGTTGATTGTTCCGTTGGTCACGTCAAACTGTACCAAATGACCCGCTGGCATTTGTCCGGCACGGCCATCGCCAAGATCTTCGTCACGTTCGTTTTCGATTGCGATGGAAACCAACGATCCGTCTTTTGCCGCTGCAACAGAGTCTGGCTGACCGCCCAAATCACATTTTGCTGTGATTTCTTTTGTGACCACGTTCATTACCGCCAAATGGCCGGATGGTGCTGTATAGCTCTCGGATGTGTTTACGCCGATAAAGGCGGTTTTACCGTGAATGGCAACTGCAGTTGGCTCACCATCCAGCGCAACATTACCCAACGCTTTGGGCGCGCGCGGATCCGTGATGTCGATCAGACCGACAACACCAAGAGGGCTGTCTGTGTATACCAATGTCATGCCGTCGTCTGTCGCCGCAATGATCTCGGCCGATGTCTCGCGATTTTTATCTTCGCCCTCGGCCATGTTCAATGTGGTTTCAAATGACGCAATACGATTAAAATTCATTTCCGCATGAGCCGTACCTGCAAACAATGCAAGCGTGGAACACAACGGTATCAGACCATATTTCATGGTGTCCTCCATCATTAATGACGGAGGAACGTAAAGGGCAGGACCGTAACGTTTTAAAAACAGTTTTGTAAAGCTATTGTGAATTAAAGCATGTGGTAGATGGCCGTGTGATGTCATCGATCACACGTGGTCCCAATCTTTCTTCCGCATGCACTTAGATACAATTATGCAACTGCGCTTAGGTGCAACTGTTCTTTTACACCGATGGCCCGACAAATGTTGAGGGTCAAATCGGGCTTGTTGAGTGTGAAAAAATGGAACTCATTCACACCTTCTGTTTGAAGTGTACTAATAAGCTCGGTTGCTGTTGCCAAAGCCAAGAGGTCTTCTCGATTGTCCCGTTTCGCAGTTTCAAACGCATCTGCGAGCCAGTTTGGAACATGCGCACCGCAGGTTTTGGCGAATTTTGCACAGTTTTGAAAATTTTCAATGGGCAGAATCCCAGGTATAATCGGCGCATCTATTCCGGCTTTTGCACACCGATCCCGAAATCTTAGGAAGGTGTCGGCTTCAAAGAAGAACTGTGTCAGGGCTTCATCGGCCCCTGCGTTGAATTTTTCTTTTAACCAAAGGACATCTTGAACTGCATGTGCCGCATCTGGATGTTTCTCAGGATAGGCGCCCACACGAATTTTGAAATCGCCCCAGTCCTTCATGTGTGAGATTAAATCACAGGTATCTTTAAACCCATCTGGATGAGGCTCAAAGCGTGTCGTCCCTTTTGGGGCATCTCCGCGAAGTGCAACGAATTGACGTATGCCCGCCTTGGAATAGGTGTCCACGATGCTTTTCGTGTCTTCGATCGTCGCATTCACGCAGGTTAGATGCGCGGCGATTGGTGTTGCACTATGTTGGGACAGAGCCGTAACCGTGTCATGTGTCAACGCCCGTGTTGTACCACCGGCACCATAAGTGACCGACATAAATTCAGGGGACAGTGGAGACAACGTCTGCATTGTATCCCAAAGTTGAAAGGATGCAGATAAGGATTTCGGAGGAAAGAATTCGAAGGAAACTTTTGGCGTTGTCATTTGTATTTTCCATTTTATTGCTTGAAGCGAAGATGACATAGCTGATATGTTTAGTAAAATTCATAATATTCAAAAAGGTTATGAGAAAAATGAAGATGCACATAGAATTCCGGCATCTAAAGGCGATCAAGGCAATCCATGAGGCAGGTGGGGTCGCCCGCGCGGCAGAGGTTTTGAATATGACCCAATCTGCCCTTAGCCACCAAATCAAAGGGTTGGAAACACAGACAGGGATTGAATTGTTTGTACGCAAATCGAAACCCCTGCGTCTGTCTGTTGCAGGGCAACGCCTTTTGCGATTGGCTGATAAAATCTTGCCCGAAGTCGAAGCGGTGCAGGCGGAGTTTTCAGGGCTGCGAGATGGTCGGTCTGGGCGATTGCATATTGCGATTGAATGCCATGCTTGCTTTGAGTGGCTGTTTCCTGTGCTTGAGCAGTTTCGAAAAACTTGGCCGGACGTGGATGTGGATATCCGGCCCGGATTGGCATTTGATGCTTTGCCGGCCTTGGCCAAAGAGGATGTTGATTTAGTTGTTTCCTCGGATCCCGAGAGTTTGGCCGGAATTACCTTTTCCCATCTGTTTGATTATGCGCCGGTGTTTGTTGCCTCATCGCAAAATGTGCTTTCGGAAAAGCCGTATATTGACGCCGAAGATTTTTATGGCCAAACCCTGATAACCTATCCGGTTGAACGAACGCGTTTAGATGTATTTAGCCAGTTGTTGATCCCAGCACGGGTAGAGCCTGAGGCCGTTCGACAGGTGGAATTGACCGCTGTGATGTTGTTGCTTGTTGCATCAAATCGTGGGGTTGCTGTTCTGCCTGATTGGGTTGTTCGTGAGGTGAAATATAATTCTGATTACGTCACACGGCCCTTGACCTCACAGGGTGTCACACGTGGCTTATATGCCGCGACGCGGGATGAGGACCTTGAAAAACCCTATATGCAGGATCTGATCTCGCTTGCGGGGCAGGAGGCCCGCAAGCTACAAGGCCAGTAAAAAGGGGAACGATTTATGAAACTATACGGCATTACAACCTGTGACTCGGTACGCAAAGCACGCAAAGCTTTGCCGCAGGCAGAGTTTATCGATGTCAGAAAAGCACCTGTGTCCGAGGCAGAGCTACAGCGTGCATATCAGCAATTTGGCGACAAACTGGTCAACAAAAGCTCTGCGACGTGGCGCGGATTGTCAGACGAAGACAAATCAAGACCGAGCCTAGATCTTATTGTTGAACACCCCACCCTTATGAAACGCCCGTTGATTGAAAGCGATACAGGGGATTTGTATCTTGGATGGGGCAAGGACGTTCAAGACGCCTTGGCCTCGTCTTAGGTTACGATTGACGCTCGGCTATACGATCTAATGAGAGAGGGCCGCCGCCATAGGTGATCAAAATGAGAAGCGGCATAAGCCATAGCAAACGTTGGTCCATGATCAAGGCATCCGGAGCATTGTCAAACCATGCTCCAACGCTTTTGCTATGCTGGATCAGGCCGTGGCCGTAGAGGTCGGTCAAGGTTTGCACCGCGATAAACCCGATCATCCCAAGCGCCGCAGGGCGCGTAAACAGGCCGACCAAGATCAAGACCGGTAATATGAATTCTGCCCATGTTCCGAATAAAACAACCATTGTATGGAATGCGGTCATTTGGCTAGTGTCATAGCTGACCTGTTCCATGACTTTGGGAAAAATTTGCGCATAGGCGCCCGCAGATGGGGAAAAAAGACCAAATACCCCATCCCCTAGTTTGGTCATCGCCGACCGCCAAAAATACACAAATAAGACGGCTGCAAAGCTAAATCTGGCAACGAAGGGCAAGAGAGTGTGACCCTTGGCAAGAAAGGAAAATAGCGAATTGAGGCGCGTGATTGTCCGTATCATAGGGCACCTATCTGTATAAAGCAGTTGTACTTGGCCAATTTTTCCACCGTTTCTGTGATGTCAAATTGGTCGGTCTCTTGGTTTAATTTGGCTTGAGTTTCGCCAAAACTATGGCCGCTATTCAAAAGCACTATCGCGCGTGCCATGGCGTTTGGAATTTGCAAAACCATTGGGTCAAATTCAGGGCGTACGACAAGGACCGATTGCGCCTCGGGGCGCGGGGGTGGGCCTCCGGTTTTTGAAACGCGCCACAAATCGAAAATAGGATAGGGCGATGAGACGACGAAAACCTCTGGCCCAAGCAGGCAAGTAGAATTGAGAAATTCTGTGTCAGATATTTGGGAAATGGCTTCCCAATCTGGCCGGTTATGTTCTGCCGCATGATAGCTTTGGCACATCAGGTATTCAATCCGTGCAAGGTCATGCAGGTAGCCTAGTTTTTTCAGGGGCGGAAACTGTGCAAGAAACGCGGGAAACTTGTCACCGTAGTGGAACATTAGGGGCGAAGTTGGGGGCGCCTCTGTCACAAAGACACGCGCAATGTTTCGAAAATTCGTTGCGCCAATCGCGGCACGGGTTCTGGGGAATGTTGCCTCTAGGGCGTCGCATAAGCTTACAATCACGTTGTTTCGATATATGCCGAACCGCGCGCGGCTTGATGTACTTTGTGCCTCGGCGATGACCTCGGGGGGCAGGCGATCCGCATCGAACAGAGAGGTAGTGAATTCAGGCTGCATTGGCGGTGACCTGATGAATGGCGCTGTTTGCACGCTGCGCTTCTCGTCTTAGAATAGGCCATTCCGGGACGTCTGTATCCCATTCTACCAACACAGGTTTTGGCCCTGTTGTGGAAAGAACCCGATCCAATAAATCCCATACCGGTTCAACCGCCGGTGCGCTGTGGCTGTCGATCAACAGGACATGCCCCGCACCATCATGGTCCTCGTGGTGGCCTCCGATGTGGATCTCACCCACCTGTGATAGATCAAGCGCATCAACATAATGCGCAGGATCCCAATCAAGGTTTGTGGCCGACACAAAGATATTGTTCACATCCAGCAAAAGCCCGCATCCGGTACGTTTCGCGATTTCATTCAAAAAACTCGGCTCGTCATACGTGCTGTTCGTGAACGACAGATAACTTGATGGGTTTTCCAAGAGCATGCGGCGGCCAAGATGATCTTGGACTTGTTCAATATGCGCGCAAATACGTGTCAATGTGTTTGCTGTGTAGGGCACAGGCAAGAGATCGTTCAGAAAATGCCCGTCATGCGTCGACCATGCGAGGTGTTCGGAAAACTCAGCGGGGTTTAGCCAGTCCAGCAAGTGTTTCAAGCGATCCAAATGGTCAGGGCACAGCCCCTGTTCGGATCCTATTGACAGTCCAACACCATGGACCGAGATGTCATAGTGTTCCGACAAAGCACGCAGTTGAGCGATTGGACGACCGCCACCGCCCATATAGTTTTCTGCATGCACCTCCAGCCATTTAACCGGATGATCACCGGACAGAATGTCCGAGAAATGTTGCGGCTTATATCCAACCCCTACAGCCTGAGGCAATCCTATTGGTGATCTGTCAAACATTACATATTCCCAAAGCAGAAGGATAGGTAAAGGGGGCCTCAAAGCCCCCTTGCGAGATTAGGCTTGGGGAAGATCGCGTTCCAAGGCCTCAAGGGATCCCATGCGTGCGGTTCCGTCGTCCATGGCCGGCAATTCCATTGTCAGGCATGTTCCCTCATCAACCAACGTCCATGCGTTGCCTTGGTAGTCTACAGTAGAAGAACCTGCGCAAGATGTACCTGGACCTGCGGCACAGTCATTTTGGCCAGCAAGTGACACACCGAAACATTTCTCTTTGGCACCGTCGGCGATTGCCATTGATCCATGTGCGGTCATTGCTGTTGCGACTAAGCCCACTGTTGCGAGTGTTTTAATTGTTTTTGACATCTGTCTCTCCGATATAAAATTGAGCACCACATCCGTGGATGTCTAAAAGCTAGAAAGAAACGAATTCACATCCTATTCACAGCACCGTGCTTCACACGCCCGTGTGTTTTCTTGGGCGATCTGTGAACTAAACACCGCAATATGAATGTTGTGAGGGAGATTGCTTGCGAAAATCCCATGTCAAAACCGGAAAGTGTTACAAATTTGGCAAAGCAACCTTATGGCTGCTCACGTGTTAGGAATAATTTTGTTATAAAAAAACAGGCCAGAAAAATCCGGCCTGCACTATGATTGTATATACTGCGCATTGTTAGCCTAGGTCAGGGGCCTTGGACAAAGACGCAAGTTCGGCGATCATGTCGTCTTGGCCAATGACCTTGGTCTGTTTTTCACCCAAACGGCGGACAGTAACGGTACCCTCTTCGACTTCTTTGGCGCCACAGGCCAAGATCACGGGAACTTTGCCGACGGAATGCTCACGGATTTTGTAGTTGATCTTTTCATTGCGCAAATCTAGTTCCGCGCGAACACCTGCAGCGCGCAATTTGTTGACCAAATCGGTGCAATAGTCATTGGCGTCGGTAATGATAGAGGCAACAACAACCTGACGCGG
>JALRHZ010000071.1 GCA_023259435.1 Paracoccaceae bacterium | reverse complement strand
CCAGCGTTTTTAAGCGCAACCGCCATGTCGCGGTCACAGTTTGATCCTGGAAAGACTACAACACCCGCGCGCATTAGACGATCTCGATAGAATAGTTTTCGATAACCGTGTTCGCCAAAAGTTTTTCGCACATCTCGGTCACTTGGGCTTTGGCGGCATCTGCGTCGGTGCCTGCCAAATCCAATTCGATCACTTTGCCCTGACGCACGCCGCTGACGCCATCAAACCCCAAAGCGCCAAGCGCATGTTGTACGGCGGCCCCTTGTGGGTCCAAAACACCGTTTTTCAGCATAACATAAACACGGGCTTTCATATTCTGTTCCTATGGTTTGTGACGTTACTTCACGACCGTTGGGGCCGTTGTGATATTTGATGATTGCAAGATGCCCAAACGACGCGCAACTTCGGAATAGGCGTCGGTCAACGATCCCAGATCACGACGGAACACGTCTTTGTCCAGTTTGCGACCTGTTTCGATATCCCACAAACGGCAGCTGTCTGGGCTGATTTCGTCTGCGATAACCAAACGTTGGAAATCACCTTCGTAGACGCGACCAATTTCGATTTTGAAATCAACAAGGCGAATACCGACGGCATACATAATGCCCGACATGTAATCATTCACGCGCAGCGCAAGGCTTAGGATATCTTCCATGTCTTGCTGGCTGGCCCATCCAAAAGCTGCGATATGTTCTTCTGTGACCAACGGATCCCCAAGGGAATCGTCTTTGTAGCAATATTCAACAATCGGACGCGGAAGGCGCGTGCCCTCTTCGATGCCAAGGCGTTTTGAAATGCTGCCAGCAGCATAGTTGCGAACGATCACCTCAAGGGGAATAATTTCGCAGGATTTTACGAGCTGTTCACGCATGTTTAGACGTTTGATGAAATGGGTCGGAACGCCAATTTCACCTAGACCTGTCATGAAATATTCGGACAAGCGGTTGTTCAAAACACCTTTGCCCTCAATCACATCTTTTTTCTCGGCATTAAACGCGGTTGCGTCATCCTTGAAATACTGCACGATGGTGCCAGGTTCCGGTCCTTCATAAAGTGTTTTGGCTTTGCCTTCGTAAATCTTTTTGCGTCGTGCCATTTTGGACCTTTCTTAGGGGGCGAAAACAGGTGCCCGTTGCGCGCGTAGATAAAGCAACTCCTATAGTTTCGCAAGTTGTCAATCTTGCATGACTGACATGCAGCACCCATATCCATTTTAGGATAGGTAAAGGAGATGACCATGACCACGTTTGACGACCGCGAAAACGCCTTTGAAGCGAAATTTGCCCATGATGAACAGATGCAATTTCGTGCCGAAGCGCGCAGAAATAAACTGGTAGGGCTTTGGGCCGCCGAACTATTGGGTCATGACGACCCAGATGCCTATGCAGCCTCGGTCATTAAAGCAGACATGGAAGAAGCAGGCGATGATGATGTGATGCGCAAATTGCTCGCTGATTTAGATGGCAAAGCAGATGCCGCGCAAATCCGTGCCAAACTTGACGAATGTCTGGCCCTCGCCAAAGAACAATTACTGTCTGAAACCTAAGAAAATTCATAATCATGATGTGATTTATGAATTTGACCAATATAACTAAAACATGTCATTGAGCGGAACAACTATTAGAAAGCCCCCTCAATGACAAACCGCTTTTTAGAGATGCTGGCCACACATGATGTGCTGCTGGCAGATGGCGCAACCGGCACAAACCTATTCGCGATGGGCCTTGAATCTGGCGACGCACCCGAGCTGTGGAATGAGCAGCACCCAGATAAAATCAAAGCGCTTTATAAAATGTTTGTCGAGGCCGGCAGCGATTTGTTTTTGACAAATAGTTTCGGCGGAAACTCTGCACGTTTAAAATTACACGACGCAGGCCATCGGGCACGCGAGCTGTCTCGGATTTCTGCGGAATTGGGGCGCGAAGTTGCGGACACCGCAGGTCACCCCGTCATTGTTGCGGGCTCTGTCGGACCTACGGGAGAAATCATGGAACCTGTCGGCGCGCTTTCGCATGCCGCTGCGGTTGAGATTTTCCATGAACAAGCCGAAGGCCTAAAAGAAGGCGGCGCGGATGTTTTGTGGTTGGAAACAATATCAGCGCCAGAAGAATACGCAGCCGCCGCAGAAGCGTTTGCCAAAGTGGATCTCCCATGGTGTGGCACGATGAGCTTTGACACCGCGGGCCGCACTATGATGGGGGTCACCTCCAAAGCCATGGTTGATATGGTCAATGGCTTGGACCATCCACCCATCGGCTTTGGCGCAAACTGTGGAACAGGGTCTTCTGATTTGTTACGCACCGTTCAGGGATTTGCGGCCGCACATCCAGAAAAGGCAATCATTGCAAAGGGTAATGCCGGAATTCCAAAGTATGTAAACGGGCATATTCACTATGATGGAACACCTGAACTTATGGCGGATTATGCCGTCATGGCGCGCGACTCTGGCGCCAAAATTATCGGCGGGTGTTGTGGCACGAAACCCGAGCATCTGATTGCTATGCGCGAGGCTCTCGACACGCGTGCCCGTGGTGCGGCCCCCTCTCATGCGCAGATCGTTGAAAAACTAGGTAAGTTCACCTCGGCTGATGATGGGACTGATCCGAATTCGGCCCGTCCCGAGCGGAAACCTCGCGGCAGACGCCGTGCCTCATAGACGCAGGGAAACCCCCATCACACGACGACGCATAGCCGAGTTAAATTGATGTTTTTCTTGTTTTGGTCGGCTTTATGGCACCCTATGTCGCAATTTGATGAGTGTGGGTGCGACACTCCGTCCAAAGGTGATACCGAAAACAAACACCGCGCGGGCGGGTAATAGGGAAACTTAGATATGTCTGACGAAGAAGATATCATCCTATCAGAACTGGACGATGAAGAACTGGTTCAACAGATGTTTGACGACCTTTATGACGGTCTTAAAGAAGAGATCGAAGAGGCCGTAAACATCCTTTTGGAACGCGAGTGGGCACCTTACCGTATTTTGACAGAGGCTCTTGTGGGCGGTATGACAATCGTCGGCCAGGACTTCCGCGACGGTATTTTGTTCGTTCCCGAAGTTCTTTTGGCGGCGAATGCGATGAAAGGTGGCATGGCCATCTTGAAACCTCTGCTGGCGGAAACAGGCGCACCCCGCGTTGGTAAAATGGTCATCGGCACAGTCAAAGGCGACATCCACGACATCGGCAAAAACCTTGTGGCGATGATGATGGAAGGCGCAGGGTTTGAGGTGGTTGATATCGGCATCAACAACCCAGTTGAAAACTACCTTGAGGCCTTGGAAACAGAAGAGCCAGACATCCTAGGCATGTCCGCACTTTTGACAACAACAATGCCTTATATGAAGGTCGTGATCGACACGATGGTCGAACAAGGTGTCCGCGATGATTATATCGTCCTTGTCGGCGGCGCGCCTCTGAACGAAGAGTTTGGCAAAGCAATCGGCGCAGACGCCTATTGCCGTGACGCCGCGGTTGCGGTTGAAACAGCAAAAGAATTTGTTGCGCGTAAACATAACCAAATGAGCGCATAACGCATGGACGTCAGTGATACACAACTGACGCATGATGGATTGGACGCGGCCCCTCGGGGTCGCGTTTCTATTATTGGATGTGGCGCTCTGGCGCATGAAATCTTGGATATCATATCCATCAACAAATTAGACCATATTAGCCTGACCTGCCTGCCTGCAATTCTGCACAATAGTCCCCAAGACATCCCAAACGCCGTACGCGCCAAAATCTCGGCTTTGCGATCGCAAGGTGTCGAGGAAATCTTTGTGGCCTATGCGGATTGCGGGACTGGGGGATTACTTCAGAAACTATGTGACGAAGAAGGCGTGCAAATGATCGCAGGTCCGCATTGTTACGCCTTTTTCCAAGGCGTCGATCAGGCCGCCGACCAAGACGACGTCACATCCTTTTTCCTAACGGATTTCTTGGCCCGTCAATTCGACGCATTCGTGTGGAAACCCCTTGGATTGGATCGCCACCCCGAGCTTTTGCCAATGTACTTTGGCCATTACGAAAAGCTTGTTTTCCTTGAGCAAAAACCAGATCCCGACATTCTTGCCAAGGCGCGCGCCTGTGCCGATCGTATGGGCCTAGAATTCGAACATCGCATCACGGGCTATGGTGATTTAAGCCAGGTTTTAAACGATCTTTGACTTGTTTGATATCCATTGCATTCCTAAATATTGCAAACGCAACACAAAGGGATGCACATGAATTCGAATATTACAAAAATCTCCAATAACGAATACCTTGTTTACACAGATATCGTTATCAACGCCCCCGCCGAAAAAGTTTGGGCTGTTCTAACTGACTTTGAGAACATGCCAAGTTGGTCAAGCACCTTCCAAGGTGTTGAAGGTGACATGGCAGAAGGTGCAGAAATTACATCTATTTACAAAGGGTTGTTTGGCAAGGAAATGCGCATTGATCACCCCCTAGTGACCTACATCGAAGGGGAAGAATTCTCTTGGTCATCTGAGGTTGCCATGGGCATCGTAGACAACCACATTTTCCGCGTCGAAAAAATTGATGAGAACACCACAAAGTTTGTCCAAACCGATCAACCGCATGGCGGTGCCACGCGTGTTCTTGGGCATGCTGTATCGAAAATGTTCAAAAGCATGTATGAGACGTTCAACGAAGAACTGAAAGAACGGGTCGAAAGCCTCGCCTAAGCAACGCTGGCGGTGATACGTTCGATCATAGAGCGCAACCCATTTGATCTTTGCGCCGAGAGGTGATCGTTTAACCCCAAACGCCCTAGTTCCTCTAGGGCGTTCACACCGCGCGCATCAGAAATAGCCAATCCATTATAAAGCTTTTGCAATACAGCAATCAAACCTTTGACAATCATCGCATCGCTATCGCCAATGAACGAAAACTGATCGTCGGATTTTGTGATGTGCAACCACACCTGACTAGCACAGCCATGCACTTTGTTTGCCTCAACCTTAAGCGCATCGTCCATGTCATCCATAGCCTTGCCTAATTCGATCACGTACCGATACCGGTCTTCCCAGTCGTCGATAAATTCAAAATCGTCTACTATGTCTTCGAATGCTTGACTTGCCATCCAAGGGCTCCTGTCTTTGTGTATGACCTAAGCGCGGATTAGGGAATTTCAATCGTTTTTACGGTTTTTCCGGCAACGCAGAGCCCCACCTGCCCCAAACACAGGCGCAATGCTTCTTCTCCAAACACTTCGTTGCGCCAGCCCTTAAGGGCCAGAATATCGCGTTCACCAGCTGCAATCGCGTCAAGATCAGAAGCCGAGGCAATCAGTTTTGAGGCCACGCCTGTATCCTCTGAACGTGCCTTAAGAAGAACACGCAAGAGATCGGCAATCGCAGGGTTAACATTCACCTTGTCATCTGAGGTCGCAACTTTTGGCAGTTTATCGGGGGAAACATCTAAGCCGCGTTTGACACCAGCAACGATGCCATCCGCGATTTCACCCTTGCGCGCCTCGCGCAATAAAAGACGCAGCTTTTTCAGATCCTCAATAGACTGGGGCTTGGTCGAGGCAATCTCAGAGAGGGCATCGTCTTTGAACACCCTGTTGCGGGGGATATTGCGCTCTTGGGCATAGCGTTCCCGAAATTCTGCCAACTCGCGGACAATGGCCAAAAACCGTGCCGAACTGGACCGCGTTTTAACCCGCTTCCACGCCTCTTCGGGGCGCACAACATAGGTCTCTGGCGTTGTCAAAATTTCCATTTCTTCGGCGACCCACCGCATCCGCCCTGTTTGGTCAATTTTTTGGGACAAGAACTTATAAATTTGGCGCAAATGGGTCACATCGGCCAAGGCATATTTCTGTTGCGCGGCAGACAAAGGACGCGCGGACCAATCTGTAAACCGCGAGGATTTGTCCAAGGATTGCTTTGCAATCTTTCGAACCAAGGTCTCATAGCCGACTTGTTCCCCAAACCCACACACCATCGCCGCCACTTGCGTGTCGAACAAAGGCGTCGGAATGATACCAGCATCCACATAGAAAATCTCAAGATCTTGGCGCGCGGCGTGGAACACTTTGACGACAGATGTATTTTGGAACAGCTCATACAATGGATCCAGCGTCAATTCAGGCGATAGCGGGTCGACCAATACGGCATCCGTCTTGCCATCACCTTCAAAGGCCAGTTGGATCAGACACAAACGCGAATAATAGGTCCGTTCGCGCAAAAATTCTGTATCCACAGTCACAAAGGGGTGCTGTGCGGCGACGGCACAAAATTCGGCAAGTTCTTGGGTCGTTGTAAGTGTTCTCATTCGTTCGTTCTGTTCACTTGGCACCCCAATCCGCAATCATAGGCACCTGTTGTCGTTTGTAAATGTTCAATCTGCAGTGATCTTTATCAGCTCTGTCATCCCACAAACAAAGCGTTTTAGAACCATCGGGTAAAGGATGTGTTCCTGTTCTAGCACACGGGCCGCAAGGCTCTGTTCGGTATCATGGCCGTAAACCGGCACCTCGGCCTGACCCAATACGGGGCCATCGTCCAATTTTGCCGTTACAAGATGGACGGAACATCCCGCAACCGTGTCCCCGGCCTCTATAGCGCGCTTATGCGTATGTAAGCCTTTGTATTTCGGCAAGAGAGAGGGATGAATATTTAACATCTTACCCTCCCACTGTTCCGTAAAATCAGGTGTCAACACCCGCATGAACCCCGCCAGACAAATCATGTCAATCTTGTACGGGTTCAAACGATTTTGAATCTCGGCCTCAAACGCAGCACGGTCTGTGCCATAGGTGCGATGATCCACCACTTCGGTTGCGACCCCCAAGCTCTCGGCTTTGGCAAGTCCTCCGGCTTCGGGGGTGTTTGCCAATACGACAACAGGGTGCGCATAGCCCTCTGCCTGCATTGACCGCAGGAGGGTCACCATGTTGGATCCCCCGCCAGAAATGAATATCGCAATAGCTTTGGTCAAAGAAGAGACCCAGTATATGTCACGCTGCCATCATCCGTCACATGACCAAGTTTGACAGGCGTCTCGCCTGCATCGGACAAGGCGGACATAACTCCGTCAACGTGATCCGCGGCCACAATCAGAACCATGCCAATCCCGCAGTTAAAGGTTTTCAGCATTTCACGTTCTTCGATTTTGCCAACTTCTGCCATCCAACCAAAGACCGCAGGAGGCGTCCATGCGTCCAAATCTATCTCGATCCCCTGCCCTTCGACCAAAGCGCGCGGGATATTTTCTGTCAACCCACCACCGGTAATATGCGCAAGCCCATGCACGCCACCGGCGCGAATAGCGGACAAGCACTGCTTTACGTACAACCGCGTTGGCGCCAACAAGGCCGCGCCCAATGTTCCATCGGAAAACGGTGAGTTTGACGCCCACTCCAACCCAGACACCTCGACGATTTTGCGCACCAAAGAATAGCCATTGGAATGCACGCCGCTGGAATGCAGCCCAATCAAGACATCTCCGACGGACACATCTGCAGGCAAATGCGTTCCGCGTTCCATTGCCCCGACCGCAAAACCAGCGAGGTCAAAATCATCCTCGGCATACATGCCCGGCATCTCGGCCGTCTCGCCGCCAATCAAAGCACAGCCAGATTGGACACAGCCCTCGGCGATCCCCTCAATGATTGTTGTTGCCGCCTCAACGTCCAAACGACCGGTTGCAAAGTAGTCCAAGAACATCAAAGGTTCGGCTCCTTGGCACACAAGATCGTTGACGCACATCGCCACAAGGTCAATCCCGATCCCGCTATATTCACCTGTATCAATCGCAATGCGAAGTTTCGTTCCGACACCGTCGGTTGCAGAGACCAAAATCGGATCGTTAAATCCCGCGGCCTTTAGATCGAACAAACCACCAAAACCGCCAAGGCCCGCCATCACGCCCGCGCGATTGGTGCGCTTTGCGGCTGGTTTGATCCGCTCAACCAAAGCATTTCCTGCATCAATGTCCACACCCGCTTGGGCATAGGTCAAACCGTTCGTTGTGTCGCTCATGCTAAGGTTCCTTTTCAACTGTGACAGCGCAATAAAACGGTTTGATAAAAACTTCAACGCGAAACACTTGACGCGGTGCCGCATTCTGATAGGAGAAGGGGCAAGGTTGGGCCTGTAGCTCAATTGGTTAGAGCAGAGCGCTCATAACGCTTTGGTTGGGGGTTCAAGTCCCTCCGGGCCTACCACATCAACCTTTCCTATCAAAACCGCCTCTAACCAATGACGTCCCTGCGTCCTGTGGCCAAAGTCAACACGGCCTTTAGCCCGCCCAAATCTGGACTGTCGTCCAATCGAAGCGACCCACCGTGATATCGTGCAATATCAACAACAATCGCCAAGCCCAAGCCAACGCCACTACCTTTATTTTGATTCCTCGCCGGATCCAGACGCGAAAAAGGTTTCAGCGCCTCATCTCTGCGATCTGATGGAATGCTTGGTCCATCGTCTTCGATGCAAAATAGAACTGTTGTCTCAGAGACGTGAACAGATAACTTTGCCTGTGTACCATAGCGAAACGCATTCGATAGCAAATTGTCCAACGCGCGCTGTACAGCCACTTCACGCATTTGCGCGCACGCCAGCCCCGAATGCGTCGCGACAAGTGTTTTACCCTCTCGTGCATACCGCCTTACATAGTCTGCGCATAATTCAGCAACATTCACATCTGAAAACTCGGCAGAATAATCAGAGAGACCTTGAGCATAGACCAAAAACTCATCCAACAGATTTTGCATATCCGCGATGTCTTGTTCCAATTCGGGACGCTCTGGTGCATCCAGCATCGAGACCCCCAATTTCAAACGCGTCAAAGGTGTTTTAAGGTCGTGACTTACCCCCGACAACAACATCGTGCGCTGTTCGATGTGACGTTCTATCCGCGCGCGCATATTTAAAAACGACAGCCCCGCCGCACGCACCTCAATGGCCCCCGACGGCTTATACGGCATGTTCACGCCGCGCCCAAAGGCTTCGGCCGCGGTGGCCAAACGTTTTATCGGGCGTAATTGATTTCGCAAATACAAAAACGCAATAAGCGTAAAAACACCCCCATAAAACACCATATTCACAAATAGCTGATGCGCGTTGCGTGCCGACACACGGGCACGATCGAATTCGACCGCGTATAACGCACCTTGGATCTCGACCCCAAGGATCACCCCCCCCAATGAGGGCAAAGTGACACCTCGCACATTTGGATGGCGCTTGAGCTCACGGATGACATAGCTGCCCGTTAAATCATAAAAGGCTTTTGTATCTTGGCGCGGGGCTTGTGCGTTGGGCGTGATGTCATATCCCAAAAAGCGGGCGATCTCGGCGCCTTGCCCCTGCACACCATCTTGGTCCCAATCCCGAATGATTAAACCTAACTCTTTGCGCACCACCCCGCTCATCTGTTGGGTGACACCTTCGAAATGGCGCTGAACAAACACGATTGAGACGGTCAACTGGATCAACAGCATCGGAACCAAAAGGATCAATGCAGCGCGCCCATACAATCCTCTGGGCATATAAGCTTTTAACCAGTCAAACATAGGTCTACAGTTACCGAAAGTTTGACCATGAATAAAGGAATAAACCGTGCCGGCCCCTTTTCAGATCCGAACCATACGTGCGCCCAATCCCTCTCCGATGACATTCACAGGCACAAACACTTATCTTGTCGGAGAAAAGGACGTGGCCGTTATTGATCCAGGCCCCGATGACCCCTCGCATCTAAGCGCGATTTTATCAGCCTTGGAACCAGGGGAAAAGATCACACATATCCTTGTGACCCATGCCCATGTGGACCACTCTCGCCTTGTGCCGAAATTAAAAAAGGAAACTGGCGCACAGTCTTATGCGTTCGGCACAGCCGAGACCGGACGCAGCCAACGCATGCAAGACCTAATCGCTGCGGGGTATGAGGATGGCGGCGAAGGCGCGGATTTGACGTTTGCGCCTGATGTCTTGTTAAAAGACGGAGATCGAATTTCAGGACAGTCTTGGTCGCTTGAGGCCATTCACACGCCCGGTCATATGGGATGCCATATGATGTTCGCCGAGCAAGGGCACGCGTTTTCCGGCGATCATGTCATGGGATGGGCCACATCGATGGTGTCCCCTCCTGATGGGGATCTGACCGATTTCATGGCCTCGCTGGAAAAACTACACCCTCAGAACTGGGAAAAATTTTATCCCGGCCATGGTGAGGCGATCGATGATCCAAATGCCCGCCTTCGCGAATTGTACGCGCACCGCAAAGACCGCGAAGCGCAAATCCTCGTGGCCGGTGACAACTTCGGCTGTGGTTCCTCGCGCGAACACGCGCCTTGGGCCATCGCCGATTTTGGCATCAAGGCGGTCATTTCAACAAGCTTCGCCGACATCTTCTACAAC
>JALRHZ010000070.1:1595-10388 GCA_023259435.1 Paracoccaceae bacterium | reverse complement strand
AGCGCCGCCGGTGAGAGGGCTTTTACGCATACCAATCAAAACCCGCAACCCCTATTTTTAGAAAAACTTCAAAAAACTTCATTTATTTTACAAGAACCCGAACAAAGTTCGAAATTTTCTGGAATGGATAAGAGTTATCCACAGAAATGGGGTGTTTTCCACAGCTTAGCTGTTATTTCGACCCAACGAACGCGCCAATATATTGGATATCGGTCGACTCATCCGTAACAATTACACCGCCAATCCCCTGTCCAGTCTGCCCAAACAGAGTTCCATACGAATCCGCAGTAATGGCACCACCTGAGATTCGCCCGACTTGGACGTCAGATGCCGAAAAAGTACCATCCGTTTTCGACATAAGTATATTGTCGCCGCTGATGACAAAACTATCGGTTGCTCCGGACAAGCCACCCCGCACTTGGGACTGAGAGAAATCTGCTGTGAATGTAAAGGCCCCTGTTTCGGGTGTTTCAGTTTGCCCCGCAAATTCGATAAGCTCTAACCAGCCTGTATATGTGACCTCACCGCTGGGAACGGCCTGAACCGGTGACCCAGCAGTTGCATAGGCGTTTTGGCCTGTCTCAGTTTCGATAAAAATTCGCGACACAAATTCGTCTGCGGAATTGTTTATGTACACCCCAGCAATTGAAAGGGTTAGGTCAGCGCCTGTGCTTGTCTGTCCGGTTTGCGTTGAAAAATACATCCCATCAGAAAGTGTTGTGCTTCCTTCGAGATCAGAGATCGAATTATTGAAAACCTCAGTCGACAATGCTGCATCTGAGAATATACCAATAATGACTTCGTCATTGGTTGGGTTATAAATATTCCGAAGTTCACTACCCGGAGCTAAGGTGTCTAGAACAGAGTTTCCTGACGTTAGGGTAATACTGGTATCAGGCTCACCGGGTGGAGGAGGATCTAAGGGAGGAACAGACCCTCCCCCACAAGCCGAAAGGAACATAGGGAGAGAAAAGAAAAAATAAGTTCGCATTTCTGGCCTTCGTCCGTGAGTGACACAAGCATACTTCACAAAAGTAAACCAGGACAGAACGCCTTAAGGTAGAACCAAAGATCCTTTGAGGTATAATATAAACTATTTGTTATTTTTTAGACCTAAAAGGGTATAAACCAACTCTGCCTTGTGATTTTTTAAGCCAAGCACGACGCTAAAGTGGTTCATACCGTGGTCATAGGTTTCAGGCACGGTTAAGCCGCTGCGGATGGAATGCTCGGCAAACATACGCGTTTGACGTAGAAACTCAGGACGTTCCGATGCCCCAACCCAAAGATGCATGGGACGCGTGCCGACGGGGAGGAATACAGGGCTTTGCTCTCGCGCCTCTTGTTCACTAAGTTGCAGCGTCTCGTTCATCTTAATCCCGCACAAAGGCGTTAAGTGATAGACACCGCTGATGGGGACCACGTTTTCCACTCGGTTATATACTTCATTAGGCAAAGGCGATGTGCCCGCGGCCATGCGCGCCACAAGGTGCCCCCCTGCTGAATGGCCCGTCAATCGCAACGGGCCGGAAAATGTGTTGGCACACTGAATAATGGCCTTTGTAACATCCTGTACAATGTTGCTAATGCGCGCCTCAGGTGCCAATCGATAACTTGGAATGACCACACGCCACCCATGCGCCAAGCACCCTTGGGCCAAGTGGGACCAATATGACTTGTCAAATAAACGCCAATACCCCCCATGAATAAATACAACTGTTCCCTGTGCGGGACCATCGGGTTCAAAAACATCCAAAACCTGACGCGGATGATCGCCATAGGCGATGTCTAATGTCTTTTTACCATGCGATTGGCGAAACTGGTCTGCCTCTTGTGCCCAAAGTTTCGGAAACTCTGCCGAGCCTGCAACATAGGCGGAATTTTCAAACGCGTCGTCCCAATCTATCATTTATGATGTCCTCGGTTTTGGATCGGTATAATTGGCAGGCGCAGGCCCACGATATTTTTCGGTCATATCGAGAGGCACCTCAGTACCATCAACAAGGAACGGCAAGATACCACGGCGCAACGAGCGCCCGCGCCGTTGCGCGATATCCTGATCTGACATTGTCACCCGTTGAGACATCCGCAGGCCCCAATCCTGTAAATGACTATAAAGTTGTGTAATCACCTCTTTATGATCACTGCCCTTTGCCAAATCCACAAATTCATTTGGATCGGCCTCAAGATCAAACAACATTGGGCGAAATCCGCCTTCGGCATGGATCAATTTATAACGCCCATCAAAGACCATGAACAGCCGCGCATCGCGTGGCGACACACCCAGCGCCACCGCCTGACCGGTTGAGCCATAATCATATTCACTTATAACGTAGTCACGCCACGGCCCTTGTGAGCCATGTAGCAAAGGCACCAATGAACGTCCTTCGAGGATATGATCGGGAAACTCAGTCGTGCCCCGTGCGACATCCACACAAGTCGCGGCAACATCTAAGGATTCAACCAAGGCCGTGTTGACGGATCCTCTTGTGGCATCTGCCTCGGGCCTGGGGTCGAAAATGATAAGTGGCACTTTGACCGATTGCTCATGGAACATGTCCTTTTCCCCAAGCCAATGATCGCCCAAATAATCCCCGTGATCTGAGGTCAAGATGATCATCGTATCCTTTAGCGCCCCTCGGGCCTCAAGATCATCCAAAATCACCCCAAGCTGATCATCACACTGCTTGATAAGGCCCATATACGCGGGAATAACCTTCTCCCGAACGTCGTCTTGTTGAAAGGCGGCCGCGACTTTGTTGGACATATAAGCCGCATAAATAGGATGCGGATCTACTTGTTCCGCAGGATGCCGTATTGCGTCCGCTACATCATCGGGGCCATACATGTCATGATAGGGCGCCGGCACGATATAGGGCCAATGTGGTTTAATGAAACTGACATGCGCGCACCAAGGGTCTGTGGCTTGGCGCATGAATTCGATTGCCTGTTGGGTTAGCCAAGGGGTTTCGCTATCTGGCTCTGCGATATTGGCGGGCTTGTCTGCATTGGCAAACATCCATCCGCTTGCAATATCGCCATCGTCATCAATCCCCGCATTGGCAAAATCAGCCCAAGGGTTTTCAGAAGGATACCCCTTGGACTCTAGGTACTCATTATAGGGCGAGCGTCTTTCGTCATAAAACCCATCCGGTCCCCACGCCCATAGCCCGTCATCGCGCACCCATACGTCAAACCCGCACTCTGCCTGTCGCGCGCCAATAATACTGTCCGCCGATAGCCCCAAACGCTCCATCCCTTTTGCGTCTACGGTCATATGTGTTTTGCCAATCAACCATGCATCCATCCCAACAGACCTGAGGTGATCCCCAAGCGTCATCTCGCCCACCCGAAGTGGGTAGCCATTCCAAGCCGCGCCATGGCTTGACACATAGCGGCCTGTATAAAAGCTCATCCGCGATGCGCCGCAAATTGGCGATTGCACATAGGCATTGGAAAACCGCACACCCATATTGGCCACGCGGTCAAAATTCGGTGTCTGCAATGTCGGATGCCCAGCGCACGACAGGTAATCGTGCCGCAACTGATCATACATGATGAAAAGGATATTCATGCTCTGCCTATCTTACGATTCTATAGTGCAGAGTAGCGATCTGAAGCGCGACTGCAAATACAGACACTCCGCATGTAGGAACTCTTGAATTAGAACTGTGCGCCCCTACCCTTTGAGCATGGCTAAAATGCGCAAAAAATCAGATCTTCCAAGTAAAACCTGCCTGACATGTAATTTACCATTCACATGGCGGAAAAAATGGGCGAAATCGTGGGACGATGTAAAATATTGTTCAGACGCATGCCGCAAAAACCGCAAGAAGCCTGCCACAAGTGAAACTGCTCATGTTGACGAACACAGATAATGGATGAACTCTATGAATTCCTCTTTTGACGTGGTCATCGTCGGCGGCGCAGTCATGGGAGCGGCCACAGCATATTTTCTTGCGGCCAACCCAGACTTTGATGGGTCAATCTTAGTTGTCGAGCGCGATACGTCTTTTGCCCAAGCCTCAACCGCACTTTCCGCCGCGTCGATTAGGGTGCAATTTTCAAGCGCCTTGAACGTGCAAATAAGCAAATTCGGCATTTCATTTATCCATGACTTTGCCAATTTGATGGAGGTCGACGGCGATCGGCCCAATTTGAATTTTCATGCCGGAGGCTATCTATTTCTGGCAGGATCAGACGCCCAAGTACAGACATTGCAGCGCAATCACGAGGTGCAGAAACAATGCGGAGCGGATGTCGTTTTGTGGACTGCAGATGAGCTAAAGCAAGCCTTTCCGCATTTAAACTGTGACGACATACGGCTTGCCTCCTACGGCCACGCCGATGAAGGATGGTTCGATAACATGGGTCTGTTACAAGGGTTCCGCGCAAAGGCCAAATCTTTGGGGGTCACCTTTGTCCAAGATGAGGTGATTGACCTATACAAAGACGGGCAAAAAATAATTGCCGCAGACCTAAAAAAGTTTGGGCGTGTCGAGCTTGGCTGGGTGGTCAACTGCTCTGGCCCAAGGGCGGCGCAGGTGGCACAAATGGCTGGGTTGAACATTCCGGTTGAACCTCGGAAACGGACCACCTTTGTGTTTGATTGCATGACCTCGCCAGAGGGAAGCGCGACAGTGAACGGGGGGCGCTTGCCACTGATGATCGACCCAAGCGGGGTTTATTGCAGGCCGGAAGGAAAATACTTTATGGCCGCCTGCTCCCCTGATCCTGACCGTTCCGTTGATTTTGACGATTTTGATCCCCGCTATGAGGAATTTGAAGAGGTTGTTTGGCCTGTTTTGGCGCACAGATCCCCTGCATTTGAAGCAATCAAGGTATTACGGCAATGGGCAGGGCATTATGCCTATAACACATTGGATCAAAACCTAATCGTCGGGCCGCATCCTGAGGTGACAAACTTTGTTTTTGCAAACGGATTTTCAGGCCATGGCCTGCAACAGAGCCCCGCCACCGGACGCGCCATCGCGGAATGGATTGCCTATGGCGCCTATCGCAGTCTGGATTTCGCTGAGGCGGGGTACGAGCGTGTCACGCTGGGCAAGCAAGTTTTGGAAACCGCGGTTATCTGATCGTAAGGCGCGCAGATTGAAACGTTGGATGCCTCCGGCGGAGATATTTTTAGACAAAAAATGAAGCGTGGTTTGGGGCAGAAAACTAAAGCAAGCGATCACAAAAACTGTCAAACCATTGGGTGCACGGATTCGTAAAGTTTCGGATGAAGTAAAAGGGATCAAACGTGTTTTTGTGCATGATCCCGTTTGTAATCGGATTGAGCGTTTAGAGCGTATTTAGAGCAGGGCCCGTACTTTTTCCAAAGTGGCCGAATTCACCGCAACGCCTTGGGTGGCAGCGCGTTCGCGGTGCGCTGCGCGACCGTCGCCCGGAAGGCGTGCGCCCTCTTGGTCATGAAGGGCTGCGACAAGGTCGGACATGCGCGATGCAAAATCGCCGCCCGAAGTCGCGTTCGGATCGATGGCGATAAAGAACTGTCCTGTTTTGGGAGGGCCACCAACCGGTCCTGAGAAGGGACTTGCATCTTTGCCCAATGTCGCGCCGGCCATAGCAGCAGCCATCATTTCAACCATAAGCGCGATGCCGACACCTTTGTACCCACCTGAGGGCACCATGGTTCCTTTTAGTCCGGCCTCGGGATCGGTTGTCGGCTGTCCATCTGCATCAAGAACCCAGCCAATCGGTACGGGTTTGCCCTCGCGCGCGTGTTTCATCACCTCGCTTTTGGCAATCGTGCTTGCGGATTGATCGATCAAAACCGCAAGGCCGCCCTCACCATCAGGTGCCGCAATCGAAAACGGATTTGTTCCGACCAAGGGCTTTGCGCCACCCGATGGCGCAATCGAGGCGGGTGCATTTGTAAAGCCGATCCCCAAAAGGCCCGCTTCTGCCAGTACTTGGGTATGGCAGCCCAAGACACCGCAGTTATAAGAATTATGGATCGACATGACCGCAACCCCATGTTCGCGCGCGAGCGGGATCAACTGGTCGAACCCTGCCTCAATAGCAGGATGGGCAAAGCCCGTGGCCGCATCCACCCGCAGCGCGGCGGTGCGTGTGTGTTCGACAACCGGCGTGGCATGTCCGTCAACCTTGCCACAGTCTACGTGACCTGCGTAAATCGGGACATAGGCCAGCCCATGCGAGGCAACGCCATCTGCCTCTGTTCGTGCCGTTGCACGGGCCAAGGGGGCGGCGTTTTCTGGAGATGTTCCTGCGGCCACCAATGCGCGCTGTGTCAGGTCCTCGATCTCGGCCAAGGTTAGAATTTCAGTACTGCTCATTTTGGTATCCCTTATTCGTTATCAGTTAGGCCTGCGCCTGCACCCAAAAGACGTGACGCCTCGGTCGCAGGAGCGTAGGTGCGCAATGCGTAGGAGGCAAACAATTGGTGCAGATCAGGTGTGAGGTCCAAACGAGAGGCTAAGTCGCGCGGCGCATGGCAAGTTTTTTCAGGCATCAAGTAAACTGTGACGTTGTTGCCTTGTGCATGTGCATCTTGGTCAAATGTACAGCCGACAAATTCTGATCGATTTTGCGCCAAGGGCTGGGACACGATGTTATCGATAAACATTCCTAAAAGACGTGGAAAAACCAAATTCTCAAAGTTTAAGCCATGTAAATCGCTGGAACTATATTCCGCATCCCATATCGCAATACCAGTCAGGATGGGGCACAGGAACTTAGCCGTTTTTGCAGGGCGTATCGTGTCTTGGAATACCGCCTTGGGGCCAGACATGCTTTGGATATCGCATAAGGCAACCCAATCCGCCAGATCCTCAACGATCTTGTGGTCTTTTACGACAGCAGTGCGCGACAGTTTCGCGGCGACCTCTGCGATCCCCCAAGGTAACCCTGCGCCTCGCAACGCTTTTTTCGCGAGGGCCTCCCATTCATTCAAAGATAGATTCATACATGCGTCTCTTGCGGATACACCCAAAGATCTGCATCTTGTGTCTGCAAGTCCTCAGGATAAGGAGCATTATTGTACATACAGATCCGGACCCATCGGTCCGACCTTGGGTCAAAATGAATTGCACCAAAAAACGACAATTTACAGCGAAGCATATCAATTGGCATCATTTTGGCGGCAATCGTGTTGTCCCGAATCTCTGAGTACGGTGCAGTGTTTACCCCTTGAACACGAGCAGCAGCAAGACGATGCTCGGGATATTTTACCAAAAACTCGGCGACACAGGCCGAGGGTTCAAATTCTGCCAGGTCTTGGGCCATACGTGCAACCGCACGTCCCGGATCAAGGGGTTGTTCATACGCTTCGATCGGTTCTTCAAACCTTTCTCCCAGACGCGGTTCCAACTTTTCCTCGGACACATACCACGCGCGGGCGCAATTTTCGGTGGCCTTCCAATCCAAATCTAGCGCCCATGCATATTGGGTGTTCACATGATAAGATAGGTCTTGGACGGACATACGACCCTTAAGTGGCGTAGGTGACGTGTTTTGAACGCTCATTGTCGTCACCAAATCATCGACAAGATCGCCATAAGGTTCAAGCACCAAAGAGACGAGCCACTCTTGGGCGTCCTGCCCCACTGTGGCCTCTGCCCAGATCAAAAGATCAGACCACACAAGGTCATCACCTTTTTCAACGACATAAGCCTCTATTTTCGGCAAGTCAGCCCAAAGCACATCAAGTTTTTCAATTTGCATCGGGTGTACAGACCGCCAAGCACGAAGTGAGGCCGCGCTGCGGCGCAACACATCGCGAAACACGGAAATGGCCTCTTGGGATGGCGCTGAAACCGACAAAACCCGCGCAAGCGCAGTTTCGCGGGCCTTCACCCAATTGTTTAACAAATCAGGATGGTTGATCAAAAAAGGCGCCATGCCTAGGCCCGTTGAATTGCCGATGCCCAACTGCTGTGCGATCTCTGGATCTAAACGAGCCGCTTGTCCGCCCGCTTTGTGATCGGCCATTTGTTGCACCAAATCACGCACAAAGGTGCGCGTTAAATACACGGATAACATTTCCACCTGAAACGGTGCCGCGAATTCAGGGCGCATAGCAATGCTTTCCCGATCCGCTGCGCCGAATTTCCCGGACCCATAGACTGCGGTTGTTCGCATCAAATAGCCAACGCGCTCGATCATCTGAACATCCGGTTGCCGATTCGCAGCCAAGGCCTCTACGACATGTTCCCATAACCGAACGGAACGATTGGCACGCGACAAAGACAGCTCTGTCTCCGAAATACGGCCAGCTTCTTGATAGGGAACATTCTGAGCCAAACGGTCAATATCTGCTTGCGTTGGAATACCATCAAACAAAGTAAAGGTTGCATCCCACGCATCGGCAATTACCCGATCTGATCGTTTTTCTGCAGGTAAATCATGTGCAAACGCCACAAGCGAATAGGCGCGGTCAGGTCCCTGTGCCGTATAAACCCCAACACCAACGCCATTTTCATCAATGTCGAAACGAGGGCGTGAAAACGTCCATGCTTCATCTTTTAGACGGCGCAGCAATATACGCATAAAGGACAGGCGAGATTGGTGAAAAGATCCCATGCGCGACAAACGCATGACCGTTTCAGCAGGTCGCAATTTCAAGTTTTCAGCCGATGCTATCTGATGCGGGTGCATGCCCTTAGTTCCTATTTCCGTTTTGCTGCGGGACCAAAATTGAGGTCAAAGAACCGGTACCAATTACCGCCCATAATGCCCGCAATCTCTGCTTGGTCAAATCCTACAGCTTTTAAACCGGTTTCTATATTACCAAAATCTCGATTGTTT
>JALRHZ010000070.1:0-1585 GCA_023259435.1 Paracoccaceae bacterium | reverse complement strand
ATCCAGGGGCCGCCGCAGACCCTTCGCCATAGTCGATTTCTTTTGTCCAACGACCCACGCGCATCCATTCAACAACGCTATCGGGTTGATCTTGGCACAGGTCCGACCCGATACCAAAATGCTCTGCGCCGTAGGTCTCGGACGCGCGCGCGATCATCTCGCAAAAGCTTTGCAACGTGCAGTCGGTTTTATCTTTTAGGTGATGAGGATACAGCGAAAACCCCATCATACCGCCGTTTTCTGTGACCGCCTTGATCACCTCGTGTTTCTTATTCCGAAGCGCTGGAGACCAGTCATAGGGATTTGCGTGTGTTATTGCGATTGGACGCTCCGAGATGTCCGCCGCCTCGATCGTAGAGCGATCCGCAGAATGGCTCATATCAACGACAAGACCGACACGGTTCATCTCTTTTATGACCTGTTTTCCCATGCGGGTAATGCCCGCGTCCTCGGCCTCGTAACATCCAGTCGCAAGAAGTGACTGGTTATTGTAGGTCAATTGCATAAACCGCGCACCCAAGGTGTGCAGAATTTCAATTAGCCCAATGTCATCTTCCATGGGGGCGGGATTTTGAAACCCAAAAAACACTGCTGTCCGGCCTGTTTCGCGGGCATGGTCAATGTCACTGGCCCATTGGCCTTTCATAATCAGATCCGGATAAGTTTCAAACCATCTATTCCACTGTTCAAAATTCAAGACCGTTTCGCGGAAATTTTCATGATATGAGATCGTCACATGAATGGCATCAACCTGCCCTTCCCGCAATTGGCGGAAAATTTTTTCAGACCAGTTGGCATATTGCAGGCAATCGATACGCATGACACTTCCCCAAATTTTTGTCTACTTTATCGAGATTTTTGACGCGCAACAGGCAGAAACCGGCACTTTTGAACAATACACGTAAAAAAGGCGTGGCAACACGATGCCACGCCTAACTATTTTCTTAATTTTTCGACCTTAGAAGCGGTCAAGTTCCATGACTTTTGTCCAAGCCGCGATAAAGTCGTTTACGAATTTACCCCGATTATCGGACTGTGCATAAACTTCGGCCAAGGCGCGAAGCTGTGAGTTAGACCCAAACACGAGATCAACACGTGTCGCCGTGTGTTTGACGTCGCCAGTCGCACGATCACGCGCCTCAAACACTGTGTCAGTCTCATTTGCGGATTTCCATTCGACAGACATATCCATCAATCCCTCAAAGAACACAGGTGTCAGTTTACCCGTTTCTCCAAAAATCCCATGGGCGCTATCACCATGGTTTGCCCCCAAGGCACGCATGCCGCCAACCAAAACGGTCATTTCAGGTGCAGACAATGTCAATAGCTGTGCTTTATCAACCAACATTTCTTCGGCAGACACCGAGAATGTTTTTTGCTCATAGTTACGGAAACCATCAACCAATGGCTCAAGAACGGCAAAGCTCTCAACGTCTGTTTGGTCCGCTGTGGCATCACCACGACCTGGTGTAAACGGCACAGTCACATCAAAGCCTGCGTCTTTGGCTGCTTTCTCAACCGCAGCACATCCCGCCAAAACGATCAGGTCAGCCATGGACACGGTTTTATCGCCTGCATTGAATGC
>JALRHZ010000006.1:41739-48001 GCA_023259435.1 Paracoccaceae bacterium | reverse complement strand
CATCACTGGGCATCCGCCCATAGTATTTCCGTCCATGTCAAACTCCTGTTATAATGCGAATTGGGTTCTATTTAAGACATATAGGAGCATGTCTCAGCGAATCCATATACCTGCGGGTATACACCCGACATTCGATTAGATAAATTTTGTTTTTCTGATTTACGTGATAAGATTACCTTATGAAGAATCTTACCCTACGCCAACTTCGGTATTTTCACACCCTCGCACAAGAACGCCACTTTGGACGCGCTGCGGATCTATGCGCAATATCACAACCTGCATTGTCCATGCAGATCAAAGAATTAGAACACATAGTCGGCCACCCCCTGATAGAGCGGTCTGGCAAAGAGCTTGGCCTGACGGGTTTGGGCCAAGAATTTGCGCGCAAAACGCAAACAATCCTTCAGTCTTTAGACGATCTCGCCGATTTGACGCGGATTGGGCCTGACACGATGGCAGGTCAGATACGCATGGGAATCATTCCCACAATTGCGCCTTATATTTTGCCATCGTTGCTTCAACGGTTGGATCACGCCTATCCAAATCTCTCGCTTCAGATCCGCGAAACACAGACACAAACATTGGTGACCGAGTTGACACAGGGCAAGTTGGATGCAGCTATCCTCGCGCTTCCTTTGTCAGAGCCCAATTTGGTTGAATACCCCTTATTCAAAGACGCGTTTTTATTGGTGCGCCCCGAAGCCGAGGCCAATGCACCGCCACCACCTGTTTCCGCGTTACACAACATGCGATTACTGTTGCTTGAAGAGGGTCATTGTTTCCGAGATCAGGCACTGTCATTTTGCGCAATGTCGCGGGCTATTCCCCATGACACCCTAGATGCCAGCTCTCTTACGACATTGGTTCAATTGGTTTCAGCAGGCTTTGGGATCACACTGTTGCCCGAAATGGCGGTCCGTGTTGAAACCCGAGCCGCAGCCGTTGCAGTATCGCGATTTCCAGACCCATCGCCTTCCCGAAATATCGGAATGATCTGGCGCAAAAATAGTGTGCTGCACGCGCCCCTAGAAAAAATCGCCGCGCAAATCGTTTCTTTAAAAGAGGCTTTGGGGGCCTGAAATTCGAACCCGCCGCTCACCCAATGCCTTGCCCGAATTCACCCCAGTGACAAAGGCAAAACGCCCAAGGCTATTGCGATAAACACCCCAATGAACAAAGTTTCCGCAACAATCAAACCAATTGCGGCCCCTCCGACCTTGACCACCTGCCCTAGCGCCGTTTTCATTCCAACCCCTGCAATCGCGGCAAGCAGCGCCCAACGGGAAATCGATGTCGCTGTGTCCAACAACCACGCCGGCAAAGACACCATTGAATTCAATGCGGTTAAAAGAACAAATCCGATAACAAAGGTCGGCAAAATGGGAGGGCGGCTAGAGGGTTCATGGGCGGCCACCGTGTTTCGAATGATCAATGAGGCAACCACCACAACAGGTGCAAGCATGGCCACACGAAACAGTTTAATCAAGGTGGCCGTTTCGCCCACGTCTTCCGACACAGAAAAACCAGCCCCCACAACTTGGGCTACGTCGTGGATGGTCGCACCAAGGAACACTCCAATTTGCTGATCGCTAAACCCAATGAATTGGGCGAAAATCGGATAAAGTATCATCGCCACGGTCGATAGCATCGTGACCCCGACAACGGTGAAAATCAGACGCTGTTCGCTTTTGTCGTCGCGCGGCAATATGGCGGCAATCGCCATCGCAGCAGAGGCACCACAAATGGCCACTGCGCCTGCCGTTAGGAACGAGAACTTGGGTCCATGGCCAAAAAACCGCCCCACAAAAAGCCCAAAGCCGATTGTAAGAACAACGCCAATCGCAACAAGCGCAATGACACCTGCCCCGAGGCTTGAAATCATATCAACGCTGATCCGCAATCCCAAAAGCGCGACCCCAAAGCGAAGAACGGTTTTGGCCGAGAATTCGATGCCTTTGATGCATTTGCCCTCTTCTGACAAAAAGTTCAAAGCAATTCCAAACAGCAAGGCCATCAACATGGCCGGTGCATTGTAATGGGTTGCCACAAATTCCGCGGCCAAAGCCGCCAAAATGACCACCATAAACCCAGGCGCAACTTCGCGTCCGCGATTTACAAGCGCGTCTATGTCGATAATTGAGGTCAACATATGCCAGTCTCCTTCGGCGTGGTGGTCTGTTACGTGTTCATCTCGCAAAATGTAAGCGCTTGCAAGAGCAAACGTACCGACGCTTAGTCCAATTATTATTTTGCGTACTGAGAAAAATTTAAACGCCCCCCAATCACAGATCGGAGGGCGAGGATCCAGTTACCCGCGGCCTTTCCATGGAACCAAGATGCGCTCAGCCCAGCGCATCAGCATATCAATGCCAAACCCAATTACACCGATCAAAATGATGCCCATAACCACGATATCGGTCAAAGTGAATTTGGACGCCGCCATAATCATCATGCCTGCACCTTGGCTTGCTGCGACCAATTCGGCAGCAACCACAGTGCCCCAACACACGCCCATGGCAACACGTGCCGCGGTAAAGATTTCTGGCAATGAGTTTGGGATAATCACATGGCGCATAATCTGCCATTTGCTTGCCCCCAATGAATAGGCGGCATGGATTTTGGTGATTTTAACACCGGACACGCCAGAGCGTGCACCGATTGCCATAATCCAAAGCGACGCAAGGAACAGCAAGATCACTTTGCCCGATTCACCAATCCCGAACCAGATGATAATCAGCGGGATCAGTGCAAGCGGCGGTACAGGACGCATCACCTCGACAATCGGGTCAAACCAACCTCGGAACCAACCGTTCAGTCCCATGGCATAGCCAAGCGGAATACCAACGACGCAGCCCAAGATGAAACCAGCGATCACACGGAACAAGGAATAGGCAAGATGCTCATGCAGATAAAAGTTGCGATATCCTTCGGTGGCGATTTCAATGCCGCGCTTCCAAACGTCTTCCGGCGGAGGCAGATAGATAGGATCCATTTGCAATCCCCGTGGCGCCGAAAAGCTAATCGCGCCTTTGTCGGTAAGTGCAAACCGTCCCACGTCTAGGGTCAATGGAGCATCGTTTGAAATCGGCGTGCCGTTGATTGCAACAACTTTCGCGCCTTCTTTGCGGGTCGCCTCGTCGTTTTTGTCAAACAAGATCGTAACAGACCGCGATGCTTGCATTGAAACGGCGTCATCCTTTGCCATCCCCTCACCCGGATCAACTTGGAATTTCTCGGTCTTTTCTCCAAAGTCCATAACGCGGACAGTCACGGTGGCGGTATCCGTCACACCATTCGCATCTTCGAGGGTATAGTCAAAAGATGTCTCACCCACAAAAGGTGCAGGCGCATGCAAAATGCTCGGCAACCAAGACGAGCCCGTAAATGACCCCCAAATCAGGAAAATCGTCACAATGGATATGACGCTTGCTGTGCCATTCGACGTCACGGCACTTTCGTCGCCAAAGGTCACGGTTTTTAGGGAGGTATAGTCTTGGCGTTGGCTTACAATAAGCTTTAAGACAAACGCTGAGACAACGAAAATTGCGATATAGACCGCAAGGATAATTAAACCGGTCATCTTATGCCTCCTGTCTGCCCATGATTTCTTCTTCCATATCCCAGATCATGCTGAGGATCTCTTCGCGTGTGCTTGCATACTCAGGATGTTTTTTGACCTCACGCAGGTCTTGATCAACGCCAAGATCTGCAAAAGGCAGGCGATATTCTTTGTGAATGCGCCCCGGACGTGGGGCCATGACCAACAAACGCTCGCCCAGTAACAACGCCTCTTCCACTGAGTGCGTGATCAAGATGATCGTTTTACCCGTCTCTTTCCAAAGCTTAAGCACCAAGGATTGCATCTTTTCGCGGGTCAACGCATCCAACGCACCTAGTGGTTCATCCATCAAGATAACATCGGGTTCGTTTGCCAAACACCGCGCCAGTGCCACCCGCTGTTGCATGCCGCCGGACAATTCATAAACTGCTTTTTCTTTAAATTCACTGAGACCCACAACATCCAAGAGGTGGTCTACCTTTTCGCGTGTCGCAGTCGGATTCGCACCCTTCATGCGGGGACCAAAGCCCACGTTTTCGCGCACGCTCATCCATTCGAACAGAGCGCCTTGCTGGAAAACCATGCCACGCTCGGCACTTGGTCCAACGACGCGATCACCGTTCAAAGTAATCTGCCCCTCAGTCGGTGCCAGAAACCCGGCAACGATATTCAACAATGTTGTCTTGCCACAGCCCGATGGGCCTAGCACAGACAAAAGTTCACCAGATTTGAGATTGAGAGACACGTTCTTGAGCGCCTGAACCGAACTTCCGTTCGGAAGGTCAAAGCGCATAGAAATATTGTCGATTGCCAGTTCAGACATGGCCCACCTGTTGTAAATGTCGGGTTGCGTGATGCAATGAACGGGGCACCTAAGGCCCCGTTCAAAAGCTTAGTCCAAATTACATGCCGCCAGCAGCAGCAAGAGGACCTGTGTTTACATTGCTGTCATAGCTATCAAGCGCACCGTCGATGCTACCTGCTTCTACAAAGACGTCTGCAACACCTTTCATGAACGTTTGCGCGTTGCCGCCCAACCATTTGCCTGACATTTGCTCTTCGATTGTTGGGAAGACGAATGTCGAGATTGTTTCCATTGTCGCTTGCTCATCCATGCCGGCATCTTTTGCAATCACAGGAAGCATTTCCGCGTGGTTCGCAGAATCAGCCCACATTGCGTTGGCGTCTGCTGTTACTTTTAGGAATTTTGCAGCCATGTCACCGTTTTCAGCAACCCATCCTGCAGGTGCAGATGTGACGTCAAATACAAGAATGCCAAGTTCAGTTTTCTCGGCACCAGTCAACAACACGTTACCATGCTCTAATGCACGACGAAGCGATCCGCCCCAGCCACAGAACATGTCGATTGAGCCTTGTTCAATCGCGGCCGCAGCATCCGGTGGATCCATGTCAACAACATCCATCGAGCCAACATCAACACCAAAATGGCTCATTTGCTTTAGGAAACCATAGTGCGCCGCTGTTCCAAGAGGGACTGCAACTTTTTTGCCCGCCAATTCGCCAGCGTTTGATTTGTCAATTTCAAGTTCAGAGCGCACGACACAGTTGTCATTGTCTGCATAGCTCACGGCGACGTCTAGGATCTGAAGGTCTTGTCCGGCAGAGGTCGCAACAACGAACGGTGGCACACCTTGGCTTACAGACATATGCACGTCACCAGAGGCCATCGCAGCAGACATTTTCACGCCGGATTCAAATGTGACCCAATTGATGTCGACGCCCATCTCTTTTTCATATGTGCCCATCGCTTTTGCGTACTGGAACGGCATTGGCCATTCTAGAAAGTATGCAACCGTAATTTCCTCTGCCGCTGCCGCTGTTGCCATTGCAGCAAACGAAAGCGCCGAAATTGACGTAAGTAATTTGTGAGTTCTTTTCATGATCTCTCCCAGTTGTTCATGTTACGTTTCCCTCTGTCTCTGCAGAGTTGACCTGATAGGACAAGAAGACCGAAGATATTTCAATGATTTTCCTTGCGCCCAGGAAAACTTTATACATTTTATTGCCGACGTAAACGGGTCAAAAAAAATAAAAGTTATTTTATTTTAAAGAGATAGCCAAGTTTCTAATTTCGTCCCCGCTGAAAACTGGACCTATATTACCGCGCCATTTGGACTTAGCTATTCTGCGAATTTTATGGTTTTTGGCTACATGCAATAATTGGATTCATATTTACCAAGAGGTCACGCACATGATGGACGGCGGAATAAGAGAAAACGACATCTCTGCAATCGTTGAGGCAGATCGCGCTCACGTTTGGCATCACTTAATCCAACACAAGCCCTTTGAAACGGGCGAGCCTCGCATCATTGTTGAAGGCAAAGGCATGCGCGTGTGGGACCAAAAAGGCAAAGAGCATATCGATGCTGTATCAGGTGGCGTTTGGACCGTTAACGTTGGCTATGGACGCGAATCGATTGCCAATGCAGTCCGAGATCAACTGATTAAAATGAACTATTTCGCCGGCTCTGCGGGTTCGATCCCAGGTGCGATTTTCTCGGAAAAATTGATCGAGAAAATGCCAGGTCTAAGCCGCGTATATTATTGTAACTCCGGCTCAGAAGCCAACGAAAAGGCGTTTAAAATGGTGCGCCAGATCGCGCATAAACGCTATGGTGGGAAAAAGCACAAAGTGTTGTATCGCGAACGCGATTACCATGGCACAACAATCGCAGCCCTGTC
>JALRHZ010000006.1:23364-41729 GCA_023259435.1 Paracoccaceae bacterium | reverse complement strand
GCGCAACGCACAATACGGCCCCTTCACACCGGGGTTTGTCCGCGTTCCACATTGCCTTGAGTATCGCGCACAATGGGACCTTTCGGGCGAAGAATATGGTATTGCGGCGGCAAATGCGATTGAAGAGGTTATCTTGGCCGAGGGGCCAGAGACCGTTGGCGCATTGTGCCTTGAGCCGGTCACTGCAGGCGGCGGCGTCATCACCCCGCCCCCGGGCTATTGGGAACGTGTCCAAGAAATCTGTACGAAATATGACATCCTATTGCACATTGACGAAGTGGTCTGTGGCGTTGGGCGAACTGGGACTTGGTTTGGATATCAAAACTATGGTGTGAAGCCCGACATGGTCACAATGGCCAAAGGTGTGGCTTCTGGTTACGCCGCAATTGCGTGCCTTGTCACCACGGAAGAGGTCTTTGACATGTTCAAGGACAACTCCGACGATCCGATGAACTATTTCCGCGATATCTCGACCTTTGGCGGTTGCACCGCCGGTCCTGCCGCTGCGATCGAAAATATGCGGATCATCGAGGATGAAAACCTGCTTGAGAACACCATTGCCATGGGCGACCATATGGTGAGCAACCTCAATGCTTTGGCCGAGAAACACGCAGTTATCGGTCAAGTCCGCGGAAAAGGGTTGTTCTGCGGCGCAGAGTTGGTGGCCGATCGTGCAACCAAAGAGCCCGCGAACGAAAAAATGGTCCAAGCTGTGGTTGCCGACTGTATGGCACAAGGCGTGGTTATCGGGGCGACAAACCGCTCCCTACCGGGGTTCAACAACACATTGTGCTTTAGCCCTGCATTGATTGCGACCAAAGATGACATCGACCAAATTACCGACGCCGTTGATGGTGCATTAAGCCGCGTCTTTGGCTGAGATAGATAAAACTAACGCAAAAGCCGGTCCTTTGGGCCGGCTTTTTTATTTGACACCAAAGCTTTAGGGCCACACAATTAGGGCCAGTTTTATTGGTAAAATAAGTCCACATGCCCATTCCCATACAGAACTTCTTTTTGGACCCCGACGACCAAGGCACCCTTCAGGCGCAAATCCAAGAGTTGATCGCCCAAGGCATATTGTCTGGCCGGTTTCAAAAAGGCGAAAAACTTCCCTCTACACGGAAAATGGCCCAACATTTGGGCGTATCACGGATTACAGTAACCCTTGCCTATACCGAACTGCTTGCGAATGACTATTTGGATTCGAAAGGCCGCTCTGGCTATTTTGTATCTGAAAATGCGCCAGAACCGCCACAATTCGAAGCGCAAAAGCCAAAAGAAGATCTCATTGATTGGAATAGGGCAATTGGTCAGAAATTTTCGGGTGGGTTTCTCGAAAACCGCCCCTCTGGTTGGTCGGGACAACCCTATCCGTTCATCTACGGCCAAACCGATGCGACCCTTTTCGATCATGCAAACTGGCGCCTTTGCGCGATAAAGGCGTTGGGTGCGCGCGATTTTTCGGCACTGACCGCAGATTATTACGATCAAGATGATCCGCAACTTGTTGAATTTATCGCCCGCCATAGTCTTCCGCGTCGGGGTATCATTGCAGATAAAACCGAAATACTGGTAACAATGGGGGCGCAGAATGCCTTATGGCTAGCGGCGCAAGTGCTTTTGACACAGCGCCGAACCGCAACGATTGAAAACCCCTGTTACCCACCGCTATTGGACATCCTCCAACAGTCGCGGTGTCATGTCGAAACTGTCGATGTGGATGCACAGGGGCTTGATCCGTCGCTTTTGCCCACTGACACCAATGTAATTTTCACAACCCCAAGCCATCATTGCCCTACTGCCGCGACACTCCCATTGTCACGTCGCAAAGCACTTTTGCAAAAAGCACGCGAGTTGGACGCACTGATTGTTGAGGATGACTATGAATTCGAGATGTCATTCCTCGCTCCGCCCTCTCCGTCGTTAAAATCACTCGATACAGATGGGCGGGTGATTTACGTGGGCTCTTTTTCGAAATCATTATTTCCAGGTCTACGCCTTGGGTATTTGGTTGGGTCCCAGCCCTTTATCCGCGAAGCCCGCGCCCTAAGGGCCAATGTATTGCGTCATCCACCGGGTCACATTCAACGCACTGCGGCCTATTTCCTAGGCCTTGGGCATTATGATTCTCTGATCAAACGGCTTTCAAAAACCTATCAAAACAGACGTGAAACATTGGAAAACGCGATTGAGCAATACGGATTGACCATTGCAGGTCGCGCCGCGTTTGGCGGAACCAGTTTCTGGATGAAAGTGGCCCAGCATGTCGACACCCGTGTTTTGGCTCATAATCTATTAGAGCGCGGCGTCGTCATCGAACCAGGTGACACATTTTTTGCAACCCACCAACCAAAATCAAATTTCTTTCGATTGGCCTACTCATCTATTCCTGCAAGCAAAATTGAAATGGGGGTTAAATTGATTGCTGAGGAAATTGCAAAATTGGACTTAAACCGCACTTGAATGTGGACCTAGAAGAAAATACAGAGCTGCCTATAACTCAAGCCAAGAGAATTAGAAAATTCAGCCCCTGAGGAGTCCCTGACATGAAAATGACCACAGAAGAGGCATTTGTAAAAACGCTACAAATGCATGGTATTGAACACGCCTTTGGAATTATCGGTTCGGCGATGATGCCGATTTCTGATTTGTTCCCGAAAGCCGGCATTCAATTCTGGGATTGTGCGCACGAAGGGTCGGCCGGCATGATGGCCGACGGTTATACCCGTGCGACTGGCAAAATGTCGATGATGATTGCCCAAAACGGTCCGGGCATCACGAACTTTGTGACGGCTGTGAAAACAGCCTATTGGAACCACACGCCTTTGTTGTTGGTCACACCACAAGCCGCCAACAAAACAATCGGCCAAGGCGGGTTCCAAGAAGTGGAACAGATGAAATTGTTCGAAGACATGGTCGCCTACCAAGAAGAAGTGCGCGATCCAACGCGCGTCTGCGAAGTTCTCAACCGCGTGATCATGAATGCAAAACGCGCTTCTGCTCCAGCACAACTGAACATCCCACGCGACATGTGGACACAAATCATCGATGTTGAGCTTCCAGCAGTGGTTGAGTTTGAGCGTCCCTCAGGTGGCGAAAACGCAATCGCAGAAGCAGCAGCATTGTTATCAAATGCAAAGAACCCTGTGATCTTAAACGGTGCCGGCGTTGTTCTATCAAAAGGTGGCATTGCCGCATCGCGTGAATTGGCAGAGCGTTTAGATGCCCCTGTTTGTGTCGGCTATCAGCACAACGACGCCTTCCCTGGCGGTCATCCATTGTTTGCGGGTCCTTTGGGCTACAACGGATCAAAAGCCGGCATGGAGCTGATTTCTGAGGCAGATGTTGTGCTATGCCTTGGCACACGGTTGAACCCATTCTCGACCCTACCAGGTTATGGCATGGAATATTGGCCAGCGGATGCAAAGATCATTCAGGTTGATATTAACCCTGATCGCATTGGCCTTACCAAGAAAGTGACCGTGGGCATCATCGCAGATGCTGCAAAAGCCGCAAAAGGCATTTTGGCGCAGCTTTCTGACACCGCAGGTGACGACGGCCGTGCGGAGCGCAAAGCGAAGATCGCAGAAAAGAAATCCCGTTGGGCGCAACAGCTGAGTTCAATGGATCACGAAGACGATGATCCGGGCACATCGTGGAACGAACGCGCTCGCGCGGACAAGCCAGATTGGATGTCGCCTCGTATGGCGTGGCGCGCAATTCAATCGGCCCTCCCAAAAGAGGCGATCATCTCTTCCGATATCGGCAACAACTGTGCGATCGGCAACGCCTATCCGTCCTTTGACGAAGGTCGCAAATACCTTGCACCTGGCCTGTTTGGCCCATGCGGATACGGTCTTCCTGCGATTGTTGGCGCGAAAATCGGTCAACCTGATGTGCCTGTTGTGGGCTTTGCCGGTGATGGCGCATTCGGCATCGCGGTGAACGAGCTGACAGCCATCGGGCGCGGTGAATGGCCTGCGATTACGCAAATCGTATTCCGCAACTATCAGTGGGGTGCGGAAAAGCGCAACTCGACCCTATGGTTCGACGACAACTTTGTCGGCACCGAGTTGGACACCCAAGTCTCCTATGCAGGGATTGCAAGTGCCTGTGGCCTAAAGGGCGTGGTTGCGCGCACAATGGACGAATTGACCGAGGCCCTAAACCAAGCGATCAAAGATCAAATGGAAAATGGCGTCACCACCTTGATTGAGGCAATGATCAACCAAGAATTGGGTGAACCCTTCCGTCGGGATGCGATGAAAAAACCTGTCTCAGTGGCAGGGATCAGCGCAGACGACATGCGTCCTCAGCAGGTCTAATCATGAAGGGATCCGGCCTTATACTTGTTATAAACGCTGGATCCTCATCCATCAAATTCGCGATCTTTTCGCGCGATTTGACAGAAACACTTTCAGGGGCCGTTGAAAGCATCGGCCCCTCTGCCGTTTTGTCCATCAAAGACAAAAAGGCAACAATTTCAGCGACGAACCACACCGAAGCATTATCAGCGGTCTTTGCTGCGCTGAATGAAAACAATATCGATGTGCATGATTTTCTGGGTGTCGCGCACCGTGTGGTCCATGGGGGGACTGCGTTGACCCGCCCGGTCATCGTCACGGAAAATGTCCTTGACCAAATCCGCGCATGTTTCCCGCTGGCCCCCTTACACAACCCGCATAACCTTGCCGCCATAGAGGCCGTGTCCAGACTGTTCCCTCAGTTACCGCAATTTGCAACGTTTGACACAGGTTTTCACGCCACGATCCCCGATGTTGCCAAACGGTATGCTCTTCCGCAGCAATGGCACGACAGGGGGCTACAACGGTATGGGTTCCACGGGACCAGCTATGCCGCGTTGGTCGATGGCTGGGCAGACGCAACAGGCGCTCCCCTACCATCTCGTATCCTGGCCCTGCACCTTGGCAATGGGGCAAGCCTGTGCGCCATAAGAGATGGCAAATCGGTCGCCACGACAATGGGCTATTCTCCGGTAAGTGGAATAACCATGGGCACGCGGTCGGGCGACATTGACGCAAATGCGGTATTGCGGATGGTCGAAGACATTGGGGTTGATGCAACCAAAACCGCGTTGAATTCTCAAAGCGGCCTTTTGGGGATTTCGGGTCTTAGCGCTGATATGCGGACCCTCTCCGAGAGCGACTCAGCTGCCGCACAGCAAGCCATTGACCATTTCACTTATTGGATTGGTCGGCATGCGGGCTCTATGATTGCAGCGATGCAGGGGTTAGACGCGGTTGTCTTTACCGGTGGCATCGGCGAAAATGCACGGGATGTACGGGCGTCTATCTGTGAACACCTGTCGTGGACGGGGGCACAGTTGGACCCCCCGCGCAATACTCAGAACGGCACCGCGCTTCACCAAGACAACAGCCCTGTTGCAATCTACCGAATCCCTGCCCAAGAAGAGCGCATGATCGCGCGAAACGCCCTCAACCTGCTATAAGCCGATTGACGACACCCCCGTGATTTTGGTTGGATAGGCAGACCGCCTTAACAGTATCGGATGATCTGCTGTGTTTCGCTTTCTCAAGAATTTGTCGTTGACGGCCGTCGTGATCATATCGCTGGCCAGTAGCACAATCACCTTTGGCCTATGGGCCATCTCTCTGTCCACACAGGTCGCCACCATGACAGCATCCGCTGCGGCAACCGCAGTTGCACATCGAACTGCCCTTGCCAAGGCAGTTGCCAAAACCAAGGCCAAGGCACGGCTAAGGCGATTGATTGCAGCCGCCCCATTTGTGGGCCTCGCAGCAGTGGGGTATTTTGAAGAACAGGATTTTCAAGAGTGGCTCTTAGATAACCCAGAGGGAACCCGCGCGGAATATGGATGTGAAGTTGCCGCTCTGACGGCAGAGGTGTTGGACGAAACCTTACAGGATTTGCCAGACAGCTTTCGACCAAATGCAGATCAGTTTTCTAACCTGATCGAGACACGGTCGAATTGCTCCAACGCCCCCGAAACACAGATGTGAACCCCAACCTAAGAGCCAATCAGGACAAAGCCCACGGTCAATAAGGCCAAAAATACCAAAACCATAGTGGCAACCATGCCGGACATACGCGCATCTGACATCTTTGACCGTTCTTTGTCTTTATCGTCTGTCATCGCCATAGCTTCCTTTCATCAAGGCCCAAAACACCCACGTCATCGAATAACAACGTAACCCCCTTAGGGTCACAGGCAACCAATGATTTGAAAATTGGTGCGGTCGAGAAGACTCGAACTTCCACTCCGGTTAAAGAACAGCGACCTCAACGCTGCGCGTCTACCAATTCCGCCACGACCGCACTGTCAAAGCGTGCCGAGTGAATAGCGAAAACTGTTTAGGAAGTGAAGAGGAAAAAAGGGCCGATGCAAAGTTAAGCGTTTTTTCCAATGCACTCTCTAAGTTTGGCATAATAAAATAGCAAACAGGCTGTGCTTTTTAAGGCCGTCAAAGCCAACACCTGCACCCAACAAAGTAACATCCCATACGAAATGTGAATAGATTACCCGTGAAATAGGATCCAGTTTTGAATATTGCCTTCACAAACGCTGAGCATCGGCCTATTTCACGAAGCCATAGAAGAACAATCGACGCTGGCGTCATTCCTGCACGAGGATACTATGGTTGAGTGGAAGATTTCTGATGGTCTAACGGATTATGATCATGCTGTCGACGTCATGGAAGCGCGCGCAGAAGCCATTGCGAAAGGCGAAGCGGAGGAGCTTATCTGGTTGGTCGAACATCCTCCCCTCTATACCGCAGGGACAAGTGCAAAGATCCAAGATTTGGTAGAGCCGGACCGTTTTCCCGTCTACCAAAGCAAACGCGGCGGGCAATATACCTATCACGGTCCCGGCCAGCGCGTTGTTTATGTTATGCTTGATTTAAACAAACGCGGCAAAGACATCCGCGCCTTTGTCAAAAAGCTCGAAGACTGGGTGATCGCAACCTTGGCAGAATTCAACGTGACGGGTGAAATCCGAGACGGGCGCGTTGGCGTCTGGGTTCAGCGCGATGACAAACCAAAAACAGCATCAGGACACCCAACCGAAGACAAAATTGCCGCGATCGGGATCCGGTTGCGCAAATGGGTGTCGTTTCACGGAATCTCGATCAATGTTGAGCCTGACTTAAGTCATTTTTCAGGCATCGTTCCCTGTGGAATCACCGAACATGGCGTGACAAGCCTTGTTGATCTTGGGCTTCCGGTTTCAATAGAAACATTGGACATGACCCTAAAAGAGACCTTTAAACCCCTGTTTGAAGAGTGACGGGCGTGGCGCAAAAAGCCCAAAGAATGCGACCATTTGATCGGTTGCCTTATCGGGGCCAAAGGCTATTTCAGGGTGAAACAAAAGAGGACGTTACTATGAAAAACAATATTCTCGCCGCTCTTATGGTTACTGGCGCGTCACTTGTCGCTGGATCAGCTTTTGCAGGCGACATCGCCAAAGGTGAAAAAGAATTCAAAAAGTGTAAATCTTGTCATGCAATCGTTGACGATGCTGGGAACGCCATTGTCAAAGGTGGCAAAACAGGCCCGAACTTATACGGCGTTGTCGGTCGCACCATCGCATCAGGAGATTTCAATTATTCCAAAGCCTTGGTCGAAGCGGGCGAATCTGGTACTGTTTGGACGGTCGAAGGTGTCGCGGCCTTTTCAGAGAACCCAAATAACTATCTAAAAGAATTGGGAGTTTCTGGTCGCTCGAAGATGAGCTTTAAGATGCGTAAGAATTCCGAGGATGTTGCTGCATACTTGGCATCATTGACGCAATAAGTTGATTATCTTGGGCCAAAACAGGCGCGGCATTTTATCCATGCTTTGGCCCAAGTCAAATGTTGCCCCCGTGGCAATCCTAAAGTAAAACGACCCCGAGCAGGGGTGACTCAGTCGCCCCTAATTTCATAGCTAACAGGAGGCATATATGGCAGACGCAGCCATTCACGGCCACGAACACGAAGACCAGCGCTCACTCTTTACGCGTTGGGTGATGTCAACAAATCACAAAGACATTGGTCTTTTGTACCTTGTTGTATCTGCACTTGCAGGGTTCATTTCGGTCGCATTTACCGTTTACATGCGCATGGAACTTATGGAACCTGGCGTTCAATACATGTGTCTTGAAGGTGCACGTTTCATTGTAGACAACGCATCAACATGTACACCAAACGGACACCTCTGGAATGTGATGATCACATACCACGGCGTTCTGATGATGTTCTTTGTCGTTATCCCTGCCCTCTTTGGCGGGTTTGGTAACTATTTCATGCCGTTGCAAATTGGCGCTCCGGATATGGCATTCCCACGCATGAACAACTTGTCCTTCTGGATGTATGTTGCGGGTGTATCTTTGGGTGTCGCGTCCTTGTTGGCTCCTGGTGGCAACGAACAACTTGGTTCAGGTGTGGGTTGGGTTCTATATCCACCGCTATCCACGAACGAAGGCGGTATGTCGATGGATCTTGCGATTTTTGCGGTACACGTTTCGGGTGCCTCGTCGATCTTAGGTGCGATCAACATGATCACAACGTTCTTGAACATGCGCGCCCCAGGCATGACCTTGTTCAAGGTTCCTTTGTTTTCATGGTCGATCTTTGTGACATCTTGGTTGATCCTTTTGTCACTGCCAGTTTTGGCCGGCGCGATCACCATGTTGCTAACAGACCGTAACTTTGGCACAACATTCTTTGATCCAGCAGGCGGCGGCGACCCCATCCTGTACCAACACATCTTGTGGTTCTTTGGCCACCCAGAAGTTTACATCATCATTCTTCCTGGCTTTGGTATCATCAGCCACGTGATTGCAACATTTGCACGTAAACCAGTGTTCGGTTACCTGCCAATGGTTTGGGCGATCATTGCGATTGGTGCTTTGGGCTTTGTCGTTTGGGCGCACCACATGTACACGGTTGGTATGTCATTGACACAACAATCCTACTTTATGTTGGCGACCATGGTCATCGCGGTTCCAACGGGTGTTAAAGTGTTCTCATGGATTGCCACAATGTGGGGTGGATCCATCGAATTCAAAACACCTATGCTTTGGGCGTTCGGCTTTTTGTTCTTGTTCACCGTCGGTGGTGTAACAGGTGTTGTTCTCTCCCAAGCGGGCGTTGACCGCGCATACCACGACACATACTACGTTGTGGCGCACTTCCACTATGTGATGTCCTTGGGTGCGGTATTTGCCATCTTTGCTGGTATCTACTTCTACTTCTCAAAGATGACAGGCCGTCAGTACCCTGAATGGGCAGGTAAGTTGCACTTCTGGGCGATGTTCATTGGTGCGAACCTAACATTCTTCCCTCAGCACTTCTTGGGCCGTCAAGGTATGCCACGTCGTTACATCGACTACCCAGAAGCCTTTGCAAAGTGGAACTATGTATCTTCTTTGGGTGCGTTCCTATCATTTGCATCCTTCATCTTCTTCTTTGGTGTAGTGATCTATTCTCTACGCGCAGGTGCCCGCGATGCACGTGCAAACCCATGGAACGAATATGCAGATACTTTGGAATGGACACTTCCATCTCCTCCGCCAGAGCACACATTTGAAATTCTTCCAAAGCAGGAAGACTGGGACAAAAGCCCAGCACACTAAGTAAAATGTAGCGCGACAAAAAGACCCCCGCATGGAAACATGCGGGGGTTTTCTTATTTTGAAACAAGTCTAAATTTGCAACATCACAGATGGAGCGCGACATGCCTTATAAGTGGGATCAAACAGACACACACCACAGCACGCTTGAGCTATGGCCACATTCATCTCTGCCAGCCAAGGGATTCGTTTACTTTATCTGGATCACATTTGTCTTGATCACCTTGCCCCTCTTTGCAGTGATGGGAACAGCCGTGTTTTGGGGGCTGCTACCGTTTTTGATGATCACAGTCGCGGCAGTCTATTTTGCAATACAAAAGAATTATAGCGACCGAAACGTGACCGAAACCTTGGTCGTCTCAAAGGATCTACTCCACCTACAACGCCGCAACCCCAAAGGGGACATCCAAGAATGGGATTGCAACACATATTGGGCAAAAGTGCATAAACACGACCGCGGCGGCCCGGTACCCAATTACGTTACATTGTCGGGAAATGGGCGCGAAGTCGAAATTGGCGCATTTCTTAGCGAAGAGGAACGCGTCGAACTCTATGCTCAGCTATCGGACAGTTTGGCAAAATGCCGATAAGGATTTTTCACATAAATCCCGAGCCCAAGGCAAACTAATTTTTAGTCAACATTGCCTTGGACGGTACGCTTTGAAAACAAAAACGCGGTGTAATTAGGCGCTTAGCTTGTTTTTAACCATTGGCCCAGCTTTGCCAAAATCCATTTGACCCGTGTACTTGGCCTTAAGCTCGCCCATCACACGTCCCATATCTCGGATCGACGTTGCCTCGACCTCTGCAATGGCGGCTTCAATCGCACTGGCGACTTCGGCCTCATCAAGTTGCCGGGGCAGGAATTCTTCGATGATCTTAATTTCCGAAAGCTCTTGCTCTGCTAGGTCAAAGCGGCTTCCCTCTTCATAGACCTTCGCGCTTTCTTGGCGTTGTTTGACCATCTTGCCAAGAATCGCAAGGATGTCATCGTCAGTCACACCTTCATCATTGCCATCTGCACGGGCCGCGATATCGCGGTCTTTGATGGCCGCCATAATAAGACGAAGCGTCGAAAGGCGTGCGGCCTCTTTGTCTTTCATTGCCTGTTTTAAGGCTAGGTTCAAAGTCTCGCGAAATGACATTGGTTTGGTGCTTCCCATTCTATTTCCAGATTAGCCGTCTACTAAATTCTGCTGGCCTGGACAAGACGATAAAGTTCCCCGTAAAACTCGGCAAATCGCCTTGACCATTTCCGCCCGTAAGACTAGTTTGCCGACAATTTGCACCCCGGAGAGTATACGATGACCCAGTCAAACCAAACGCCAACAGCATGTTTGGCGCTCGCTGATGGCAGCCTATTTTACGGACATGGCTTTGGCGCAACCGGAACAACGGTTGCAGAACTGTGTTTCAACACCGCTATGACCGGTTACCAAGAGATCATGACAGACCCCTCATATGCGGGTCAAATCGTGACATTTACTTTCCCGCATATCGGCAACACAGGCGTCACATCTGAGGATGATGAAACCGCCGATCCTGTTGCGGCGGGTATGGTTGTCAAATGGGATCCAACAACGCCGTCAAACTGGCGCTCTCAAGGAGAATTGTCGGACTGGTTGGCGAAACGTAACCGCATTGCGATTTGCGGCGTGGACACCCGCAAGTTAACCCGTGCCATTCGTCAACAAGGCGCACCGCATGCTGCCCTTTGCCATGATCCAGAGGGAAATTTTGACACCGAAGCGCTTGTGGCTCAGGCCCGTGCGTTTTCTGGCCTAGAGGGTTTAGATCTGGCCAAAGACGTGACCTGTGCTCAATCCTACCGCTGGGACGAAATGCGATGGGCATGGCCCGAGGGCTACACCCGCCAAGAAGCTCCTAAGCACAAAGTGGTCGCAATCGATTATGGTGCAAAGCGCAATATCCTACGGTGTCTCGCGTCGGCAGGCTGTGACGTAACCGTGCTGCCGGCCTCGGCAACCGCGGATGACGTATTGGCACATAACCCTGATGGTGTCTTCCTCTCAAACGGGCCAGGCGATCCAGCGGCCACAGGCGTATATGCCGTGCCAATGATCCAAAAAATCCTGAACGAAACTGATCTTCCTGTGTTTGGTATTTGCCTAGGTCACCAAATGTTGGCCTTGGCACTTGGCGCAAAGACAGTCAAAATGAACCACGGCCACCACGGCGCAAATCACCCTGTCAAAGAACACAGCACCGGAAAAGTCGAAATCACATCGATGAACCACGGCTTTGCAGTGGATGCGCAAACCCTGCCCGACGGCGTTGAGGAAACACATATCTCATTGTTTGATGGGTCCAATTGTGGAATTCGCATGACCGACCGTCCTGTGTTTTCGGTACAGCATCACCCAGAGGCAAGCCCCGGACCACAAGACAGCTTTTACCTGTTTGAGCGTTTTGCATCCTATATGGAAAAAGAAAACGCCTAAGCACGGCACAGTTTAAGACAAATTTAAGTAAATTTCGGCACCACTACTCCCCATAAATGGCGAGGTGCCGAAATGAATGACATGGTAATGACGGGCGCACGCCCGCGGCCAATCGACAGAAACGACAGCCGCGGACGCCCGTTGGGTCAAATCTTGTTGTCTGCAGGTCGCATTTCGCCACCTCAACTTGTCTCGGCCCTTGCCCAACAGTCCCGCACACAGGCGCCCTTGGGGCAAATTTTGATCGCAAATAGTGTCACGCCAGAACGCACAATCCTTGATGCGCTTGCGGCTCAATCCGCTGCTCCTGTTGTTCAAACCTCATTTAGCAAAACGCCATTTTACGATTCCGATCCAACGTTTTGGATCACGCATCACATGATCCCGTGGTCAAAGGCCGGCCCTTTGTGGCTGGTGGCCTGTGTTGACGCCCGTATATTTCAAAAACACAAAGCCGAAATCGAGTCACGCATAGGGCCGTGTGCCCCACTATTGACGCCACAGTCACATGTAATGCGCCGGCTTAGTTTCTGTTTTGGTGACTACCTTACGGAACGTGCAGAAACAGAATTATGTCCTAGGCTAAGCTGCCGGACTTTAACCACAGATCGCGTGATCCAGGCGGCTCTATTGATGTGTCTCTGCCTCCTAGCGCTTATCAGCGTATCCAAGGGCGGCTTTATTGTCATGCAGGCTTTACTGATCCTTGCAAGCCTTGCCTTAACGGCCGTTGTTGGCTTTAAAATTCACATTCTTTTCGCAACATTGGCGCGACCCAGTGCACCGGTTGATGTCCCACACATAGCCCCCCAAAATCCCCTGCCAAAATTTTCAATCTTGGTCCCTCTCTACAAAGAAGAGCACATCGCAGCACGCTTACTGCAGCGGCTTCAGCTGCTCAGCTATCCCAAAACCCATATCGAGCTGATCCTTATTCTAGAACAAGATGACGATGTCACGCGTAATACCATTGCGGCAACAGCTCTGCCGTTTTGGATGCGCGTCATCCAAGTTCCGCGGGGAAGCGTTACAACTAAACCACGCGCAATGAATTACGCATTGCCATTTTGCAGTGGGGACATCATCGGAATATATGACGCCGAGGACGCCCCGCTTGCCGATCAATTGGAACAGGTCGTCGCACAATTTGCGCGGTCACCAAGTGATGTTGTGTGCCTGCAAGGCTGCCTTGATTTCTATAACCCAGCACAAAATTGGATCGCCAGATGCTTTACTAGTGAATACAATAGCTGGTTTCGCGTGGCCCTCAAGGGGATGGCTCGACTGGGGTATGTGCTGCCCTTGGGGGGCACAACCGTCTTTATGCGGGCCCAGCCATTACGCGATTTGGCGGCATGGGATGCGCATAATGTGACAGAGGATGCCGATCTTGGTCTGCGTTTGGCCCGCGCAGGATGGCGGTGTGATTTATTGGCCTCGACAACATATGAGCAGGCAAATGCCCACCCTATCGCATGGATCAAACAAAGGTCGCGTTGGTTAAAAGGCTATCTGATGACATACCTTGTTCACATGCGTAGACCGGTCAAACTCTATCGCGACTTAGGTCCAAGACGTTTCCTTGGCGTTCAAATCACATTCGGCGCAAGTTTGGTTTTGTTCGCACTTGCACCGGTGTTTTGGGTTTTCTGGCTGGATGTATTTGGGGGTGTGCCCTCAACTCTGATGCCACTCTCTGAAACAGGCACTTGGGCCCTCCGGACCCTTTTTGTCATGGCGTTATGCGTTGACATGGCGTTGCAATATATCGGCCTTTATCGTGCGGGCCTAATCGGCGCGTCAAAGAAAGCCCCGCATCATAATCGCAAAGATCGCAGGTTTTGGTTGATCCCACCAACAAGCTATTTCTATTTTCCGCTGGCAACCATTGCCATGTACAAAGCGCTATACGAGGTTTTAACCCATCCTTTTTATTGGGACAAAACCCATCACGGCTAGTACCCGTCGTCGGCCAAGGATTCCTGTTTCAAACGGGTCACAAACGCGATCGAAATATGTTCACGTAACGCGTCATAGGCCCCCATTTCATCCCCTGACGCAATCGCATCCACAATCATTTGATGCTCGGCCAATGCTTTGGGTCCACGCCCTTCAACCGCCAATGATGTCGTCGCCATAAGTGCCATTGAGCGATGCAGCAAATCTAATTGTTGGACCAAATATCGATTATGTGAAGCTAAATGGATTTGCTTGTGAAACCGACGGTTGGCTCGGGAGAGCAGCGAGGGATTGTCAACGATCGCGCGGTCTTCATCGATCATATCTTGAAGAACCTTCTTTTCTTCGTCGGTGGCATGTTTTGTGGCCAGTTTTGCCGCAAGCCCCTCTAGTTCGGCCCGTACAACATATAATTCGGCCATTTGCGCATGACCTAGCGACGCCACAATCAAGCTGCGCCCATCGCGCGCCAATAAAGATTGGGTTTCCAACCGCTGAAGCGCTTCTCGGATTGGCGTACGCGACACCCCAAATCGATCTGCAAGGTCACTTTCGACCAAGCGATCCCCAGGTTTGAAAACCCCAACATCAATCGCTTCTAGGATCAAAGTATATGCATCTTTGTTATTTGATTTTGTCATTGACCCTCGGCCCGTAATTATTTGTACCCCAACAGGTTACCGTGCGATACACCTTCTAATCAAGCCACCATTGAACTATGGGACGTATCATGAAAACAATATCGCAGTTTGAGACGATCGAAACCTGGATCTTTGATCTAGACAATACGCTTTATCCGCCCTCTGCGGATCTATTCAAACAAATCGAAGTCAAGATGACGGCCTATATCGCCAAACATATGGGCGTGACCCAAACACAAGCCAATCAGATGCGCGATACATATTGGCGAGATCACGGTTTGACATTAACCGGATTGATGCAAGAGCACGACGTTGACCCGCTGCATTTTTTAAGTGACGTGCATGATATTTCTTTTGAGAGCCTGTCAAAAGATGCGGCATTAGCCCACACCATTTCTAGCCTTTCAGGACGCAAAATCATTTTCACAAACTCTGACAAAGCTTATGCCCAAAAGGTGATGGCGGCGCGCGGGTTGATGGACGTCTTTGACGCCGTTTACACAATCGAAGACACGGGGTTCACCCCCAAGCCACAACAAAAAGCGTTCGATCTTGTCGTGTCAGCTGATGGGTTGGCCCCAACGCGTGCCGCAATGTTCGAAGACGACCCGAGGAACCTAAAGGTACCCTATGATTTAGGCATGGCAACTGTTTTGGTGCACTCTACATCGGCTGACCCGCATATTCATCACACAACTGACAATTTGACCCAGTTCTTGCGACAGTTCGTCTAGTGACTTGGCGCGGCGTGGAAAACACCCTAGTTAGATGTTCAAAGGAGATAGCCATGGAACATACAGACGTATTTGTATCAGGCGGCGGCATTGCGGGCCTCTCCGCCGCGGTGGCCTTTGGACAAGCTGGCTTTGACGTCATCTGCGTGGATCCGGTCCCTCCGATCACAGACCGCGAGACAAAAGGCAGTGACCTGCGAACCACGGCGTTTTTGCAACCCTCTCAAAATTTTCTCGAGCGCATCGGCCTGTGGGCGCGCCTCGCCGATCATGCAACCCCTCTTGATGTCATGCGCATTATCGACGCCGGCGGACACCAGACCCCACCGACCCCGCGTATAGTGCGTGATTTCAAAGCCTCCGATGTGTCAGATCTTCCTTTTGGATGGAACTTGCCAAACTGGCTGCTCAAACGCGAATTCCTCGCCGCTGTGCATGATCTTCCAAATGTGACTTTTCTGTCCGGCGTTGGCGCTGCTGGGTATTTGGCTCGTGACGCTGAAGCGCGGATCAAACTCACAGATGGGCGTAAAATATCGGCTAAACTGGCAATTGCCGCAGATGGGCGCGCCTCTCCATTACGCCAATCGGCCGGTATCGATATTAAAACAACGCGTTTTGGCCAAGCCGCAATAGCCTTTGCCGTAACCCACTCGATCCCGCATGAGAATGTTTCGACAGAAATTCACCGCTCTGGTGGACCGTTTACACTCGTTCCCTTGCCCGATTACAACGGAACGCCCTGTTCTGCGGTTGTTTGGATGGAGGACGGCCCAAACGTCGACACTCTTATGGCGCAGCCAACACACACCTTTGAGAAAGAGGCCACGAAACGATCCTGCGAAATCTTGGGCCCGCTAAAAGTGGTCAGCCGGATTACACGGTGGCCTATCATCGCCCAGCGCGCAACCTCGCTAACGGCGCAACGCTTGGCGCTTGTTGCTGAGGCCGCGCATGTTGTCCCCCCGATTGGTGCACAAGGCCTGAACATGAGCCTTGCCGATATTCGGACACTGTACGACTTGGCCTCGACCGCACCGCAAACCCTAGGGAACGCCCCAATGCTGGCCGACTATGAAAAACAGCGCGCAAAAGATATTCACATGCGGGTTGCAGGAATTACTGCCTTGAACACCGCGTCTCAGTTTACCGAGCAATCCCTTCGCGATCTCCGCGCGTTGGGCCTTAATAGCTTATATTCTGTTACACCCGTCCGCAAAACTCTGATGAACCTTGGCTTGGGCGCCACCTGATCCCGTTCATGGGCAACGCCCGTGAACCGCAGGTGCGGGGCCTCGATGGCCCCAAACCTGCGCACCCGCATAAAATATCACAACGGCCCAAGCAAACGCTCTTCGCTTAGCAAGACATTGGCCTCGACATCACCTGCACCTGGCAACGTCATTACGCGACGGCGCAGAATGCGTTCGAAATCGGCAATATCCCGAGCCACAACTTTGAGACGGTAATCATAACGCCCTAAAACATGTTCAACGGTCTGAACTTCGGGGATCGAAACGACCGCGCGCTCAAAATCATCCAAACTGACCCGCCCCTTGGTGGCAAGTTTAATCCCCAAAAACACCGTTACTCCAAAGCCCAATCGCTCTTTGTCCAATACAATACGTGTTCCGCGCAACACGCCTGCCTCGGTGAGCCTCGCAATCCGCCGCCAAACCGACGGCTGTGACACGCCCAATTCGGCTGCAATCGCAGAGGAACTTTGACGACCATCTTGCGACAACATGCGCAAGATCGCAAAATCTGTATCATCCCAATCACTCATACCGGTAAAGCCTCATTCGCTTTGATCCGCGAGACATGCATCAAGGCCTCAATATCTGCGATAAAAGGAAGGGTCAGGATCTTGTCGCGATAGATGCGCTGATAGTGCTGCATGTCACGGGCAATAATCGATAAACGCACATCCACACGGCCCAGAAATGTCTGAAGCTCGATCACTTCGGGTACTTTGCGGGCCTCTGCCTCAAATTGATCAAAAGCGTTTGTTTCAGTTTTATCCAAGGCAATTCGCAAAGACACCTCCACACTGTACCCCAAGGCGGCCCAGTCGATCACAGCCTCTTGCGCGCGGATAATCCCCCCCTCACGCATCCGCGACAGCCGCCGAGAGGCCACCGCCAACGTTGTCCCGGCACGCTCAGCCAAGGAACTGAGCGGTTCATCAGGATCAGACTGGAGGTATCGCAAAAGGCGGCGATCAACATCATCAAGCATGATTTTTCACATTTTTCCAAATTTTTTGAATAGGATTTGCGACATATATCAAAATAATACAAATTAAGAAACACATATTCCGCAAACTCGCGTCATACATCACCATCACCGGCATTTCGCCGAAAATCACCTAGAGGATGAACACATGCGTGTATATTACGATCGCGATTGCGATGTGAATCTAATCAAAGACAAAAAAGTTGCTATTTTGGGCTATGGCTCACAGGGTCACGCACATGCGTTGAACTTGCGCGATTCAGGTGCGAAAAACGTTGTTGTTGCACTTCGCGAAGGCTCTGCATCCGCGGCCAAAGCCGAAGGTGAAGGCCTAAAAGTAATGGGCATCGCAGAAGCGGCCGCATGGTGTGATGTTATCATGTTCACAATGCCCGACGAACTTCAGGCAGAAACATACAAGAAATACGTCCACGACAACATCCGTGAAGGTGCTGCAATCGCATTTGCACACGGTTTGAACGTACACTTTGGCCTTATCGAGCCAAAGCCAGGTGTTGACGTCATCATGATGGCGCCAAAAGGCCCAGGCCACACAGTGCGTGGCGAATACACAAAAGGCGGCGGTGTTCCGTGCTTGGTTGCAGTACACAACGACGCAACTGGCAAAGCGTTGGAAATCGGCTTGTCCTATTGCTCAGCCATCGGTGGCGGTCGGTCAGGCATCATCGAAACAAACTTCCGCGAAGAATGTGAA
>JALRHZ010000006.1:0-23354 GCA_023259435.1 Paracoccaceae bacterium | reverse complement strand
CTGTTCTTTGCGGCGGCTTGGTTGAATTGATCCGCTGTGGTTTTGAGACATTGGTCGAAGCGGGCTATGCACCAGAAATGGCATATTTCGAATGCTTGCACGAAGTGAAATTGATCGTTGACTTGATCTATGAAGGCGGCATCGCGAACATGGATTATTCGATCTCGAACACCGCGGAATACGGTCAGTACGTGACTGGTCCTCGTATCCTACCATACGAGCAGACAAAGAAAGCCATGAAAGAAGTCCTAAACGACATCCAGCAAGGTAAATTCGTTCGTGACTTTATGCTTGAAAACGCAGTGGGCCAACCAACGATCAAAGCGTCTCGCCGTGCAAACGACGAACACATGATCGAAGAAACAGGCGCGAAATTGCGTGGCATGATGCCATGGATTTCAGCCGGTAAAATGGTTGATAAATCCAAAAACTAAGCCTGACGTCAGGTTATATTTCTGGGGGTCGCCATCGGCGGCCCTTTTCCTTTTCTTGATTTCCTTCTACATCTTCGCAAGCGCAAATTGAATGCGTCCCATCAAAACACCCCAAGGATTAAGTACATGGCGGAAAGCCCTCCTACACTCGGCAATTGGATATCAGTCATCGCGCTTGGTTTGATTTGGGGTGGGACGTTTATGGTGGTTTCCATAGCCTTACGTGGATACGGCCCCATTACGGTGGCCTGTGCGCGGACTACACTTGGGGCACTTGCATTGATCGGCGTCATGATCGCCTTGAAACGCCCGATGCCCTCGCCTGCCGCCATGCGCGCGATTGCTGTAATCGGGCCCATGAATACGGCCCTGCCCTTTATGCTTCTCAGCTGGGGCCAACAATATGTTCCCTCCGCCTTTGCGGGGATTTCTATGGCCGCCCTGCCGTTGTTTGTTTTACCTTTGGCCTATTTTTTCTCGGATGAGACGCTCACACTGCGTCGCGCGGTCGGTATTCTATTTGGATTTCTAGGGGCGGTCGTGCTGATTGGAACGAGTGTATTGAAAATCGGTACAGGTCTAGAGCCACTTGGCCAAATCGCATGTGTGTTGGCCACTATATCATATGCCATATCGTCCATTTTGACCCGTCGCTGTCCGCCAGTCGATAGCATTTCAATGGCGGCCTTTACGCTGGTCTTTGGGTCGGTTGTGATGCTGCCACTTATGTTCTGGTTTGAAGGGGTCCCGACGCTTTCGTCCAATGGCTACAACTTGGCCATACTCTTTTTGGGCTTTGTTCCCACTGCATTGGCGGCCTACCTGCGGGTACAGGTTGTGCGTACCGCAGGATCCGTTTTTATGACAAACGTGAATTACCAAGTTCCTCTTTGGTCCGTGGTCTTTGGCGCGTTTGTTCTGGGTGAAACGCTCCCAATTCGGTTTTTTGTCGCATTGGCGATTATTCTCCTTGGCCTCATGATCAGCCAAGGGAAAAATCCAATTCGCTTATTGATCCCACGGGCGTAACACGAGGTAACCCAATTGACGGCCTCCTCTTAAGCGCAGGCCGCCTCAACCGCGGCCACAACGCGATCCACCTCTGAGGTTAGAACATCATCATTCTCGGCCTCTGCCATCACCCGAATAAGGGGCTCTGTTCCCGATTTACGGATCAACAAACGTCCCGTTCCGGCCAAATTTGCTTCGGCCTCTTTGATCGCTTGTTGTACGTCCGTGTTATCCAGAGGGAGCTGCCCCACTTGGAACCGCACATTTTTCAAAAGCTGCGGAACCGGATCAAAACAGCGCAGCAATGTGCTTGCCCGTTCTCCTGTTTGGACAAGTTCGGATAGGAATTGAAGCCCCGCCATAAGCCCGTCACCCGTTGTCGCAAAATCGGTCATAACGATATGACCAGATTGCTCTCCGCCAAGGTTAAAGCCACCGTTACGCATGCGCTCTACAACATAACGGTCACCAACAGAGGTGCGTTCAAGTGTGATGTTTTGCGCAGATAAATAACGCTCTAACCCGAGGTTTGACATGACTGTGGTCACCAACGTGCGATGCGCAAGCCGATCTTCGGCGGCCCAACGCCCCGCTAGTAAGGCCATGAGTTGATCCCCATCCGCGACCTGCCCAGTTTCGTCAATAAGGATGATGCGGTCTGCATCGCCATCTAAACAAATTCCTAGATCCGCACCATGGGCAACCACGGCCTCGGCGGCACGTTCAGGATGTGTAGAGCCGCAGCCTTCGTTAATATTACGTCCGTTCGGCGCCACACCAACCGAAACCACGTCGGCACCTAGCTCCCACAATACCGTGGGGGCTGCACGGTGCGCTGCCCCATTGGCACAGTCAATGACAACCTTAAGGCCGTTTAATCGCAGACCCGAAGGCAAAGATGATTTGGCGCGCTCGACATAGCGATACAGGCCATCATCAATCCGCTTTGCCCGCCCGATGTTCTCCGCCTGAGCCGGCTCAACACCGTCTTCAATCAGGCGTTCAATCTCCATTTCGGCCTCATCCGATAACTTAAACCCATCGGGCCCAAAGAATTTAATTCCGTTGTCATGATGCGGGTTGTGGCTGGCAGAAATCATAATGCCAAAATCTGCGCGCATTGACGAGGTCAGCAACCCAACCGCCGGTGTTGGAACAGGCCCCAAGAGCAAAACGTTCATGCCTGTCGAGGTCAAGCCCGCAGTCAACGCGTTTTCAAACATATAGCCCGACAGGCGTGTATCTTTGCCGATTACCACACGGTGATTGTCGCCCTTATCCTGTCGAAAATATCGACCTGCCGCCGCACCTATCCTAAGAGCCATTTCCGCAGTCATGGGATATTGGTTTGCAAGACCTCGCACCCCGTCAGTCCCAAAAAATTTACGCGACATAATCTTCTCCCACCTCGACGGCATTCCATAACTTAAACGCCTGTTTCGTTTGCCACACGTCGTGGACCCGAAAAATTTGAACGCCCTGCGCACGCGCCGCAAGGGCGACTGAAATTGATCCAAACACTCGGTCTTCGGCGTGTTCGGCCTCTCCGATGGTGCGGATCATCCCCTTGCGTGAGACCCCCAATAGGATTGGGACCCCAAGACTATGAAACAGACTTATCCGGTTTAACAACGCCAGATTATGTTTCAAGGTTTTCCCAAATCCGATACCGGGATCGGCAATAATTTGATCACGCGCCAACCCCATGCCTTCAAGACGCTGAATGCGGTCCTCTAAAAAATCATATACATCCAAAACTGCATCGTCATAAGTCGGGTTATCCTGCATTGTTTCAGGCGTGCCTTGCGAGTGCATGATACAAATGGGATGCCCGTTTGATGCTGCAAATTCTGCCATCGTGGGATCAAATTCCAAACCGCTGATATCGTTCAAAATGGATGCGCCAGCTTGGACTGCTTTTTGCGCCACAGGGGTCTTGCGCGTATCAATCGAGATGGGCACGTTGATTTGCGGCGCCAGCGCTTTGATAACCGGTGCGGTCCGGTCTATTTCCCGAGCGACTTCAACTTCGACCGCACCGGGGCGGGTACTCTCGCCACCGATGTCAATGAGATCGCTACCGCCCTCGACCAAGGACTTAGCATGGGCTATCGCAGTGTCCACGCCAATAAATTTACCACCATCAGAGAAACTATCTGGGGTTACGTTCAAGATGCCCATGATGATGGGGTGATCAAAGTTCAGGCCGCAAATTTTTGCCCGCGGCTTAAGTATTCGCGCCTGTTCATCGTGGGGAATAGAGGAAAATGGAACAAGTCTCGGCGCGGATGTGCGCGATAGAACTTCGACCTCAGTGACCCAAAACCGAGTAGTTCCAAAAGACACAGCATCCTCTGGTCGGACAAAACCAGAGCGGATAATCGGGCGGTAATATGTTTTCATGCAACCGTTTTGAAAGAGTTTTCCAAAGTATTCAAGACATCGCTTACGCTTGTGTCTGTATTCGTGGAGAACACAGGTAAATGTGTAGACCCTTGGAAATGGCCAAAGGCCGCAATTGCTTGGGCATTATGCGTCTCGGAAAACCAGATGCACAGCGCATCCGTTTGCGTCACGGCTGCAGTTGGCCCCGTAACCGCGTCCAAAACAATCTTTGACGGGGCCCAAACCGAAATTTGACCATGCTTCATGGCCCAATCCAATTCGGTGTTGGTTTCGACCACAACACATCGCTTATCCTTAGCCGCAAGGATCCACGCGTTTTGTTCGATCGCCAACAGGTCTATCCGACGCTGTGCAGCAGTGTTGTAACTTGTGGGATAGGACTGTTCCGGCAGACCGACGCATAGAATAAGAGGCACGTTCAATGCCTCAAGACGGTCCAGCCAGACAGACAGGTCTGAGTTGACGATCATTTCATTGCCAAAATAGACGATCAACGGATGTGGCGTGTTATCCTCTCCGACAAGGGCCACATGACCTTCGATGTCTTTGCGAGACCTTACAATTTCTACCCCAAGTGCGCCAGGGCCACGGTCTAGTTTTTCAATCCGTACAAACACGCGAACGGCCTGCGGCTCGATCAATATACGTTCGGCAATACGCTCGGCCAAAGTTTCAAGCAGATTAAGACGCTCTGCACCCAACTCATAGGCAATGGCCTCGGTCACTTTGTCATAGGACAAAATCCGATCCACATCGTCATCAAGATCGGCCGGCAATGGCCGCACTTCGACAACCACATTGAAACATACCCGTTGCGTCGTGCCGCGTTCGGCCTGAAACGCTCCGATTTCCACCTCAACAATATGATCCCGAAGCGAGATGCGATCATATGTTGTATCTGCTGTCATATCTGCAGATCGCTCAGACGGGTGGGCAAAAGCCAACCGGATTTCATTCGTCATTGTCGTCCCCCAGACACGTTTGTGCGAGTACCTACAGCTATTTTCAAAAAACCGCCATGCTTTTGTACGGCGTCCAAGGGTGCAATCGCGTCATGCCTTAGTTTTTGGAAATGCGGGTGGGTTGGCGATAAAAGATATGAACACCGTATTTCGCCGTGCGCGTGAATTTACGCGCCCACGAGGGCCGAACCGCCGTTGTGTGATAATGCGTTGCACCATCCGTCAACGCTTTGACTTTGCCTTGCATGGACAACTTGGCAACCTTACCAACCATTTCAAATGCTTTGGGTTCGTGGATCGTTTCCGCACGCCCATCACAGGTATAGGTAAATTGGCAGGCAAATTTGCGCCCTGTTCCTTGGTTTACGACGCCACAAACAGCGTCAGGATAACGTGAGCTTTTGACACGGTTCAGAATGACCTCGGCCACGGCAAATTGGCCTTTTATCGTTTCGCCACGCGCCTCAAAGTACAGCGCTTCTGCCAAGCAGGACCACTCTTTTCCACCTGATGCTTTTGGAAGACTGCGAATGTAATCTTTTGAAAAGATAGACGCTGAAGAGGTGGAGTTACCTGACGATCTGACCGCCTTTTCTATGTCGCTTGGAGAAATTGAGGCAAACTTTTTCGAATCATATGTTAACATATCGCCCAATGCCGCCTTGTCGGTATCAGCCAACACAGCGGACGCCATAACAATATAAGCAATGACGAGCCCAAAAGACTTTAGTGTTTTCATGGTCTTAATTTCGCGGTTTATTTCGGACAATTCGGGCCGGCGGCCGCCCCGATCAAGAAAAGCATACACTTTCAAGCAGCGTAAAATACGCTGCAACCCCTCTCTTAGATGCGGGTGTTAGCCAACCTTGTCCCGAATTGCAAGTTGAGCAGCCGTTAGCCATGCAACAGGCACGCGAAATGGCGAACATGACACATAGTCAACGCCCTGAGCGCGGCAAAACGCGATCGATTCAGGGTTTCCCCCATGCTCTCCACAGACCGAAGTCACGATATCAGGTTTTGCCTCACGCGCGCGCGAAATGCCCAACTGCAACAATTCCCCGACACCTTCGGTATCCAAAGTATGAAAAGGATCCTCGGAATAAACCCCTTGTTGGACATAATTCGACATAAACCGACCGGCATCATCACGGGATAACCCATAGGTCATCTGTGTCAAATCATTGGTCCCGAAACTTAGGAATGCTGAGTTCTGAGAGATCTCATTCGCGCGCAACGCTGCACGCGGTGTTTCCACCATAACCCCCAACCGGTACGTGAAATCAGCCGACTGTTCGACCCGTACTTTTGCGGCAATAGCATCCACACGCGCCTTAATCAGTTCAACTTCACGCTTGGCGCTCACCAAGGGGATCATGATTTCAGGAACAATATCCACGCCCTCTTTGCTGGCCTCAATGGTCGCCTCGAAAATGGCGCGCGCCTGCATTTCATAGATTTCCGGAATTGTGACACCCAACCGGACACCGCGTAGGCCAAGCATAGGGTTATACTCTTCCAATGCATCCACGCGCTGCATCACGCGCGACATCGGCAGATCAAGCGCCTCGGCCAATCCGCGCAATCCAGATTTATCCGACGGCAAAAATTCATGCAATGGTGGGTCAAACAACCGAATACAAACGGGTTGCTTGTTCATTATTCGGAACAGTTCCAGAAAATCAGCGCGCTGCATTGGCAAGAGCCGATCCAAGACCGCGCGCCTATCTGCACTGGTATCTGCAAAGATCATTTCTTGCATGACGGTCAAACGATCTTCGTTAAAGAACATGTGTTCGGTTCGACATAATCCAATACCATGCGCATTAAATCGGCGCGCTATTTGCGCGTCCTGAGGCGTGTCGGCGTTTGCGCGAACCCGAATATCTGCGTTCTCGACGGCCCACCCCAAGAATTCTCGAAATGTATCCCCCAGACCTGGCTCGATCATATCAACAGGTCCTGCCAAAACTTGTCCGATCAACCCATCCACTGTGATGATATCACCTTCTTTGAACACGCGGCCATCTTCTGCGATCAACTTTCGCTGTCCGGTATCAAACTGCATGCCCGTTGCCCCAACGATACACGGCAATCCAAGACCACGACCAATCACGGCGGCATGACTGGTCATCCCGCCCCTCTCTGTCAAAACAGCGTTCGCCGCATGCATACCGCGCACATCTTCTGGGCTGGTTTCTCGCCGAACCAAGATGCAGGCCTCTCCGCGCGAGCTGGCGGCAAGGGCGGCTTCAGAGCTAAAAACAATTTTACCCGTGGCCGCACCAGGACTGGCCGCAATACCGTTTCCAATGATATCCCGAGGGGCATCTGCGGCAACCTGTCTGTGCAACAATTCGGTCACCGCCCGAGGCTCAACCCGCAACAAGGCTTCTTCCTTGGGAATGATACCATCATGCACGAGATCAACGGCAATTTGAACAGCAGCCCGCGATTTCCGATGCACCCGAATCCCGTCCAAAATATGCAAACTGCCATCTTCAACGACGAACTCAATCTGCATTTCTTCGCGCAGCTTGCTGCGCATCAACTTTGCATTCTCAATCAAAGTCGTAAAGATTTCAGGCGCCTCACTTTCAAGCGACGGTCCCCGATCATCACGTTCAAGAAATAACGATGACGTTTCCTCCAACGCGTCTCGGCCTTGGCTTTGACGTAAATAGCGTCCGGTGATTTGCGGTAGCCCTGTATCCGAATCGACCAGCTGCAAAACTCCAGAGCCGCATTCCCCACGCCCCAATCCAAAAGCCATTTTCTGAACAACAAGACCCAGCCCCGCATCCGCAGGCGCACCTTTTGCCTGCCGCAACAACCGTGCCGTTGTCCCTTCCCATGCCCGCGCCATAGACCTTATGACTTCTCCAAGTTGAAAAGCGATATCTTGCGGAAATGCTTCATCCGCCTCGTCTTCATAGGCGCGCAATGCCTCAGACAAACCCTGTTGGCCTTGGTCTAGGATATGGTCGAAAATATCAGCATCAAGCCGCGCCACATTAACCGAGTAGGTCTGTACAAATCTCAGATACAGCGCGGCCGCAGCCTCTGCCCCAAGCGTGTCGGACAATTGAACATATCGTTCGTCATTCATGCCAATGTTCAAAACCGCTCCGGGACCACCCCAATCTTTGTCCTCAGATGAGGGGCGAACGCATAGCAAATCGTCGGGGCCAAAATGCGAAACGATCTCGGCCATATCCAAAAGTTGACCACTGGCAACTGCCTTAATCGCATCAAACGAAAGTGTCACTGTCTCAGGAACAGGCAAGTCCAACCGAACCAAGCGCTGCAAACACTTTGCACGTCCGCCGTGAGTCGGTGTAGCAATCGGCGCATCTGGTGTGATCAGACTTATGTAAGGCATATTTTGCTGCACTGCGGCATCCTTTTCCCCGACAAAAGCAAAAAACAAACCATCTGGCAAGCTATTTAATAAATCTCACCGTAACCTTGCCGACAGCATCATACCATTGAAACTTATCTATCTTTCTTTTTGCCCAAAATACTCCGGGGGTCTGGGGGCAGCGCCCCCAGCGCTAACCTTCGATTTTTGTCAAATCTGCAGTAATCGTTCCAATGTGACGAATACGCGAAAGTATGTTCAAACGGTTTCGACGAATGATGTCATTGTCAGAATTCACTTGAACCGCCTCAAAGAACGCATCAACGGCACCGCGTAGCTGCGCCAAATGATCCATCGCTTGAGTAAAATTCTCTCCTTCAAGCGCTGCAGAAATCAATGGCTCTTGCGCGTCCAATGCATCAAACAACTGGGTTTCGGCAGGGTCCTCAATAAACTTACGATCCGCGCCATAGCTATATTCGACACCGTCTTTTTCTTCGGCCTGCGCCAAAATGTTATTCGCCCGTTTAAAGCCTTGAACCAAGTCTTCACCATCTTGCGTTGACAAAACGTGTTGTAACGCACGGACTTGCTTGACCAACAAAGTTAGATCGTCACGATGCGGCATGTCCAAACAGGCATCAATCACATCATGGCGAATGCCATCATCGCGCAAAAACACCTTGAGACGGTCAAAAACAAAGCTCAACAGGTTCTGCGCCACGGCGTCATCCGCACACCCATGACGTGCCAAATGCGTCCTGAACAGCGATAGGATATTTACCCGCAACTCATTTTGCAAAATGAGCCGGATGGCCCCCAACGCTGCACGGCGCAAGGCGAACGGATCTTTTGAACCTGTCGGCTTTTCATCGATCGCCCAAAATCCGGTCAATGCATCCAGTTTGTCAGCCAGCGCAACCACAACAGATACAGGCTCTGTTGGTACATCATCAGACGGTCCAAGGGGTGAATAATGCGCTTCACAGGCATTGGCGACTTCTGGGGCTAGCCCCGCGGCTTGAGCATAGTACCGCCCCATGAGTCCCTGTAATTCAGGGAATTCATAGACCATCTCAGAGCTTAAATCCGCTTTGGCAACCAAGGCCGCCTCGCGTGACTGCTCCACATCCGCACCCACCATATGTGCCAAATCTACGGAAAGATCTGCGATACGATTAATTCGTGCTTTTTGGCTTCCTAATTTGTTATGGAACGTCACATTCTCAAGATTGTCTGTCCACTTGGCCAGACCTGCGCCCTGCGCCACGCGCAAATCATTTTCCCAAAAGAACTTGGCGTCTGCCAAACGCGCAGACAACACTTTTTGATTGCCTGCAAGAATGGTCGCGCCGTGATCTTTGGTTTCACGGTTCGCCACCGTAATGAACCGTTCAATCTTGCCTGTTTTTGGATTTTTCACCGAAAAGAATTTTTGGTGCTCTTTCATCGAGGTTTGCAAAACCTCTGAGGGAAGATCCAAGAATTCTGCGTTGATCTCCCCCATCAAGACAACGGGAAATTCCACAAGACCGGCAACCTCGGCCAAAAGACCTTGATCTTCGACCACCTCCATTCCAGAGGCAAAGGCGATGTTCTGGGCGTCCTGCCAAATTCGGTCTGCCCGCTCTTGGGGATCAAGCACAACACTCGCTCGTCTTAATTTGGCGGCGTAATCTTCAAACCCTGTCACACTAAAGCGGTCTGGTGCCATAAACCGGTGACCTTCGGTGGTCTGTCCTGCCGTAATCCCATCCACATCCATCGGCACAACAGTGGCACCCGCGTCATCAGACATAAGGCATAGAATAGACTGTAACGGTCGCACCCACCGCAACGTCCCTGCCCCCCAGCGCATTGATTTCGGCCAAGGAAAATTGCGAATTGTTTTCTCTAAAACCTCGGCCACAATCTCTGCCGCGGGCCTGCCCTCTTTTACAAGAGTTGCAAAATAGACCTGCCCTTTCTTTTCGTCACGGATTTCAAGTTGATCCTTGGTCAGGCCAACACCGCGCAAAAACCCTTCGATTGCTTTTTCCGGCGCATCCACCCGTGGGCCTTTACGCTCCTCTGAGGTCTTTGGGCTTTCGGCCAAAAGACCCTGAACGGTTAACGCCAATCGTCGCGGCGTCGAAAAGACAGCTGCCCCCTCATAGGTCAGACCTGCCTCAACAAGACCATCTGTCATAAGCTTTTTGAAATCATCTGCTGCACGACGCTGCATCCGTGCAGGAATTTCCTCTGAGAACAATTCGATGAGTAATTCAGGCATCAGTTGTCCCCCTTTGGACAATCATCAGAGACGGCAGATCCGTCATATTGTTTTTCGCCGCAGTCATTAATTTCGTGCCACACATAGCCGGATCCATCCGGATAAATCGCAACAACGCGATCTATGCCATATTCGATGTTTTTCTGACCCAAAAAGGCAACTGCCGTTCCGGCCTCAAGATCGGCACCGATTTGGGCTGCATCAAAACACTCAAACCAATCAGGTGCCACGCGTGGTTCGGCCAAATCAGCCAAGGCATAAGTCTCGGTCAGCATCCCAAGACTTTGAGACGTCTTAAAACACGCGCGATATCGAATGGGCGAGCTTTCGGCGTCGATACCTTCGAAATTAGAGTATTCAATCGCCTCAGGCGCGCCTGTGATCAACGATGTTAGTTGCACATCTCCTTCGCCCCGAGGCGTCACCTCGTCGTAAAACCCATAGACCTGAAGATAATACATCGAGACACCGGCAACCAATGCACAGATGACAATGATACCGCTCATCAATTTACCAGTCATGCCGCATATCCTCCTGCTTCGGTCAGAACAAAGGCATCGGCGCATTTCTTGGCCAATGCGCGTACACGGCCAATATAGGCCTGCCGTTCTGTGACCGAGATCACACCGCGCGCATCAAGCAAGTTGAACAAATGGCTTGCCTTGATACATTGATCATATGCTGGGTGAACCATGATGATACGCTTGCCTGTCTTTGGATCTTGATGCTCTTGGGCAAGGATCGCCTCACATTCGGCTTCGGCCTCTTCGAAATGGCGCAACAACACGTCTGTATTTGCCACATCAAAGTTCCAACGCGCGTATTCTTCTTCGGTTTGTTTAAAAACATCCCCGTATTTCAAAGCAATCGGCGCATCTGGATCGTTAAATGGCATCTCCATCACGTGATCCACACCCAGCACATACATCGCAAGACGCTCTAGGCCATAGGTCAATTCACCACTGACCGGATGGCAATCATGCCCGCCGACCTGTTGGAAGTATGTGAATTGAGACACTTCCATGCCATCGCACCACACTTCCCATCCAAGACCCCAAGCGCCAAGTGTTGGGCTTTCCCAGTCGTCCTCGACAAAACGGATGTCATGCATCTCCATATCAATTCCAATGGCCTCAAGCGAGCCAAGATACAGGTCTTGTAAATTTGGGGGACTTGGTTTGATCAAGACCTGGTATTGATAATAGTGCTGCAATCGGTTCGGGTTTTCACCATACCGGCCATCTGTCGGACGGCGCGACGGTTGCACGTAGGCCGCGGCCCAGGATTTCGACCCAAGCGAGCGCAAAGTGGTTGCCGGATGAAATGTCCCCGCACCAACCTCCATATCATAGGGCTGCATAATCGCACAGCCTTTGGCCGCCCAATATGATTGCAACCGAAGAATGATCTCTTGAAAAGACTTTGGTTTTTCTAGTGACATGACGACCCCTTGGCACGGAATTTGGCCCTTACTTAGGACGTGCGTAGCATAGGGTCAATCAAGGAAAAGCCACAGGTCACAGGCACATTGGCGCATATCAGAAATTTTTGTGTGTTTTTGTGGCATTCGCCCGTAAATTCGATTAACTGCGAATGGGAGTATGTTACGGGGAGTTGGTAATGAAGCGCGTCTTCAGTTTTGTTTTATTGATCTTTGGTTTTTTGTCGACACAATCCGCACTGGCGCAAGATGCAGCTTGGGTTCAAGTTGAGGCGCAGCCATCGTTGCTAGCAGCCGAAGATGCCGCCCGCGAATATGCCACAGAATTAGAGAATGTTGAGGCCTACTCAATTGGATCAGGGTGGTATGCTATTTCCATTGGACCAATGTCGCGCGACGATGCAAATGACCTGCGCCGTCAACTATTGGCAGAACGACGCGTGCCACGCGATGCATTTGTTTCAACGGGAAACAATTACAAAGCGCGAATTTGGCCCATTGGGTCTCAGGATCCGGTTGGTGCACCTAACGCCGTTCCTCTTGTTGTAGACACAATGGCACCGCGCCAGCCCACTCTTTCGAGCGAAGACGCCCAAGTAGAGACCGAACAACAAGACCCGCCAGAGACCCTTGCACAATCGCGCGCCGCAGAACGTGCCCTAAGTCGCGACCAAAAGCGCATGTTGCAAACAGCTTTGAAATGGGCCGGTTTTTATAATTCAACCATTGATGGATTGTTTGGTAACGGGACTCGGCGGTCCATGTCTGCATGGCAAGGTGTAAACGGTTTTGAGGAAACAGGCGTCTTATCCACGCAACAACGCGCAATGTTGCTCGGCCAATATAATGCCGTTTTAAAAGGGCTTGGCCTGACACTTGTGAGTGATACCAAAACAGGTATTGAAATGCTCATTCCGCAATCGGTGGTCGCGTTTGAAAAATATTCCGCGCCATTGGCGGAATATTCATCACAGTCTGACAGCGCTCATAAGATTATTCAAATCTCGCAAGAGGGCGACAAATACACGTTATCGGCACTCTTCGAGGCTCTACAAACTTTGGCAATTATCCCAAGCACAAGTGCCGCGAATTTAAAGGCGTCCTCTTTTGTCATCTCAGGCACGTCCTCGACAAGTGAAGTCTTCGCCACAGCGACCCTAAGAAACGGTGAGATAAAGGGATACATCGTGGCATGGCCCACAGGTAACCCAGAACAATTCAGCCGCGTTCTAGAAGAGATTGAACAAAGCTTTGGGACATTTCCTGGAACCCTAAAGGCGCAAGATGTGCTTGGGTCTATGCAAGAGATTGATCAGGTCTATGGCCTTGAAAAACGCGCGCCACAGTTTGTGCAGGCCGGAGTTTATGTCTCAGAGACTGGTCACGTTTTGACCTTGGCTGATGGTCTCGAAACATGCACGCAAATTACGCTGGATGATCTATCCCATGCCACATTGATGCGAACAGATGACGAAACGGGATTTGCCATTCTAAAGCCGGTGAAAAAGATAACACCGCTAAGCGTTGCTGATTTTTCGACAGCGCCAGTTGCCCTTGGGACTTCGGTTCTTGCGGCCGGATTTCCGTTTGACGGGCGGTTAAATGAGGCAAGCCTTGCCAAAGGCTCAATCGCGGAACTTCGTGATCTTTCAGGTCAGCCTAGCCGCATGCGCCTAGATATGGGATTGCAACGGGGGGACGTTGGTGGGCCTATTTTGAACGAGGCTGGTCAGGTCATCGCCCTATTGACGGGGGATACAGGCGTAGAACGCATTTTACCTAATTCGGTGCAATTTGGTCTAAAAATCTCAGAGGCAACAGCAGTCCTAGGCCAGTTTGGCAAGACCCGCACCGCCACGCAAACCGTAGCCCTTGACCCGATCGATCAAGAACGCATTGCACGGGCGATCACGGCACAGGTCAATTGCTGGTCAGAATGATCAGATAGGTGTCACACCAAAAGCACTTAGATCAAAGGCGGCCCTGCGGCCGCCTTTTCTATTAGGCGCGCCAAAAATTCGGTGTAAACAAAACAAACACGGCCAATAGCTCAAGCCGGCCCAACAACATTCCCACAATTAAAATCCATTTGGCAGCGTCCCCCAATGGCGCGTAGTTACCAGAAGGACCAATGATATCGCCTAAACCCGGCCCAATATTCGCAACAGCAGAAGCCGCGCCTGAGACCGAGGTCAATAGGTCAAGCCCCGTCATTGCCAAAAACACCGATAGCACGCCGAGTGTTAAAAAGAACACGACGAAAAAGCTCATCACCGATTGCAAAACATCGCTTTGGATTTGCTTGCCCTCGAAACGCGGGATGAAAACCCCATGCGGCGAATTGATACGTTTCAATTGGCTCTGAACCGAGGCCACCACAATTTGATACCGGAAAATTTTCACAGAACATGCGGTCGATCCAGCGCATCCACCAATGAGGCCGATAAAAAAGAACACAGAAATCAAAAATCCGCCCCACGTCATGTAATCAACCGACGCATAGCCCGTGCCGGTGATAATCGACACAATATTAAAGACAGACTCGCGCAATGCCTGTTCAGGCGCAACGGAAAACTGGTTCAACAAAGTTAAGAGTGAAATTACGACAATGACCAAGACGACGGCCAAGAAAACCCGAATTTGGCTATCATAGAAAATGGCCGTTGTGTTTCCATTGGCCAGTTGAACATAGCGTACAAACGGCAAAGCCGCCAAAATCATGAAGAGGCTTGCAACATATTCCGCGACGCCGGAAAATGTGCCAAAGGACGCGTCATAATTTGAAAATCCACCTGTGGAAATCGTTGTAAGCGCATGAACTGTGGCGTCAAAGGCATTCATCCCAACCAACAGATAGCAGATCAAACACACCACTGTGAGCCCAAGGTAAATCGCCGAAATTTGCGTCGCAATCGCGGTGGCGCGGGGAAGAATTTTTCCCATTGTGTCAAAGGCCTCTGCACGGAACACCTGCATACCACCGACCCGTAATTCAGGCAAAAACACCATGGCAACAACGATAATCCCAACACCGCCAAGCCACTGCAAGATACCGCGCCACAACAAGATACCCTTTGGCATCTCATCTAGGCCTGAAAACACAGTTGCGCCAGTTGTGGTCAGCCCAGAAACAGCCTCAAAAAACGCATCTGTAAAGCTTGCCTCAGTTGATCCCACAACGAACGGCAAGGCTGCGAACGCCGGCAGTGCGATCCAAACGCCGGTTGTCAGCAAAAAGGTCTGCTGAATGCTAAGGCCTTGGCTTATGCCATTTGAACAGGCGACAGCCAACAGACCGCCAAACAGCATTGTGATCACTGCACTTTGCGCAAATACAGGCCCATAACCTCGACCCTCTGCCAAATCCATGAGCATAGGAAAGATCATCGTTGCGCCAAGAAAGGCCACAAGAATACCGATCACATATCCAACAGGTCGAAAGTCAATCATAGGCGAACCGTTGAACGGTCTACGTCAGACTGTCAAGTCTATCCTCGATGAATTAAAGACGCAAAACTGTGCGGTTCAATAGAGTTTGAGGCAAATGTCGGGCCTTCTGTCAGCACCGAAATTGCATCGTGACTGTGCAAGCTTTCTTGATGGCTCGCCATGACGCGAAAATCAGAAATGCGTGTGTCATCAAGCAGTTGTTCAGCAAACAAACGCGCCGCATCTTCAACAAAGATTGGGTTCGCTGCGTTCAGCTCGGCGAACGCCTGTTCATCTTCGCGCTTAACCATCACTTGTGTTTCAGTGGGCACAGCGCGGCGGCACATCTCGACAAGGTCTTCGACATACAGATCCGCCCCTTCGCTTAGTTTTACCGATATCCGCGCAACGGACCGCTGTGAATGCGGTGTCGCCAATTGACCACGCTCATTTCGCGCATGTTCAGATAGCTCTAAAGAACAGGGACATGTGGACGAATACACATAATCCAAATGCATTAAACGCGTGCGGAGTCCATGCTGTTCGACCAGTTCAAATGAGACATCATAATACTGATATCCCTCTAAACCTGATCGCAAACTTGGGACAATCATTGGATAGCGAAGCGCAAGCGCAATACGAGCGTCAAAACTCTCAAGATCGTTTTTGTAATCGTTCAGGGCCGCGTCTATGACATCGAAATTAAAATGCGCCTGCGCATGTTTGTAAAAACTACGCATGATGCGGGACATATTGATGCCCTTTTTATCGGCCTCTAGGCTTACGCTTCCAGTGACCGATGTCTCGAGTGTAAGATGTGAGCCATCACGCTTTGTATAGCTAAGTGGCAGCCTAAAGTTTGAAATTCCAACGTGTTGGATCGCGCGATTTTCACCACGAATAAGGGAACTAGGGCCGTTTTGCAGATCCGGCAGGCTTGCCTTGTAGGCGTCATCTACCTGAAATGTGTTGGGATAGACCCGCGAAAGCTCTGTCGGCCGAAAGCCCAGCTCACGGAGCGCCACCTGTACATCACCTTGAAGGCCAGTTTGCTCATCCACTGCGCCACCAAGTGCACTGCGTAACGTTTCAATTGCACGCAATATGTCTTGTTGAGTAGGATTGTCTTCGACGCCTCGTACATACACGTTCATAAAATTGGCTCCGCTTTGGTCGTTACTTGATAACTTAGGCGCTTTCTAAGAGATTACCAATTTTTCTTTGTATAAGGCGCAAAAGCGACATGGGTTCTCATAATGATATTACTTTAGGCGATATTTTCTAGCGCACCTAGTACATCATCTATGATATCCTGCGGATCTTCGAGGCCAACACTAAACCGAATAAGCCCATCTGCGATTCCCAAAAGGTCTTTTTCTTGCTGCGGCAACCGTTGATGTGTTGTTGTTGCAGGGTGGGTCGCGATTGATTTTGCATCCCCAAGATTGTTTGAAATAACCGCCACATTTAACCCGTTTAACAGGGTAAAAGCCGCGTCTTTGCCGCCTTTGACAACAAACGACACAACCGTCCCGCCTTTGCCCAAATCCGATTGGACCAAGGCGTTCTGTGGATGAGAGGCATGTCCAGGATACATCACCGACTCAAGCTTTGGATGGTCATATAAGGCCTCTGCCAAAGCTTCGGCCGAGGCCACCTGTGCCCTGACACGCAGTTCGATCGTTTCAAGAGATTTCAGCATTACCCAAGCGGTGAACGGGGACATAGAGCCGCCAGTATGCTTCATATAGGGCTCGACCGTTCCGCGAATAAACTCTTGTGACCCTAGAATCACGCCGCCCAAGGTCCGGCCCTGACCGTCGATGTGTTTCGTGGCAGAATAGACAACCACATCTGCGCCCAATTCAAACGCGCGCGAATACACTGGGGTCGCAAAGACATTATCGACAATGACCAAAGCCCCCACTTTGTGCGCCAATTCGGACACAGCGCGAATATCAATCACCTCTAGCGTGGGGTTCGAAATGGTTTCAAAAAAGCACACTTTGGTTTCGGGTCGAATGGCCGCCTGCCAAGCGTCAAGGTCAACACCATCGACAAAGGTGACATCAACACCGAACCGACCCAAGATATCCTGTAGAATATAAAGACAAGATCCAAAAAGTGCACGGGCCGCAACCACATGATCGCCAGCTTTGAGGCACGACATCAACGCCCCATTGACCGCCGCCATACCAGAGGCGGTTGCAAAGGCGTCTTGAGCACCCTCAAGCGCGGCAATACGATCTTCGAACATTGCAACCGTTGGGTTTCCATAGCGCGCATAGATGAACTCGTCCGGCTGCGACTTTAAAAACCTTTGTTCTGCCTGCTCGGCGCTGTCATACACAAACCCTTGTGTGAGGAATATCGCTTCGCTGACCTCATTATACTGAGAGCGACGCGTTCCGCCGTGAATCATTTGAGTTCTGGTTTTATAGTCTTTGACCATGTCTTTTCTCATCTAGATCCCTTGATCCTATTTGGGGATTTTGGGAATTGCTCGGCACAGGTCTTGGGGATGTTAAAAAAACAAGCCTTGGGGCCGAGGTGCCATGAATTACGGGTGGGATATGGTCAAATTGAAACAGGGTCAAGCGATTGCAGATTTCAATGGGATGTCATCAAGGTATAACAATTCCCCGAACCGCCACTTGATCTTGGTGTCATTTCAATGTCACCTAGGCCAAAATGGAGACCTAAGATGCCCCCTATCGACCTGTATTACTGGCCCACACCCAATGGGTGGAAAATTTCAATCGCCCTTGAGGAAATGAACCTCCCCTATCAGGTTACCCTAATTGATATCGGCGCGGGGGATCAATTTGCACCAGAGTTCCTAAAAATCGCACCGAACAATAGAATGCCCGCGATTGTCGACCATGATGGGCCAGAAGGACAGGCAATTTCGATTTTCGAAAGTGGCGCGATTTTGCAGTACCTTGCCCGAAAGACCAATCAGTTTTACGGTGAAACGGATCGCGATAGAATTGCAGTTGATCAATGGCTGATGTGGCAAATGAGTGGGGTCGGACCAATGGCGGGTCAGGCCCATCACTTTTTGAAATATGCTCCAAGCCTTACCCCAGCCCAAGATTTACCTTATGCGAAAGATCGCTATCGCAAAGAAGTTGAGCGGTTGTACGGCGTATTGGATAAACAACTCTCGCAAAATACCTATGTCGCGGGTGAGTTTTATTCCATTGCGGACATGGCAATTTGGCCGTGGGCAAGCCTATGGGAAGGTCAACAGCAAACCTTGGACGATAAGCCAAATCTATCTCGGTGGTTGGAGGCAGTTGGAAGTCGTCCCGCCGTTGTTGCAGGGCGTGGGATAGCCGCAGAAAAGAGATCAAACCTACAGGCAGATAAAAACGCGCAGAATATTCTATTCAAACGCTAGAGCAGTGTGCGATGTATGGACCATCGAGGTCCACACATCGCAGTTTCCCGCTAAAGCGGTAAACGGGCCAATCCCTACGAGACCGACTAGACTTCGTCTGCTTCGTTGCTTGGGTTTTGGTCAGGTTCAACTTCTGCATACTTCATGAAAACCCGCGCCTGCGAGAGCATGAAAACAAGTATGGCCGCTGTCAGACCGAAGGTTTTGAAATACACCCAAGTTTCGCTTGAAAAGCCGCGCCACACAAATTCATTCAAAGCTGCCAACCCAAAGAAGAAAAACATCAATCGGCGCGCGATGATAGACCAACCTTGCTCTTGCATCGGAAGTCGATCCCCCATGAGCGCGTGCAAATAGTTTTGACCCCGCCAAAATCCGAATGCCAAGGCACCACCGAACAAGAGGTAGATCAGGGTCGGCTTCATTTTGAAAAAGCTCTCATTGTTCAAAAAGACCGTCAAAGCCCCAAAAATAATGACCAATACAAGCGTAAGGACCTGAATCCGCGAGACAGACCTATTCACAATATACCCGATCGCCGTTGCCAAGATCATAATCGGAACGAAAACCGCGGTGGCTTGGATCAACGGGGAATACTCTTGTCCCCACAACGAAAAGGTTTCCCCTTTGCGCCATAAAAAGACGAGAAAGAATACCACAACAGGGCCCACTTCGAGCACTTGGTTTAATACCGGATTTGAGGTCTTGTTATCCATTTCATCCACCCATTTCCACAATCACAGCTCCTAAGGCAATAAGCGTCATAAGAGCAACGCGCCTTGGACCTACCGTTTCTTTCAGAAAAGCCCAACCAATGAGTGCTGCGAACACCGTTGAGGTTTCTCGCAATATGGCGGCTTCTCCAACTTTATCAAGACGCGTCGCCATCATTATTGAGCCGAAACTGCAAATAGCGACTGCGCCCCCCAAAAAACCTCGGCGGATTAGAAATCCGATCTTGGGACGCTCGGCCATATGGTACCATCTAAATGCGGCGTAGGGCGTAATCGAGAGGCTGTTAATCAAGAAGAACCACACCAAAAACGTGAACGGGTTTTCCGCAAGGCGAATGCCATAAGCATCATAGGTTGTATAAACCGCCACCATTCCACCGGTTAACACGGCCAAAATCAAAGCGGGCCGCAAAGAGGCCCTGTTCACGTCGAGAAAAATCATGTTGTAGACAGCAAGGCCAAAAATACCGGTGAGCAATACAGCAACACCCATCCACTGCATCGGTTGAAAGGTTTCACCAAAAAACCAATAGGCGCCAAATACTGTAAATATTGGCCCTGTCCCTCGAACGACCGGATAAACCACAGTATAGGCACCATGCGTATAAGCGAAGGCCTGTAGAACTTTGTAAACAGCGTGGATAACAAAGACGCCGAGGTAGACCGGCCACAGTGACGCCTCGGGCATCGGCACAAGGAAAATTGCGGCACCTGCGGCCAAAATTCCATAGCCCGCATCCATGCAGCCCCGCGCAATCCATGGGTCTAGTTTGCTTTTTTGCAGCGCGCCAAAGAATGCGTGCAATACTGCGGCCGCAAGTGCCAAAATTAATGCAAGTTGATGGCCGGCCTCTGTTCCTTCAAGAGACACGACCCAATCGGTAAGCACTTATTCAAGACCTGTAAGGGCTTTGGCAAAATCTTGCGGGTCAAAAGCGGAGAGGTCATCGATCTGCTCGCCAACCCCAACCGCATGGATCGGTAGCCCAAATTTATCCGCCAAAGCAACCAAAACACCGCCTTTGGCCGTTCCGTCAAGTTTGGTCATCACCAATCCAGTCACATCCGCAAGTTTGCCAAATATTTCGACCTGATTGAGGGCATTTTGGCCTGTCGTCGCATCCAAAACCAAAAGCGTATTATGAGGTGCCTCGGGGTCTTTTTTGCGAATGACCCGTACAATTTTGGCCAATTCTTCCATCAAATCCTGACGATTTTGCAAGCGACCCGCTGTATCGATCATCAAAAGATCAGCGCCCATGTCTTGGGCCTGTGTCATAGCATCAAAGGCCAATGAGGCAGGGTCAGACCCTTCGGGTGCGGTTAATACGGGAACACCTGCACGCGTGCCCCAAACCTGAAGCTGTTCCACAGCCGCGGCGCGGAATGTATCACCCGCCGCAATGACGACGGATTTTCCAGCTGCCTTGAACTGACTGGCGAGTTTTCCAATTGTTGTTGTCTTGCCAGATCCGTTAACCCCAACGACCAAAACCACCTGAGGGCGTTTGGAATAAAGCGGTAAGGGCTTTGCCACGGGGTCCATGATCCGCGCGATTTCATCGGACAGAAGGTGTTTCAATTCTTGCGTAGAGACACGTTTTCCAAAATGATCGCGTGCAATATTCGCACTGACCCGCAAGGACGTCTCGACCCCCATATCGGCCGTGATCAAGACTTCTTCGAGCTGCTCAAGCATCTCATCGTCTAACTCTCGGCGGGCCACTGGACTTTGGTTGCGTCCTAGGAGGCGTCCAATGAGCGAAGGCTCTGAAACCGGTTCGGCGTCTGCGGATGGTGATGAGGCTACGGACGATTGGACGTCTTCAGATTGAGAAATGTCTGTGCTGGGATCTGTTAGTTCTAAATCGTCTGCGGGTGCGGACGTAATTTCGGGCAGGTCTTGAGCTTGAGTTTCCTTAGCTACATTGGCCTCACCCTCTTCCATTAAAGCATCCAAGCCTTCATCGAGCTTTGAAGACGACTTGAACATGCGATCACGGAGTTTTTTGAAAAAGGCCATACCTGCGGTTCCTCTTGACGTTACTGTCTGAGGTAATGGTTTCGTGTTGGAATTAAAAGGGAGAATATTTGTAATATATTTGGTTAAAGGCTGGGGGCGTTGCCCCCAGACCCCCAGAGTATTTCCCTATCAAAGAAATCTATTAGTCATACTTCTTCTGGGAAGTGCTGGATTGTTAGGCGGATTGGATTTGGCGCAGCTTGGCCCAAGCCACAAATTGAAGCGTCGACCATAGTTTGGCTGATCTCTTCTAAAAGGCCAGTGTCCCATTTCGGAGCTTGCATCAATTTCACAGCCTTTTCGCACCCAACACGGCACGGCGTGCATTGTCCACAGCTTTCGTCTTCGAAAAAGCGCAGCATATTGAGAGCGGCGTCTTTGACGCTATCTTGGTCTGAGAGCACCACGACCGCAGCCGATCCAATGAAGGAGCCATGGGGTTGTAACGTGTCAAAATCCAGCGGGATATCATTCATCGTGGCCGGAAGTATGCCGGAAGACGGCCCACCAGGTTGATAAGCTTTGAACGTATGACCCTCGGCCATTCCGCCTGCGGCGTCGATTATATCAGTAATGGTGGATCCCGCGGGCAGAAGATGCACGCCGGGAGATTTGACACGACCAGACACTGAATAGCTGCGTAATCCGACTCGGCCATTTTTTTCGACCGAGGAGAGTATTTCCGGACCTTCGCGGCAGATCTTTGCAACCCAGTAGAGGGTTTCAACATTATGGACCAAGGTCGGACGGTTGAATATCCCAACTTGGGCAACAAAGGGCGGGCGATGTCTTGGCATGCCGCGTTTGCCTTCGATGCTTTCGATCATGGCACTTTCTTCGCCACAAATGTATGCGCCGGCCCCGCGCCGCAAATCGATGTAGCCCTTGGCAACAACCCCTGCCTCTTCGAGGGCGGCAATTTCTCGGCGTAGAATTTCCAAAACCGCAGGGTATTCATCGCGCATGTAGATAAACGCTTTTTCTGCCTCAACGGCCCAAGCGGCAATTAACATGCCTTCGAGGAATAGATGAGGTGTACGTTCAAGGTAATAGCGATCTTTGAACGTGCCTGGTTCGCCTTCGTCGCCATTGACGGCCAGATACCTTGGACCCTCGTTCATACGAACAAAGCCCCATTTTTTGCCAGATGGGAAACCTGCGCCGCCAAGGCCGCGCAATCCAGAGGAAAGCACAGTCCCTTGAACCTCTTGCCAGTCTCCAGATGCTCGCAACTCTTTTAGTTTTTCGTATCCACCCTGAGCACAATATGCATCATAGTCTTGATACTGCGGAATATGGGCATGGGTTTCACCTGCGGCAATCGCCGACTGCACCTTTTCGACTGTCGCGTGGTCGATATGGTTGTGACCTAGTTCAAGCACCGGCGCGGTGTCACACCGTCCCATACAAGGCGCACGCACCACGCGCACGTGTGCGGGATCTAGGCCATCTTGCAGAGCTTGTTGAAGTTGCTCGGCCCCTGCCAATTCACAAGATAAGCTGTCGCAGACGCGAATTGTTAAGGCTGGTGGGGGTGTTTCGTCTTCTTTGACGACGTCAAAATGCGCGTAAAACGTCGCCACTTCATAAACTTCAGCCATAGATAGGCGCATTTCTTCGGCCAAAGCACGCAGATGTGCCGCAGAAAGGTGACCATAGGCGTCTTGGATCAAATGGAGGAATTCGATCAAAAGATCTCGGGCGCGCGGCGTGTCCCCAAGCAAGGCACGCACCTCGTTCAGAGCGTCATCTTGGTATTGGCGCCCTTTGGGTGTGACCCGCCCTTTACCCTTGCCGGATTTCCAAACACCTTTGCGGTTGTCCAAAGCCATCACGCCTTTCCTCATCTCGTTAGGGCCAACATACGTCTCCGCGCGC
>JALRHZ010000069.1 GCA_023259435.1 Paracoccaceae bacterium | reverse complement strand
AAGCTTTGGTGCGTCGCGTGACCCCTTAAGATTAAAACTAAACCCAATCAACCCCTCTCCTTTGCGGGTGAACACCTGCCCCAAACCATTCAAAATATAAAGTGGAGAGATTACACCTTGCATATCCAAAGCGCCCGTTTTCAAATCGTGAAACCCGTCAATAGAGATCCCCATCGAGGGTCCAACCGCCGAGGCTTTTGCCACTGTAAGCTTTGAATTTTTGATGCGAAATCTGGCTTCTGCATCGGTAATCGCCAATCCTGGTCCATTAAGTTGATCCAAAAGACCCACAATCGAGATAATATTGAACAATTCCGCAAGGATCGGAGCATCTTGGATTTTTATATCCGTGAGTGTCACAAATCCATCTAAATAGGCATCCTTGACGTTCTGCGCCAATCTCAGGTTCAATATACCGCCGGTCCCAGTTTTCAAAAGCTTTGCCGCCGAAAGTGTCTTGCCTGCGTTTTGACTTCTGACATCGATCACAATCCCTTGTTGAGCTGTCGAAATCTGTCCACTTAACGGCCCTGTTTTATTCAAGCGCGCGGAAAAGTTACCCTTTAATTTCGGCGCTGTCGTGATCTGGGCCTTTAGGCCGTAGAGGGCCAAATCTTTGGTGAGAGCTAACCGGTCTAGGTTTGCATCGATTTGTTTTAGACCCGATGCAGTGCCGCCGCTTTGCCGCGTTCCAAGCATATTGATCCTATCAAGGCTTAAACTACCGCCTGTAATAGAAAGCCTGCCATCTGAAGAATACCGGCCCGTCACGTCGATATCACCGTATTGAAATGTTTTGAAATTTAGATACGAAAATTTGCCAGCGGATACCCCAACATCACCGTCAAATTTCAAACCGTTTGCCGCGAACAGCAGGCGGTCAATCTTAAGCGTATCTGACAGCTGCGCTTTCATTTCAAACGATCCTTTTTGCGAGGCACGCTTGCGATAACCCAAGGGCGCCATCCGTGCCTCTAATCCGGACAACGCCGAAGTGACCGTTAATTCAGGTGGCTTATTCTTCGGAAAATCCACCACGATACTTGCCTGCGTGGCGCCCGAAATCATATCCCGCGGCAACCGAATACCAAGCCCGTCCAACGCGTCTCGGTTTAGCGTGAAATCTGCCAAGAGCTGTGGTGGCGTCTGTGACGTGTTTTTCCCCAACCCAGAGGTAAACCCAACGTTAAAGGGGACGCCATCTAGTTTAGCGGGACCCTCAATTCTTAGGATGCTTGGATCAACCTTGACGATCAACCGCTGAGCGGTAACCGTGCGATTAGGAACCAATCGGGTTGATCGCGCGCCTGTCACGACCGCCTCGCCGGACCAAAGGATATCTTTTGGTGTAAGCCCCTTTTTCATTTTATTTGTAATTTGCGCCGTGACCTGTGCTTTGCCATCGGCCAAGGTTACCGGCAATTTGGCTTTGCTCATGACAGAGAGGGGTTCTGAGTTCAGGACAGACAGGATCGACGTGACCGTTCCAGCCGCCTTTAATTCGGTTTGTGCTGTTGCAGGTTTGGCGCGTGTATTTTCAACAACAAACGCTGACCCCGCCAAATCAACCTGCCCACCTTGTGCGGCAGTGATGTGTCCTTGGTTGAGCAAAACCGCCATTCTATCTTGGCATAGATCGAACAACCCCATTGCGGTTTCGACCTCTGGTAAGAATTTAACGGGTTTAAACTGCACATCCTCAAAATTAAATGACACGCAGGTGACGGGCGGTTTTTGCGATGCCTGTCGGAAAGAGACCGCCACATCCCGCGCAGAGCCATGGGCAATGCGGTCGCTCACCCACGTCCGAGCCTTATGACCAACAGTTGAGGGCCAATGAAGCACAACGTTTTCGACATCAATTTTGTCGGTGAACAGGTTCACCCCAACAGACCACCCTGTGTCCGCAGCCTTGATCACCGCGTTTGATGTCAGACTTAGGTTTTCGGCCTCATTTCGCAGATAAACTTGTGGGATCTCTACCTGAAACTGATCCAATAACAGGCGTAGGTCGACCACTGCGCTATCGAATTTGAGGTCTTCATCAAATACATTCAACGGGTTTGCCGAAATCGACGAAACCGAAAACTGGGACACGATCTCGGATTGGTCAACAAACTTGGCATAGCCCTCTGCAACAAAGGATAAGTCACGGCTTTTGACCGAAAGAGTGTCAAACGACAGGCTTTGATCCCCTGGGTCATATGTAAAATACGTTTTAGCGTCTTGGAAATAGATCGGGCGGACGGTCTCTTGGGGGCGAATGGCGCCCCGTGGCATATTGAGGGTCGCATTCATAGCCAAAAACTGTCCATCGCTGTCAAAGCCGCTGCGCAAAGCACCGTTGATGGGCGCGTCCAAGGCAGAGAGCCATGATAACGCAACTGACTGCGACGCGATGTCCTGCGCCTGAACATTATCAAGACGAAAGCCAAATATTGCATCACGCGTGCCGACATCAGAGGAATAATTTAATTCGACGGTGGCAATATCAGCGCCGCCAGACAACAGCGCCATGTCCCCACGGATCGATAGATTTTGGCCCTTAATATCGGCAAAAATACGTGCACCATCTACGCTCCATGTGCGACCAGACACCAAATCATCATACTGCACAGTCAGGCTTGGAAACGACAGGTCGGAAAAATTCGAATTTTCAGGCCATTGCAAGAATTCGTCGATCCGTGCCAAGAAGGTTGGCAAATCCACACCTTGCGCCCCTTGCGTCTCCAAAGATCCAAAACGCAAGGCAACTTGTCCCTCCGCGTCTCTGACCACGGATAGAGTACTTCCGTCTATCTCAATCGATTTAGGTGCAAATGTCCCACTTAGCGCTTGGGCCAAAGAGAACCCAACACTCATATTCGCAATGTTAGCAAAAGGTGGGCGATCTCCTTGGTAGAATTCAACGTCAGTTAAAAAGATACGCGGCAAGAATTCGTTGGAAATTTCAACAGATGCACTGCGCCATGAAACTTGAGCATCAGGCATAAACGCATTGATTTCACTTAACAGTTTTTCATTGATCTTACCTGAAATTGGGATCACCCGGTCGCGCGACAACACAACCAAGACCACCAAAATCAAAGCAAGCGTTGTTAAGGTTGCCCCAATCGCCGCCCATGTGCCGCGCCAAATACCTTTGCCGGAATGATGAAGACCTGCAAACACCCACCACGCACCCGACCGCCCTTTCGACTTAGGCTGTGTGGCAGGATCTTGGGTCTCTTGAAGAGCATTTTTTGCTTTTTCTTCTTTGCTCAAACCTTTATTCCCAAATTCAAAGGGCTATCTGTGCCACACAAGCGCTAACTATAGGATTATACTATGTCAAATACTCCCTATCCAGCACCAGAGGTCAACCTGCCGCGTGACGGCGGAGAGATGCTTAGTATTGCCCATTTTCGCCCTAAGAATGTTGTGTTGTTTTTCTACCCCAAAGACAACACACCCGGATGCACCAAAGAGGCCATTGGCTTTACCGAAGCTTTGGCCGAATTTGAGGCCGCGAATACGGTTGTGATTGGTGTGTCCAAGGACAGCCTAAAGGCCCATGGAAAATTCATTGAAAAGCAATCTTTGGGAATGCCTCTTTTGTCCGACGAAGACGGCGATGTGTGCGAACGCTTTGACGTTTGGAAAGAAAAATCCATGTATGGCAAAACATATATGGGCATCGAACGCTCGACCTTTTTGATTGATGGTAATGGTCAGGTGGTACAAGAATGGCGCAAAGTCAAAGTTCCCGGCCATGTTGAAGAGGTCTTGGGCGCAGCAAAGGCATTGGGATAGTGGCTACTCTGGCGGAAATGGCGGTTGAAGTGCTGCAAACGTCCGATGGGCGCGAAAAAACGCGTGTGTCAAAACGTAATGCAGAGATCTGGTTTGAGGCGCGAGATGCGGGCGAACCGATTGCCATCGGCCACGCCACACCGCCAGATCACCCTGCCCGTCCAGAGCAACCTGAATTGCTATCTCCTCGTGATGTCCCGAAACGCAAACCTGGATCGCCTGCCGGCCGCATCGCCTTGTTACATGCCGTTGCGCATATTGAGCTTAATGCCGTTGATTTACACTGGGATATCATCGCGCGGTTTACGGATACCGAAATGCCAATCGGATTTTATGATGATTGGGTAAAATCGGCTGCGGAAGAAAGCAAACACTTTAACCTTATCTGTGATTGTCTTGAACAAATGGGAAGCTATTACGGCGCCTTACCGGCCCATGCAGGAATGTGGCGCGCTGCATCAGATACTGCCGAGGACTTTTTAGGGCGCCTCGCCGTTGTTCCAATGGTCTTAGAGGCACGCGGTTTGGACGTCACACCGAACATGATCGCAACGTTCGAAAAGGCCAAAGCGACAGACGCCGTCGAGGCCTTGAAAATAATATACGCCGAAGAGGTCGGACATGTGGCCTATGGCTCGAAATGGTTCAACTTTTTATGCGGGCGGGACAACAAAGATCCAAAAGATGTTTTCCACACATTGGTGCGCCACTATTTCAAAGGAGCGTTAAAACCGCCCTTTAACGAAGAAAAACGCGCGGATGCGGGCCTTCCTCCTGATTTTTATTGGCCTCTCGCAGATCAGATGGGAATTGACGTCTCTTCGATCTAAGCGCGTGTTTTCGCCCAATTTCGCCGTGTGAAAAACAAAAATTATTGCAAGCTTTGCCTCCTTTCGCTAACCCTAGCTGAGGGAAAATAGGGATCGTTACCGTGAACAGAGTAGATAGATTATTCGGCCGGATGTTTCCGGAGCGCAGAGTCTTTTTAAAATCGGACGATGATACTCAATACCTACGGCTTCGTCCATCGACGCAGGCCTTGATATTTTCAACGATTTCTTTGGTGATCGCGTGGTCCGTTGTGGCAACCGCAATTTTATTGATGGACTCAATAGGATCGGGCAATTTCAGAGAGCAATCCCTCCGTGATCAGCAAACCTATCAGGCCCGTCTAAGCCAGATGGCGCAAGAGCGTGACATTCGAATTGACGAGGCCGCAAACGCACAAGAACGGTTTTCTCTGGCCTTGGATCAAGTGTCACAAATTCAATCCGAATTGCTTGCCGTCGACATGCGGCGGATCGAGTTGAAACAAGCATTGGATGCGGTCCAAGATAAACTGCGCGATAAAGTGGCCGAAAAAGAAGCGCTGGAAGACCAAATTGCAAGCCTAAACATCCAGACGCAATCAGGTGAAACTGAGGGGGCGCAGGTGTCGCCCGCCTCGGAACAAACTGTCGCCTTGGATTATCTGACCAACGCGTTGCGCGAAACTGCACGAGAGCGTGACGAAATAGCAAAACTTGCGGATGAGGCGCTGAAGCGCGCTGAGGATATCGAGTTGGAAATGCAACTGGTCGAAGAGCGCAACAACCAAATTTTCCGGCAAATCGAAGAAGCCATGGTGGTGTCTCTGTCTCCGCTTGAAAAAATGTTTCGTGCTGCAGGTGTCAATCCCGATAGCATCCTAAACACAGTGCGTCAGGGGTATTCCGGATTTGGTGGTCCGTTGATGAACATGAGCACCCGAGGCGATGAACATGCCGATCATAATCACTCGCGCGCGGTAGGAATTCTTGAAAACCTTGATGAATTAAACGTCTACCGAATTGCTGCTGAAAAGCTGCCATTCGCCGAGCCCTTGCGCGGTTCTTTCCGCTATACCTCGGGGTATGGGCGACGCTGGGGCCGCATGCATTACGGAACTGACTTTGCCGCCGCCCACGGAACGCCCATTTATTCCACCGCGGATGGTGTTGTCGTGCACGCAGGTTGGGGAAGCGGATATGGCAAGCTAATCAAAATTAAGCATGACTTTGGAATTGAAACGCGCTACGCTCATCTCTCTAAAATTCGTGTGAAGGTCGGACAAAGGGTCTCGCGCGGGCAAAGAATTGGTGATATGGGCAATACAGGACGATCTACCGGTACCCATCTTCACTATGAAGTACGTGTAAACGGTAAACCGATAAACCCGATGAACTATATTAAGGCTGGAAGAGATGTTTTCTAAGAGCAAGATCAACGACCCCGCACAAAAAAGTGCAGACGCAGCAACGCCGGCACCTGCCGCAAAAGAAACTGCCGCTCCTACTGCTGCACCAGCAACCGCAGCGCCCAAGGCAAAACCCGCGGCCTCAATTTTGTCTTCAGATTTGCATATCACCGGCAACATCAAGACAACAGGCGATATCCAAGTGGAAGGCACCATTGAAGGCGACATCCGTGCGCATTTATTGACCGTTGGTGAATCCGCAACCATCAAAGGCGAAGTTGTTGCAGATGATGTTGTGGTAAACGGTCGCGTCGTTGGCCGTGTGCGCGGTCTAAAAGTTCGCCTCACGGCCACCGCACGTGTTGAGGGCGACATCATTCACAAGACTATCGCAATCGAATCGGGTGCGCATTTCGAAGGATCCGTGCAACGCCAAGACGATCCATTGACCGCAAGTAAAGCAGCCGCAAAGCCAGCGGCCTCTTAAGGCTCAAAACACATTTGGAAAAACGGTCCTTTTGGGCCGTTTTTTTATGCCTGCCTTTTGGGTGGGATTGAATATGTCATCGACGCCCGTGCGACAGGTTTAGGGTCGCCTTCAGAATACATCAAAACGTCACCGACCGCTAAAACTTTGCCGAGCTTTAACAGGCGACATTCCGCGATCAGGTTCACCCCTGCTGCGGGTTTGCGCATAAAGTCGATACTCGCGTTTGTTGTCACGGCCAATGCTTCCGGCCCGACCATCGCCATGACCGCGATATAGACTGACACGTCCGCCAAACCAAACATTGATGGACCAGAAACAGTTCCTCCGGGTCTAAGATGGGTGTCATTCACGTTTAGACGTACCGTCACAGCCATATCATCCAGCGTTAGCACCTTGAAATCCCGTGAAACTTGCGGGAATACTTCGCCGAGTAAAGATTCAATCTCATTTATCGTCATTACAGGTGCCATTGTGTCCTCCTTTATCACATCGTGGCCCGATTACAGGTGGAGAACAAGATGACAATTTTGGAACGTAACGACACAAACAATGTGGCCTATCTCCACATGAATATGCCAAACAAACTGAATGCCTTGTCCGACGAGATGTTGGCTGAGTTGCAAACAAATTTAGAGGCCATTGGTGAGGACGACTCTATTCGCGCCGTGGTCCTCTCTGGCGAAGGCAAAGCATTCTGTGCGGGCCATGACCTAAAACAAATGACCCAAGGCCGTCAGGCCGAAGATGGTGGTCAGGCCTATTTCAAAGATCTTTTCGCGCGCTGCGCCAAAATGATGATGACGGTCCAATCCATTCCAAAACCTGTGATTGCACAGGTTCATGGCATTGCGACAGCGGCAGGCTGTCAATTGGTGGCAACTTGTGACATGGCGGTGGCGGCTGAGGGGACAAAATTTGGCGTCAATGGCGTTAATATCGGTCTGTTTTGCTCAACCCCCATGGTTGCTTTATCTCGGAACATCCCACGCAAAAAAGCGTTCGAAATGCTGACAACTGGGCAATTCATTGACACACAAGCCGCCCTTGATATGGGCCTTGTGAACAAAGTCGTCCCACAAGACGCACTGGCGAGCGAGACCAAAGCCTTGGCGGAACTGGTTGCCTCAAAACTAAGTGCTGCCGTCAAAGTCGGCAAAGAAGCGTTTTACAAACAAATTCAAATGTCCACCGCGGATGCCTATGCCTATACAGGCGACGTGATGGTCCAGAATATGCTGTATCGTGACACCGAAGAAGGCATCGCCGCCTTTCTCGAGAAACGCTCTCCAAACTGGGACCAATAGATCAAGGACTCCTTGATCCGCGCAAAGACCGGCCCTCAATGGGGTGGGCTTTGCGCATCCCCTTTCATCTTCCCCTGTTGATCTTATCATCGCTTCAAACTAGATGGGGCGTATGACACAGACACTTCACATCATCGGCGGCGGAATGGCCGGATCAGAGGCCGCATGGCAAGCGGCCAACATGGGCGTTCAGGTGATCCTGCACGAAATGCGCCCCAAAGTCGAAACCTTTGCGCATCGCACTGGGCATTTGGGAGAAATGGTCTGTTCAAACTCTTTCCGCTCAGACGACCATGAACAGAACGCCGTCGGTCTTCTTCACTGGGAGATGAAACAGGCAGAAGGCCTAATTATAAACACAGCCTACAAACGTCGGCTGCCTGCAGGTGGCGCCTTGGCCGTTGACCGCGATCCCTTTGCCGAAGATGTGACCGCCGCGCTGATGGCGCACGAGAATATTTCCGTATCCTATGAGGAAATCACATCGCTTCCGACCGAGGGCCATTGGATCATTGCGACAGGTCCCTTGACGTCGGACGCATTGGGCGCCGCCATTGCACAGGCAACTGGCGCCGATGCCCTTGCCTTTTTCGACGCCATTGCACCAATCATCTATTTTGACAGTATTGATATGTCAAAAGCATGGATGCAATCGCGGTACGACAAAGGCGACACAGAGGAAGAGCGCACCGCTTATCTCAACTGTCCTATGACAAAAGAGCAGTATGAAGATTTCATTGATGCGCTTTTATCTGCGGAGAAAACAGAATTTCATGAGGGTGAGACGGCTGGATATTTTGACGGGTGTTTGCCGATCGAAGTAATGGCAGAGCGCGGCCGCGAGACGCTTCGTTTTGGCCCTATGAAACCGGTCGGCCTGACAAATCCGCATTCTGATGAAAAACCATATGCCGTGGTCCAACTGCGCCGCGACAACGCGTTGGGCACTTTGTACAACATCGTCGGCTTCCAGACCAAAATGAAATACGGCGCGCAAAAGGACGTTCTGCGCCGCATTCCGGGTTTGGAAAATGCGGAATTTGCACGCCTTGGCGGTATTCATCGTAATACCTTTATCAATTCTCCTACGCTTCTCGATTCTGAAATGCGTTTAAAGTCACATCCCAATATCCGCTTTGCGGGTCAAATCACGGGCGTCGAAGGCTATGTGGAAAGTGCTGCGATGGGTCTTTTGGCCGGTCGATTTGCCGCCGCTGAACTCTTGGGCCAGCCTTTGCCGGATGTCCCCCAAGACACAGCCATGGGGGCCTTGATCCATCACATCACAGGCGGGGCCGAGGCGAAAACGTTCCAACCCATGAACGTCAACTTCGGCCTGTTCCGACCTGTCGATGGGCTTAAGGGCGGTCGGCGCGGCCGCAAAGACCGGTATAAGGCCTATACGGATCGCGCGAAATCGGAATGGATGGACTGGCTCGCGGCCCAAAATCCTGCAGGTTAAATCTTTTCTGGACGGACCGGATTAGATTTGTCATGCTTGCTTTATGAGTGAAAAGTTTCTCGACAAAATCTATACCCTCGACGGCTCGGACCCGCGCGATATATATACGCAATGGTCCGACACCTACGATAGCGAAGTCTCGGAAAATGGGTATGCCACACCGCAAAGGATTGCCAAAGCTTTGGCCATGACCCTAACGGACACAACCGTCCCAATTCTTGATTATGGGTGCGGGACTGGCCTGTCGGGTCTGGCCCTGACGCAAGAAGGGTTTTCAACGATTGACGGCATCGATATAACCCAAAGCATGCTCGACAAAGCGCAAAGCCTTGGGCTGTATCGCAGCTTAACGCTATTTGACCCAGAGAACGGGCCACCGATTTCGCACGCGCAATATCAAGTCATCGTCGCTGTGGGCGTCATCAGCACCGGCGCTGCACCCCCCGAAGTTTTGGACACAATCGTTGATATGCTGCCGGTCGGTGGATATGTTGCAATGTCATTGAACGATCACGCCTTGGCGGAACCTCAATATCCCAATAAAATCGCGTCCCATATCCAAGGTGGGACATTAGAGATGATCGTCGAAGACTATGGCGATCACCTGCCCGGTTTAGGTTTGAAATCTAAAATCTATGTCATGAAGAAAATATGACCTTTGTCACACGGTTTGCGCCCTCGCCCACGGGACCTTTGCACCTTGGGCATGCTTATTCCGCGATCTTAGCATACGATATGGCGCGGGCCTTGCTCCTCCCCCGGCGGGCCGTGTCAGCGGCGGCCGGCCTCCAGCGCGTCCTCGAAGGTCCGCAGCCCGGTGCGCGGCGCCTGCACGAGCACCGCCATGTTGCCCGGCTTGTGCTGGTTGCGCAGCATCTTGGTATGCGCCTGGGGGATTTCCGACCAGGGGAAGACCTCGGACATGCAGGGGTCAAGCCGCCGCTCGATCATCAGCTTGTTCGCCGCACTCGCCTGTTTCAGATGCGCGAAGTGGCTGCCCTGCAGGCGCTTCTGGTGCATCCACATGTAGCGCACGTCGAAAGTGCAGTTGAACCCGGTGGTGCCTGCGCAGATCACGACCATGCCGCCCTTCTTGCAGATCAGGGTCGAAACCGGGAACGTCGCCTCGCCGGGATGTTCGAAC
>JALRHZ010000068.1 GCA_023259435.1 Paracoccaceae bacterium | reverse complement strand
GTCGGATTTTGTGAAACGTGGTACATTTTGGCTCCCTATGGTGGTATTTCTAATCTTCGGCTTATAAAATGCAAGGATGATGACAATGTTGCGCGTGCATTTGCGCTGGATTTTGGCCTGTATTTTGATCGGCGCACTGGCGACGGCCGTAGTGTGGCGCATGAGTTATCATCAGGCGGTGACGCAAACCGCGCTAAAAGGCACATCTGATTTGGCTTTGGCCGCAGACCGGTTCAAAGCCCAGTTGCAACGATACCGCGAGCTGGTGGTTTTGTTCTCGGATCATCCGGATTTAATGGCATTGGTCGAGGGACAGGCCAAACCAGATGATATTGAGACAGCGAACAACTTGCTCTTAAGCGCCGCAGACAAAACCGCAGCAGTCTCATTGACGTTATTCGACACAAATGCCCGTGTCTTGGCCTCTGCTGCGAAAGAGGATGTTGCTTTTGACACACGCTCGCCTGTGTTTCAGCGCGCATTAAGCGGTGCCTTGGGCATTGGACATAGTCCGGTGTCACAAGAAGGGCGGTATTTCTATTTTGCGGCCCCATCTTTTGGATCTGACAAAGGCGTGCGCGCGGTATTGGTTGTCTCGGTTGACTTGGACCGGATCGAATCCGAATGGCGCGGCGGACTTATGACGGTTTATTTCGTTGACGAAGTCGGAACGGTATTTGTGTCGAACAGAGACGAGATTTTGCTATGGCAAAAACAAGCTGATGGTGGAATTGTGCCCAATGACGGGCGTCGTATGACCTTTCAAGGTACCTCGATCCAAGGCATTGATGTTTGGACTGTCGATTGGGGCGGCTATGTGCCAAATCAGGCGGTGCATTTGACCCAAGACCTTTTGACAATTTCCATGACAGCAGAGGCCTTGGTGGATTTATCGCCCGCCCTGCAAATTGCCCAGCTTCAAACCGCAGTTTTCACGCTTGTCTGGGGGGCGTTTCTTTTCATGTCCGTCTTTTTCCTTGAACGGCGGCGGTCTTTGGCGGAAGAGAACCAACGGCTTGAGGCGCGGGTGGTTGAGCGAACAGAGGCGCTGCGCAAGGCGCAACATGATTTGGTTCAAGCCGGAAAACTAAGCGCCTTGGGGCAAATGTCTGCGGGGATCAGCCACGAGTTAAATCAGCCTCTCATGGCCATTCAACAGTTTGCTGATAACGCTGTGAAATTCGTTGAAAAAGGCCGTTGGGATGTCGCAGGCAGCAATCTAGGAGAGATTTCAAAACTGTCCCATCGCATGGCACGCATCATCAAAAACTTGCGTGCGTTTGCACGAAATGAGGCCGAGCCGGTCGGGCGCGTGGATGCGGTCAAGGTGATCAGCCATGCGATTGAATTTCAGCAAGAGCGCCTTGCGCGGGACGACATTGAGGTTGAATGGGCTGTCCCGCGGGATCCTATCTGGGTTCGCGCAGGCGAGGTGCGTCTGGGTCAAGTTATGATCAATCTTATTTCCAACGCCGCTGATGCGATGAGTGTGTGCCCCGAACGGCGCATAACAGTTGCGATTTGTCCGGTTGCCGGCGCAGAGCACACTGTCGAAATTGTCGTTGATGACACAGGGCCAGGGATTGAACATCCCGACAAGATCTTTGAACCGTTTTACACCACCAAAGAAGTAAGCCCCTCTGAGGGGATGGGCCTTGGCCTATCAATTTCCTATGGTTTGGTTCAAAGTTTCGGCGGCAATATTCGGGGCACCACGACGTCGCAAGGTGCGCGCTTTACCATTGAATTACCGGTCTGGGACGAGAAAGGCGAATAAAGTGGATATTTTTGTATTGCTCGTTGACGATGATCCAGCTGTTCGGATGGCCCTGTCACAAACACTTGAATTGAGCGATTTTAAGACCGTGGTCTGTGGCTCTTTCGTCGAGGCAAAGGATCACATTATCCCAAACGTGCCTTGTGTCATTTTAACCGACATTCGGATGCAAGGCCGTGATGGGTTTTTCCTGCTAGAGTACGCGCAAAAGGCAGACGCCGAGATCCCAGTCATCATGTTAACAGGCGAAGGCGATATCCCCATGGCAGTACGTGCCATATCGCAAGGCGCATTTGATTTTCTGGAAAAGCCTTGTCCAACCGAGGATATGATACGGGTTATCGAGCGCGCCATTTCGATGCGCAAACTGGTTTTGGAAAACCGGCGTTTGAAAGAAAAAATTAAATCCTCAGATCCGGCGTCGCGTATCATTTTCGGTGTGTCAGAGAAATCTGAAATTCTGCGTGATACCGTCCGCAAAGCGGCCCATACAGGATCTGAGGTCTTGGTCTATGGAGAAAAAGGCACAGGCATTACAAAGGTCTCTGAGGTTATTCATTTGGTCTCGGATAGGTCATTGTCCCCGTTTGTTCGAAAGGCGGCCAAAGGTCTAACGGCGTCCGATGTCTCTGACGTTGCGGCTCAGGCGCAGGATGGCACGCTGTTTCTATATGCCATCGAGGCGATGGATATGGACGCACAATTGGAACTTGTGACCGTTTTGGACAGTGGGGCAAAATTTCGTCTGGTGGCGGGCACGAATGAAAGCTTGGTCGACCTTAAGCATTATTTAACAGACGAGTTATACTACCGCCTTACAACCACACCCGTTCGGATCCCCTCGTTATCTGAACGGCCCGAAGATATTCCGGTCATGTTTCGCAACTTTGTGGCACAAGCCGCCGATCAATCCGGTCGCACCGCACCTGAGATTTCATCACAGGTCCTTTCAGATTTGATTTCTAAAAACTGGGAAGGCAATACGCAGGCCTTATTTAGCCATGCCATGCAGTTTGTTTTGGGCGTGCAAGACATCTCTCCAGATGAATTGGGCCTGTCGGAAAAGATGGCTCAGGTTGAAAAGACGTTACTCGAAGAAGCTCTGCGTAAGAATGCAGGAAATGCAACCTCTGCTGCCGCCCTTTTGAAAGTTCCGCGTAAGACGTTTTACGACAAACTTGCAAAATATGGGATTCGGGCAGAAGAATTTAGAACGTAAACTTGTGCGAAATTTCGCACAGATGAACCGTAGGTGTGTGTGGGATTTCGCACAGTTGATCTGGGTGGGGACGCCTGTACTTTTGATAAATTGAAATAACTATATGATTTATAATTATAAAAAATTCATTTTTCTATTTTCTCAATAAATGTTGTTTCAAGAAATCCAACCTCTCATAGTACTGCGCAGGCGAGACAAGCCATTTATATCTCTGGGAGGAGAAATTATGAAATTTGTAACCGCAGCGGTCACAGCGCTGGCCCTAACTGTATCTGCAAACGCTGTCGCAGCAGCATGTGATGACGGCGAGATGGTCATCAAATTGTCCCACGTGACAAACACCGACAAGCACCCAAAAGGGATTGCAGCAACATTGCTTCAGACACGCGTCAATGAAGAGATGAACGGCAAAGCATGTATGGAAGTTTTCCCGAACTCGACATTGTACAACGATGATCAAGTTCTAGAGGCGATGCTTCAGGGTGACGTTCAAATGGCGGCTCCGTCGTTGTCAAAATTTGAGCAATTCACAAAAGTATTCCGCATTTTTGACCTTCCGTTCATGTTCAAAAACGTCAATGCCGTGGATGAGTTCCAGAACTCTGAAACAGGTCAAGCGATGAAAGAAAGCATGACACGTCGTGGTCTTTTGGGTCTTGCGTTCTGGCACAACGGCATGAAGCAGATGTCAGCAAACGTTCCTTTGAACCTGCCAACAGATGCCAACGGCCTGAAATTCCGTGTTCAGAACTCTGACGTTCTAAAGGCGCAGATGGCGGCTCTTGGTGGATCGCCACAGCCGATGGCATTCTCCGAAGTTTACGGCGCGCTACAGACGGGCGTTGTGGACGGACAAGAAAACACATGGTCCAACATCTATGGCCAAAAGTTCTTTGAAGTGCAGGACGGTGTTACCGAGACAAACCACGGCATCATCGACTATATGCTTGTGACAAATGTTGATTGGTGGGAAGGTCTTGACGCGGATGTGCGCGATCAGCTTGCAACCATCATCGCAGAAGTGACAGAGGCGCGTAACGCGGAATCCACATCTGTGAATGAAGCGGCAAAACAAGAGATCATCAATGCAGGTGGTGTGGTTCGTCAGCTAGACGCCGCACAGCGCGAAGCATGGGTTGCTGCGATGAAACCAGTTTGGGAACAGTTCCGTGAGGACGTGGGCCAAGACAACATCGATGCAGCACAGGCCATCAACGCCAAGCATTAATCTTTGCATAGTAGACCCGGCCAACAAACTGGCCGGGTTTTTTGTATCCTGAGAAAAGGAAATCGCTATGTCGTCTCGGTATGAACCCAAAGGCGCTTTGGGAAAAATCGTTCACGAGTTGGAAGAAACCTTTATCGCGCTGATCTTGGGTGCGATGGTCGTTATTACGTTTATCAACGTTGTGTTGCGTTATGGCTTTAACACGGGCCTTATTTGGGGGCTTGAGGCGGTAACCTTTTTATTTGCGTGGCTCGTTTTGTTTGGGGTCAGCTATGCGGTAAAAGTGACCGCGCATTTGGGCGTTGATGCAATCATGAACCTGCTTGCGCCGACCAAACGCCGGATTTTGGCCCTGACTACTGGCGTGATTTGTATCATTTACGCGCTTTTGTTGGTGAAAGGTGCGTGGGATTATTGGGCGAACTTTGCCAATCTTCCGCAAACAACGGGTCATTGGTTCCCGACAGGGTTTGAAGAGATGAAGCGCACCTCATATCGTGCGTGGTACGAAGTGATTGACATCCCATTCCCAGAATTCTTGCGGTGGATTGAACCGTTAATGAACGAAGGGGAGTCCTATGAAAAGCTCCCGCGTTTTATCCCCTATGCGATCCTACCTTTCGGTATGTTGTTGCTTTTGTTCCGCTTTGTCCAAGCCACCGCTCGGATCTGGAACGGCACATCACAAAGCATGATCGTAAGCCACGAAGCAGAGGACGCGATTGACGACGTCCGTGCATTAAACGCAGGAGATTGATACAATGGAAGTTGTAATTCTTTTTGGGATGATTATCGCCTTCCTTCTCATGGGGGTGCCAATCGCGGTGTCCTTGGGCCTGTCCTCGATCCTGTTTTTGCTGACCCTAAGTGAGACCTCGCTTGCCTCGATTGCACAGTCGTTTTATCAGGCAATGGCAGGGCACTATACGCTTTTGGCGATCCCGTTCTTTATTCTGGCCTCACAGTTCATGTCGACCGGCGGGGTGGCAAAACGGATTATCCGCTTTTCCATTGCAATTGTAGGTCACCTTCCGGGCGGTCTTGCCATTGCGGGTGTCTTTGCCTGTATGCTGTTTGCGGCGCTATCCGGTTCTTCGCCCGCAACCGTTGTTGCCATCGGCTCAATCGTGATCGCGGGCATGCGGCAAGTAGGGTATTCAAAAGACTTTGCTGCAGGTGTGATTGCCAATGCAGGGACTTTGGGCATCTTGATCCCTCCGTCCATCGTGATGGTTGTCTACGCCTCTGCCACAGATGTGTCGGTGGGCCGTATGTTCTTGGCCGGTGTCATTCCCGGGCTTTTGGCAGGCTTTATGCTTATGGCGACGATCTACATCATCGCAGTCCGCCGCAATTTGCCAAAAGGCGACTGGCAAGGCTGGGGCGAGGTTGCTGCAGCTGGTAAAGACGCAAGCTGGGGCTTGTTACTTATTGTGATCATTCTTGGCGGCATTTATGGCGGGATCTTTACCCCAACAGAAGCGGCTGCTGTGGCCTCGGTCTATGCCTTTATCATCGCCACCTTTGTTTATCGTGACATGGGCCCTTTGGCGACACAAGAGGGTGAAAACAACATCGCACTTTGGCGCAAACCTCAGGCCTTGATCACGGCCTTCTTTCACCGTGATACACGCGATACCTTGTTCGAAGCGGGCAAAATGACCATCACCTTGATGTTCATTATCGCCAATGCCTTGATCCTGAAACACGTTTTGACCGACGAACAAATCCCCCAACAAATCGCAAGCTCGATGTTGGCGGCTGGCTTTGGGCCAATCATGTTCCTTGTGATCGTGAACGTAATCCTGCTTATCGGTGGCCAGTTTATGGAACCCTCTGGATTGATCGTTATCGTAGCGCCCCTGGTGTTCCCGATTGCAATCGAATTGGGCATTGATCCAATCCATTTGGGCATCATTATGGTTGTGAACATGGAAATCGGGATGATCACGCCACCGGTTGGTCTTAATCTCTTTGTGACCTCAGGTGTGGCAGGGATGCCCATGATGCGGGTGGTCAAAGCAGCCTTGCCATTCTTGGCGGTTCTGTTCGTGTTCTTGATCCTCGTGACCTATGTTCCGATCCTGTCAACATGGTTGCCAACGACCTTTATGGGGCCAGAGATCATTACCAAATAGGATGGCATAGCGGCGCGCGATGTCGCTGGTATATCAAACTAGACTGCGACGCCTATTTGGGCGTCGCTTTTTTATATGGGTCAAGACGCTTCTAGCGCAGTAATGATCGGGCTGAAATCATCCGCCCTTAGACTTGCACCCCCAACAAGCGCGCCATTCACATCAGCTACCGAGAATATCTCTGCTGCATTGGATCCCTTGACCGAGCCCCCGTATAGCAAGGTCATGTCTTGTGCATCCGACCCAAACCGATCGACCAAAGTGTTTCGGATAAACCGATGCGCCTCTTCAATCTGCTCTAACGTTGGGACAACGCCGGTGCCAATGGCCCAAACCGGTTCATAAGCAATCACAGTATTCCCAGATGTCGCGCCCTCAGGAACAGAGCCGGCCAATTGATCTGCTAACACGTCCAGAGTTTCGCCACGCTCGCGGGCGTCCCCTGTTTCCCCGATACAAATGATGGCTTGTGCACCGGCTTCTATAACTTGGCGCGCCTGCGCTTGTACGGTGGCATTGTCCTCATTATGGTCCTGACGTCGCTCGGAATGCCCGACAATAATCGCTTTGGCCCCAACCTCCACAAGCATTTGAGCTGAAATATCACCTGTATGCGCGCCTGAGGATGCAACATGACATGTTTGGCCGCCAATCTTGATCACACCCTCCTTTTGGGCGGGTGCAATCAAAGGTGCCGGCAAACACATAAGGATATCAACCGACGCCATTGCATGGCGCTGTGCCAATAATGTCAATTCAGTCAAATCGGACAGCGCGCCATTCATCTTCCAGTTGCCAGCAGCCATTTTTCTCATTACAGGGTCCTCCTCAAGTTCGCTTTCGTTCTAACGATTGGGGATGTCTAATAAAAGGGACATAATATTATGATGCCTGCTTTTGACGCAGAGGTGTTGCGCACTCTGTCACCTTCTGATGCGGATACTCTGCGAAGCGCTATCAAAAATGATGGTTTTCTTATTGTCAAAAATACTCAAATCGCGACATCAGTCATAACTGAAGTCATTGAAACATATCGCGCGTTTTTCACCCAAGACATCGCACTTAAGTCTCAGGTTGATATGTCAAAAACAGGATCAAACCGAGGCTGGGGCGCATCGCAATCTGAACAGGTCGATCCAAATGCCAATCCCGATTATAAAGAAGTATTCGATAGCGGCTTTGAACTTGCCCCAAGTGATCCCTTGGCCCACTTACCGGTTTATGCTCCTAATCTATGGCCGAGCCTCCCCAAGAACTTTGAAGCAATAATTAAATCCTATTATGCGCAGGCCATGGATGTCGCGATGTTGGTGCTACGTGCTGTTGCGGTTGCCACAGGGCATGACCCAGAGTTTTTCAAGGACAAATTTTCTAAACCGATGGCGCTTTTACGTGGAAACTACTATCCGTCCCGACCAGATTGGGCAGGGGCCCAAGATTTCGGCATCGCAGAGCATACAGATTATGGCTGTGTGACCCTTTTGGCCACAGATGGCGTTGCGGGGCTTGAGGCGAAAACAGTCGAGGGCCAGTGGGTCCCTGTCACTGCACACCCCGGCGAGTTTGTAATAAATTTTGGCGAAATGCTGCAAATGTGGACAAAGGGCCAAGTGCGGGCAACCCCGCATCGCGTCATTGGGACACCATCCGAACGGATCTCAATTCCGCTCTTTTTCAATCCAAACTACGACACCAATGTGGCGCCACTTGGATCTGGTGAGACGCATCTCGCAGGCCATCATTTGGACAAACGGTTTCGGGAAACATACATACACCTGCAATCAGCCAGTTAGGCCAGCGGCCTAACCCGCGCCATGATGACCTCGATGGGCGTCATGGCGCGCACTGGTTCTACATGCCATCGAATTTTATCGACTCGCCACAGCCGCAGGCCTCTGTAACGTTGGGATTGTTGAACTTGAACCCGGATTCTAGCAATCCAGTCTCATAATCAATTTCAGTGCCAAACAAGAACATCTGTGCCATAGGCGCAATCATAACACGTGCACCGGCTTGTTCCACGACTTCATCATGCTCAGAAACTTCAGAGACATACTCCATCGTGTATTCCATACCCGCACAGCCGCCCTTTTTCACACCAAGGCGCAAGCCCGCATGGCCGCCTTGATCCATGAGTTTAACGATCTGTTGCACGGCACGATCACTTAGCGTGACAGCGTTTTTTCCAGGAATTCCAAACATATGCGTCTCCTTTGCGACCTAGATCACATAAATCCAAGCTCAAGACGGGCTTCGTCGCTCATCATATCCATGCCCCAAGGCGGATCCCACGTTAGCTCAACCTCGACGTCTTTAACGCCCGCAACCGGCCCAACAGCATCAGACAACCACCCTGGCATTTCTCCTGCAACAGGACAGCCAGGCGCGGTAAGTGTCATGATCAACCGAACAGAGTTTTCTTCGCTGATTTCAATTGTGTAGACCAATCCAAGATCGTAAATATTAACTGGAATTTCAGGATCATACACGGTTCTACAGGCTTCTACGACCGCGTCATACAAAGGATGATCCGTTGTAGATGGTGCGATCAAAGGGGCGCCTTCCATATGTGCGGTGGCCTCTGTCATGATTATTCCTCTATTACCAGAGTATTTATATAGGGTATTGCGCGGAACCCGTCTAGAGCATGGTGCAAATAATGTTCAATAGCTTATCGATAGACACGACTGCTATTCGGAAGAGAAAGATTAGCAACTTGTTCCGCAATAGGTTCCGAATTTAAAGGGTGCAGTTTATTAGAGTAGGCCTCTGGATTGGTTAAATCGTTCCATTGTCCACCAGAAAAGACTTCTACGCCTGAAAACCGCGCCTTATAGTCCATTTTGGGGCTGCCCAGAACCCAATAGCCCAAGTAAACGTAGTCAAGCCCTGCATCCTGAGCCAACATAAGATGGTCCAATATCATAAAGGTTCCCATGCTCCGCGCCGTCAGAGAAGGGTCGTAGAAAGAGTACACCATACTCAATCCATCCTCTAAAACATCTGTAAGGCAAACGGCCGATAGGGCGTTTTCCGGATCATAATATTCGATGACACGACTTCGAATTGGGGTTTCTTCGATCATTGCGGCGAATTCGAAAACATCCATGTCCGCCATTCCGCCGTCTGCGTGCCGCGTGCGCAAATATGTTTGAAACAGCTCATACTGGTCTTCGGTGGCCCATGCGGAATTGGTTTTGCGCCGCAAGGCTGCATTCTTTTTTATGACGCGTTTTTGCGACTTGGAAAGTTTGAATTTCCTTAGATTGATACGTGCGGACAAGCAGGCGTTACAATCTGTGCAAGACGGCCGATACAAGACGTTCTGTGACCGGCGAAATCCTTGATGAGATAAGGCATTATTTAACGCCTGTGCATCATCCCCAAAGAGGGATGTAAACAGCTTTCTCTCCATCCGCCCCTCAAGATAAGGGCACGGCTGCGGCGCAGTAACGTAAAACTGCGGTATCGGAGGAATGGTATGTCTCATACAGGCAGAGTAGCAATGAACGTTTGATCTGGCAATACGGAGCAATAGTATGCTCCGTATCGGGTTTTTAACGTTGTGCGCGGTTTATCATAACTGTCCCAAGGGCCATATCTGTAAGGCTTTTGCCCTTGGCGCCAGTTGCCATTAAGACAATAGATATCAGTTGGATAATCGGGATCATGAAACTAAAAATAAGTCCCAAGGTGTGCAAAATTGCCGTGATTCCATCAATCTGCTCGCCTGTGTCGCGTCGCAACTCGATTGACATAATGCGCATCCCCCATGTCGCCCCACCAAGGCCCAAAGTCAGCGCGCGATAGAGAAAGCTAATGACTGAGAAAAACAAAGGCCAAACGAACACGGCGACAAATGCGGTGAAGGGCACCAGCACGGCCGCGATGATAAAGGCGATGATGACATCAATCACCCATGCCAATAGACGTTTGAACGCAACGCCTTCGAATAATTGTGGGGATATATCGGGATCAAGAGAGCGGGTCATAGTTTACCTAAAAAGAGGTTGCGCCCTGAACATAGGGCGCAATGCGTTGGTATTAAATTTATGCGTCAGCTTTTTCTTCGCTGCGTTGTTCCTTTTCACGCGATTCCATGAATTGGTCAAACTCTGCTTTGTCTTTTGCGTCGCGAAGGCGCTGAAGAAAGTTCTCAAAGTTTTCTTGTTCATCCTGCAAGCGGCGCAATGTGTCTGCCTTATAGGCATCAAATGCGCTGTTTCCAGAGGACCGCATCATGTGGCGTCCACGGGATTTGGTGTGGCGGCAAGAATTTGA
>JALRHZ010000067.1:5930-10999 GCA_023259435.1 Paracoccaceae bacterium | reverse complement strand
AAGCGTAGGGCATCATCATCGTGCTGGACCGCCTTGTAGTTCAGCGTTGAACGAGCAATGTTCAAGACCTTGCATGTACGTCGCTCAGATGTGTTGAGCTTTTGTCTTGTATGAATGACGGCCTGACGTTGTTGCTCTTGCGTCAGACCTTTGGCTTTAAAAAATCCAAGCTTTCCTTCAAGATCAACTTGTCCAACTCAAGTTCCGCTACAATCTTTTTGAGCCGATCATTCTCTTTTTGCAGCGACTTCATCTCGCTGAGTTGAGATCGCCCCATGCCGCCGAATTTCTTTCGCCAACTGTAATAGGTCTTGTCCGAAACTCCTGCTTTGCGGCAAGCGCTAACAACATCCATGCCACCATGAATGTGAACTTCAATCTCACGTAACAGCTTCAAAATATTTTCGTCCGAATAACGTTTCCGAGCCATAATTTCGATCCTCCGTCTCTAACAAATTATGGCACAGTTTTATGGGGCTAAAACACTTGGGGTCGGATTGTTTGCGACAGTATCTCATTTGCTCTTGTCTGTGGCGCTAAAGCTGGCACCCGCGGCAACAATCGCCCCATTACAATACCTTGAAATTGTTGGCTCTGTTTCCGTTGGCTATGTGTTATTTTCTGACTTTCCCGATGCCCTCACTTGGACTGGTATTGGGATTATCGTTGGATCTGGCCTATACATTTTTGCGCGCGAAAGAACCCTGGACCTTAAAAGGCGACCCACGCCTCCGGTTTAGGGTGCAAGATGGAAGACATGTACATTTGAATGACGCTGCGCTAGACGTGGCGTTAATTCAACACAGCTCGACCCAAGGAAGATGTTATGTCGCAAATTGATGATTTGATAGAGTTTTCTTTAAGCCCAGCCTCAGCAATTTCGCAACGTGCCCGCGCTCTTGCCGAATTGTCATTCTTGGATTGGATCGTATGCGGATTGGCCGGAATTCAAGAACCCTTGGCACAAAAACTACGGCGTTTTGCAGATCATGAAGGTGGGGCCGCACAGGCGCATGTCTTTGGGGGAGGGCAGTATCCAACCCGAATGGCGGCTTTGGTAAACGGCGCCACAAGCCATGCGTTGGATTACGATGACACGCATTTCGCGCATGTTGGACACCTATCTGTTGGAATATATCCGGCCGCTTTTGCCGTTGGGCAGGCCCAAGATTTGCCGGCCTCTCAGGTGGTCGACGCCTTTGCAATTGGCGCAGAAGTGGCAATTCGATTAGGGATGTCATTTGGGGCAGAGCATTATTATCGCGGCTACCATCAAACCGCCACAGCAGGCGCATTTGGTGCAACTGTGGCTGCGGGCCGTTTGCTAGGTCTGACCCGATCTGAGATGGCGCATGCGCTGGGCCTATGCGCGACGCGGGCCTCTGGGCTGCGGGGACAGTTTGGAACAATGGGCAAACCCTATAATGCAGGTTTGAGCGCGGCAAATGGTGTTGAATGTGCGCAACTGGCGTCGCTTGGATTTACGTCTGACCCTGATGGCGTGTGGGGCGCACAAGGATTTGTTGCAACGCATTCAACGGACCCGCACCATATTTCGTTCCAAGTGGGACAAGAGTTTTTGTTTGAAAACAACAAATACAAACTGCATGCCTGCTGTCATGGATTGCATGCGATGATCGAAGCCTTAGACGCGGCCAACCTCCGAGGTATCGGACTTGAAAAGGTATCAGCTGTTGAAATATTTACAAATCCACGATGGTTAACCGTCTGTGACAAAAAGGCCCCACAGAGCGGATTGGACACAAAGTTCAGCTACAGCTGGTTGGCTGGGATGGCTCTTAGGGGGGATGAGACAGGCAATGATCGGACATACTCGGACGAGCTGTCCAAAGATGAGGCTCTTATAAAATTTGCGCAAAAAGTAGGTGTGTTTGGCGATGAGGCCTTGTCTGATATGCAGGTACGGGGAGCTGTCATCATTGACGGTCGCAGAGTTGGTTTTGACTATGACCTGGACGCGTTTGTCTCGCCCCGAGACTTGCAGACAAAACTTGAACGCAAAGCCGTTACAGTGTTGGGCGAGCGCGGTCATGGAATTTGGGCCAACTTATCACACTTATCCAAGTTGAGCTGTCGTGATTTGACGTTAAGCCTTGCGTAATTGTGACATCAATTTGCCAAAACGCTCCGCCCAACTATATCTGGCGAAATGGTGCGGAGATTGTGATGTATAAGCTGCTGTTTGTTGCAATGGCGATGGTATCGCTGAGGTGGGGGAGTATTGGAATGGCATATGAAGAGGCGCCGTATACGATAATTTCTCAAAACGGGCCCTTCGAAGTTCGGGCCTATTCCGACAGGTTGGCCGTACAAACACAGGAAACAGGCGGTCAAAATTCGGCGTTTCAAAAATTGTTCAAATACATCTCAGGCGCGAATCAAACAGCAGAGCAGGTGTCTATGACTGTTCCGGTGACGCAGTCAGAAAAGATCGCGATGACGGTTCCGGTCACTCAGGCCGTTGAGAGTGATGCGAAAATGATGCAGTTTTACCTTCCGGCAAAATACACATATGAAACTGCCCCACGTCCCTTAGACCCTTCTGTTGAACTGCGTGTCATCCCGTCTGGAACCTTTGCCGTTGTAAAGTTTAGCGGAAGATCTACGCAGAAAAATTTTGAAAAACATGCGGTTGACCTAAAGTCGATGATGGAGGTGAATTCAATGGAGGTTGGATCAGACCCTATTTTTGCAACGTATAATGGTCCGTTTACACCATTTTTCGCTCGACGTAACGAGGTCATGATACGGCTAGAGTGAAGAATCAGTGAGACTCAAGATGTTGAACAAGCTGCTTCAAACCTTGAAAACATGTCCGATCTATGACATGCCTCGCCGCGCGGTTGTATTTATATTGTTACATATCTCAAGTATGGAAATCCGTAAGTGGCGTTTTGCCGTTCTAATGATAGGTGTTTGTTATATTTTATCGATTCTTAGATATGGGGGGGTAAATGGTTACTAGTTTTATTGTTGCTGTGTTGCTCGCAGCGGTTTTCATTTTTACATTTGACCGCAAAGTTAGTGCGGCCAGCAAGTCTGATACAACGTTGTCAGACGAAAGCCTCAAATCTGTTCAAGCGTCGCATAGCCGCCCGACGTCGCGGATGGGCGGCGTGGCCTTGTTCGGCTCCTTTTATCTAACCACGTTGGTGTACGGACCGACGTCAATGTGGCCGATTGTTCTATGTTCGATCCCGGTTTTTTTATTGGGCCTGTCCGAAGATTTGCGTCGAGAAAATAGCCCGAAAATTCGGTTGGCTGTTGGGGCTGCTACAAGCGCTGCAACAATTGCGTTAACTGGGGTTTGGATCACCTCGGCAGATGTCAGTGGCCTGAACTGGTTGTTTGCGATTATCCCCTTTGCCGTTATTTTTACCGTGTTTGCGTCGACAGGTATGATCAATGCGTTTAATCTTATTGACGGTGTCAACGGTCTCGCGTCTGGACATGTCATCCTATCGAGTGTGGCTTTGGGCCTGATTGCAAACTCCTATGGAGACGCTGACATTGCTCAGCTTTCGTTTATGATTGCAGCGGCGACAGCGGGCTTTTTTGTTCTTAACTTTCCATTCGGTCGAATTTTTCTTGGGGATGCAGGGGCTTATACATTGGGATTTTTGATGGCTTGGATTGTGATCGTGTTCCTTGCGCGTCACCCCGAGGCTTCTGCATGGTCGATGCTTGCGGTTATGTTCTGGCCTGTTATGGATACAGCCTTTTCAATCCTACGCAGAAAATCGACAAAAGCGCGCACGGATCAACCGGATCGTATGCACTTTCACCAAATGGTCATGCGATTTTGGGAAGTTGCCTCTAACGGCCGCTTGACGTCTAATGTATCCAACCCATTGGCCGCCGTAACCATTCTGCCGCTTGCTGCTCTGCCAATCCTTGGCGGTTACGTGTTTGTTGATAATAACCTGATCGCCTTTGCAGTGGTCGCAGCTTCTGCTGGTGGGTTCATGTTTGCGTACCGGTTAGGTGTGCGTGTGGTAAAAAGAAAACGCAGTCGCCAAATGTTGCAAACCGTGATGGCCCCTGTTTTTGATTTTGCGCTCTCCGAAGGTACGCGTACGGTGCGCACTCCTGCAGAGTGATTAGCGCCGTTGATCAATGGCGTTTGACCATTCTTTGAGGAATTTGCGCTTCTTGAACTTGTCCAGATACACCAATAACCCTGGTCCAAGAGTAATACGGTTCAACGTTTGGGTGGTTCGATCACTGTCACCTAAAGGCAATCGGGTTGCAGGTGCGATCATATGATCCAGAAATTTCCCGGCTAGGCTGGGGGTCTCCGAGGTCTTTGGTATGAAGACAGTTCTTTGCATGACAGTTGTCATGTCGCTGGGGTAGATTATTGTAAAGTCATCGACGTCTGGATGATGCCCTGCATAACTACCTAGGACGTTGTACGCGATGTCGATTGTGCCGTTCAGCACATCCTCGATCATATCAGAGGAACAGCAGTATAATCGCGCATTCAACTGGCCGATGACTTCGGTCAACCGCCAATAGGTGTCAGAGGCGCGTGCATCTTGGGTTGCAAATAGATAGCCCAGACCTGACTGGCGGATATCATATGTACCAATCCGGTTCGAGAATGCCTCTGGGTTTTCTCGCAACATTGCAATGATTTCTTCTCGCGTCTGGGGGCGTTCGATCAGGTCAAAGGCGGTGTTGGATAGGATCACCACGGCCGCTTCTTGGGTAAAGGCAAAAAGGCTGTCGTTCCAAATGGCCCATTCGGGCAGGGCGCGCGTGATTTCAGATTTATGGGATTGGGCATATCCGTCATTCACCAATTTCATCTGAAGATCCATTGCGCTTGATATGACCAGATCGAAATTGGATTTATCTTGTAACATGGCTTGCATGATTTGCGACGACGATGCGACGGTATAGACAATCTTGGTCTCTGGGTCTTGTTCCAAATAAGACAAGACGGTTGGCGCGAAAAAGTCCACATCTGAGGTTGATAAAATCCTTAGAATCTGAGGGGCATCTTTGTCGCCAAATTCAACTTTTTGTTCAATTTCAAAGGCCAC
>JALRHZ010000067.1:0-5920 GCA_023259435.1 Paracoccaceae bacterium | reverse complement strand
ATAGGATCAAGGCTGTAACGGCCAAAATAAGGAAACGCATGCTCCACCTTCTTTTATATTTTCAATCGTGAGGGTGCCACCATGGGCTGTAACCACATCTCTTGCGATCGTCAGGCCCAGACCAGATCCAACAATGTTTTGCGTATTGTCGCCTCGCTTAAATCTTTTTGCCATCAATGTCGGGACATCTTTACCAAAGCCTTGTCCCTGATCCGAAACTGAAACCGATGCCGAGGTTCCATCTTGTGATAAAGAAACTGTAATAAGACTTTCTGGGGACGAATATTTCACCGCATTGTCCAATACATTGTGAAGAGCATTCAGGATCAAAATCTGATCGCCAGAGATGTTCCGGTCAATGCCTCCATCCATGCGCAGATCGATATCGCGCATCTCAGCAATAGGTCTTATGCGCTCGATCGCATCGATTGCCAAAGTCTTTAGGTCAAGGCTTTCCCGTGTCAGGTCATCTGCACGAAATGTGACCATCGCATGGTCAAGAAGTTGACCCGCCGCGCGCGAGCTTTCATCGATGGCACGAATGATGTCTTGAACTGCCTCTCGATTTTGGGGGGTTTCGGATCTTCGTAACACAACGTCGGCCCGCGTGCGCACAATGGCAAGAGGTGTGCGCAAGCGATGGGCGGCTTCTGCTATGAAATCTTCGGACCGTGACAAGGATGTGTCTAGTCGTTGCATCAAGGAATTTAACGACGACACCAATGGCTCCATTTCGAGTGGCACAGGGGCGGCAACAGGGCGAAGATCTTTTGGTCCTCTGCGCGAAACAGATTCCGTTAAACGTCGCAGTGGCAAAATCGCAGTGCGCGCAATAACCAATGCCAGACCAGCCGTTACCAAGAAAAACCCAATTCCCAATGTAAGTGCACCAGATCGAATTTGCGCCAATGTCTGCTCTAACCCATTCAGGGTTTGGGCAACACTAACGGTCAAAATCGCGATGCGATCATCCATTGAAATGGTTCTATTGACCGAGGCAACACGAATTTCAGAGCCCAAAAACGTTGCAGAAGTGTAAGTTGTCGAGTTTTCAACAGATGGCCGCGGGCGCGGCATCATTTCGTACCCTGTTAGAAAGTCTTCATCTAAATCAATCGCGTAAAACGCGCGTTCGTCCGTGACGCTATCAAGCATCGACAATGAGGAATATGGCAGGTCAATTGACAGCTCTCCGTCCGTGTCTATGCGGGCGCTATCAATAATTGAGATGGCGGAGGCCGACAAAATATTATCCTGACTAGACTGGGCAATTTCGCGGGCGACCGATTGGATGAGGAAAAACACGACAACTGCCAATCCGGCAGCGCCCAGTGTAAGAAGGATCGTGAGGCGACGGCGAATAGAGCCTTGGACGTTCGGAGCGGTCATAAAAGTTCAAGCTTGTAACCAAGCCCTCGGACCGTGCGAATGACAATTTTCGCCCCTTCTAAGTGTTTGCGCAGTCGCCCGATGTACACTTCGATCGCATTCTCAGAGACATCCGCGTCATAGGAAAATAGGCGATCTACGAGTTGCGATTTCGAGAAAATTTGATTTGGGGCATTGATAAGCAATTCAAACAAGCGCAGTTCTCTGGCACGCAGAGGTATGCTTGTGTCGTCGATATAAAGGGTGCCGGCCAAGGGGTCGAATCGACAATTTCCGTGTTGGATCAGGTTTTGCGCGCCGCCTCCATTGCGCCTGAGAACTGCACGACATCTTGCCTCGAGTTCGGCGAAATCGATGGGTTTTACCATGTAATCATCAGCGCCAAGGTCCAAAATGCTGACGCGGTCCGAGACCTCTGATCGTGCTGTAATTGCGATGACCGGTGTTTTTGATTGCGAGGCACGGTGATGCTTTAAAAAGGCGCGACCGTCTCCGTCTGGCAACATAATATCCAATAAAATCATATCGTAATCGGTTGTTGCGCAAAAGGCGTGACCGTCAGATAAATTCACAGCATGATCCACAACATGACCATCAAGCGAGAGGCGTTCGACGACCGCTTGGGCAAGGTTTGTATTATCTTCGATCAACAAAAAACGCATTTAGCACATTTCTTTGGCGTGTGTCAGGCTCATGTCAGTTTCCTTCTTCAGGTTCCTATGTCATGGGGCGAAATGCCCGTTCTGTCAAATGGGAGGAATATTTGATGACACTGAAATTTGGTCGCCGTGCGGTGATGGCAGCGGCAGCTGCGATGTCTTTGGTTGGTCCTGCGTTCGCAGGGGGACATCAGGTCGTGGAGAGCATCCACTTTTTGATCCCTGGCGGCGCCGGTGGCGGCTGGGACGGCACAGCGCGTGGCACAGGCGAAGCGTTGACAGGTGCAGGACTTGTTGGCTCGGCGTCTTATGAAAACATGTCAGGTGGCGGTGGCGGTAAAGCTATCGGCTATTTGATCGAAAACGCAGAAAGCAACCACGGCACATTGATGGTGAATTCGACACCTATCGTGATCCGGTCTTTGACAGGCGTGTTCCCGTACAACTTCCGTGATCTAACATTGGTGTCCGGTACAATCGGCGACTATGCGGCGGTTGTTGTTTCAAAGGATAGCCCTTTGAATTCTATGAATGACCTATTGGATGCGTATCGCGCTGACCCACGCGGCACAGCTGTTGGTGGCGGTTCTGTCCCAGGTGGTATGGACCATCTTGTTGCTGCGATGGTGATGCAAGCGGCGGGTGAAGATCCAACCGGCCTAAAGTATATCCCATACGATGCAGGTGGCGATGCCATGGCGGCGTTGTTGTCTGGTGAAATCCAAGCACTTTCCACAGGGTTCTCTGAGGCGGTCGCTCTTGCAGATGCGGGTGAAGTCAAAATTCTTGGCGTAACTGCAGACGAGCGTGTCGCAGCCTATGCGGATGCCGCGACAATGAAAGAGCAGGGGATTGATACATCGTTTGTAAACTGGCGTGGGTTCTTTGCCGCACCTGGTTTGCCTGCTGACAAACTTGCAGCGTATCAAGATGCAATCGCAAAAATGTACGACACCCCAGAATGGGAAGCCGTGCGCGCGCGTAATGGATGGGTCAACATCCACAACAGTGGCGATGACTTTGCCAAGTTCCTAGAGGCGCAAGAGCAGGTCATTGGTGATCTGATGCGCAAGCTTGGGTTCCTATAAAATCTTAGCATAACACGTTTAGACCCCGTCCCGTTTGGGGCGGGGTTTTTAAATTAAGGAGAGCAAGAATGGCCCTGGATCGTTGGATATCTTGGATCATTTTATGTATTGCGCTGGCCTATGGCTATGCTGCATTTTTTACGATGGATCAGCTTTTACCCCCCTTTATGCAGCGTAACCCAATCTGGCCATCGACCTTCCCAAAGGTTCTGTCTGTGCTGGCTGTTGTTACCTCGTTGATCATTTTGCTGGGGTTGGAAAAACCCTCTGGCGAAGAGAAAACACCCGATATCGATTACAGACGCTTAGGGGATTACAACATCGGACAAGCGTTGATGTTATTGGGCATGATGGTTGTCTATGCGTTGACACTTCGCCCTTTGGGCTTTTTCATCTCAACGATTGGATTTATCACCATATCGGCGATCATTTTGGGCGAGAGAAAGTTGTATGTTCTGATCCCAGTGTCGGCCGTGGCGACCTTTGTGATTTGGTATCTAGTTGAACAAGTGTTGGGTATTTTCCTACGCCCGCTACCCATCTTTTTCTAGGAGCTTCGGATGATTGAAGGTTTACTGATCGGCCTAGAAACGGCCTTTTCTTTGCAAAATTTGTTGATGGTGATCGGCGGCTGTCTGATCGGGACATTTATCGGTATGTTGCCGGGCCTTGGGCCGATGTCTATTATTGCGATTATGATCCCTGTTGCCATTACTTTGGGCGATCCAGCGGCGGCACTTATCCTCTTGGCGGGTGTGTATTACGGTGCGATCTTTGGCGGATCGACGTCCTCGATTTTGCTAAATGCGCCGGGTGTGGCCGGAACCGTCGCTACAAGTTTTGACGGCTATCCCATGGCGCGCGCGGGCATGGCGGGCAAAGCCCTTACCATTGCGGCGATTTCATCGTTTGCCGGTGGAACAGTCGGCGCGATTTTGTTGATGGTTTTTGCACCTGCTTTGTCCTCGGTTGCTTTGCTGTTTCATTCAGCCGAGTATTTTGCTCTGATGGTTGTCGGCCTAAGTGCCATTGCGGCCTTTGCAGGAACGGGCCAAGTGGCCAAAGCGCTCTTGATGACGATCCTTGGTCTGATCATGGCAACCGTTGGGGAAGGGGCGTTGTTTAACATGCCGCGCTTTACCATGGGTCTAATGGATCTGCAGTCTGGGTTTAGCTTTATCACTCTTGCTATGGCGATCTTTGCCCTGCCAGAAGCCTTATTCTTGGTGATGAACCCTGCGCGGTCTGCACAAGGGGACAGCGGGAAAATTGAAAATTTGCGGATCTCCAAAAAAGAGGCCCGTGCAATTGCCCCTGTAATCGGCCGCCAGTCGATCCAAGGCTTTTTCATTGGCGTTCTGCCTGGGGCAGGGGCGACCATCGCCTCATTCTTGGGCTATGCGGTTGAGCGTAACCTTGCCTCAGAGGAAGAGCGGAAAGAGTTTGGTCATGGCTCGATCAAGGGGTTGTCAGCACCTGAAACGGCCAACAATGCGGCCTGTACCGGATCCTTTGTGCCCTTGCTTACACTTGGGATCCCGGGTTCTGGGACAACGGCAATTTTGCTAGGCGCTTTGATCGCACTAAACGTGAACCCCGGTCCGCGTTTGATGGTGGATGAACCGCAAATCTTTTGGGCAGTGATTATTTCCATGTATATTGGGAATTTGATCTTGCTGATCCTCAATTTGCCTTTGATCCCCTATATCGCAAAAATCTTGGCCATTCCTCGGAACTATCTCATCCCGTTCATCTTGTTCTTTACAATGATGGGAAGCTATATTGGCCAGAACAACGCAACCGAGTTGTTGATCCTTGTGGGATTTGGCATCTGCGCCACTGTATTGCGGTTTGCGGATTACCCGCTTGCCCCGTTGTTGATTGGCTTTATCCTCGGCCGGATGCTTGAGGATAACTTTAGCCGCTCAATGCAGCTCTATGATGGGGTTGCCTTTGTTCTAGAGCGTCCAATGACATTGGGTTTGCTTGTTCTGGCGGGCTTGCTCGTTATCGTCCCAAGCTATCGTGCGCGCCGCGCCAAAGCGCGTGCCGCAGGTGTGGCCGACGGGGATTAAGAAAATCTGCAAAGACCCCGCCACTGGGTCTTTGCACAAAGGTAATGAGACCAAGATGTCCAAAGCGCGCTTTTATTCGTTTCTGTTAGCAGTTGTAGCTGCCTGCATTGGGTATTTTGTGTTTGCTTTGATTGGTTTTCCGGTGCCAGCCTTGACTGGCGCGACCACTGGGGTTGCCTGCGCCGCCTTGTTGGGAGTCAAGGCTGAGCTGCCAAAACCGGTTCGCAATGCCTGTATTTTGGTCCTTGGCATCAACATAGGAACCGGCGTCACCCCCGAGGTCTTGCAAACGGCGGGCACTTGGCCCCTCAGCTTGGCTGTTATGGCGGTAACGGTCGTTATGGTATTGGCCCTGACCCAGCTTGTTTTGCGCAGATTTTTCAATTTGGATCGGGATACCGCCGTTTTGGCCGCAGCGCCTGGGCATCTAAGTTATGTTCTAAGTATCGCAGATGACATGGGCAAAGATGTGGGCGCGATTGCAATCATCCAAACGGTGCGCGTTTTGTGCCTGACACTTTTGGTGCCGCCGTTCATCACATTCGCGTTTGGGGCCAACGTCTTTGCATCGGGCACAGAAACACGCGCGACAATGATGGTGGTTGGGGTGACGATTGCCCTGTCTATCCCCTTGGCGCTTGTGCTGTCGCGGATCAAAGTGCCAGCGGCTTGGTTGGTGGCTGGCATGATCACAAGCGCGCTGGGGCAC
>JALRHZ010000066.1:5372-11114 GCA_023259435.1 Paracoccaceae bacterium | reverse complement strand
ATTCTTCGATCTGATAAGGTGTGGCCCCGTCAAGGGCATCGACGACGCCCTTTTCGACATCCATCGGTTTTGCGTTTTCGGGGGCGGGCAGGCTAAGGTATTTGATTTGTTCATTCGGAATAATCAGCTTAACTTTTGGGCGCGCAAGATCGTTCTCGGCTGCAATTTTTTGCATGCGACGCATACCGGTGTGCAGATCATTTCCATCGACAGGCGTCGTGTCACGAACGGCCCATCCGCCCTCTTGCCGTTGCAGCAAAGAGATGCCCGTTCCGGACAACAAAAGTGCAAAATCAGGACTCATATATGACGTGCCACCGTACTGTGCCATTAATATCCGCTCCCAAACCCACACGAATTATATCCTATAACGGGCTGTTGGAAAAGCAAAACTGTGCCTATGGCAGAATTCTGCCTTTGCTTTTGGGGGGAGGTCTTGCATCATAAGGGGTGACATAAACAGGGTTCGAAAATGCGACTTATCACTTTGATCTATCTATTTGTTTTTAGTGCTTCTCTTGTTTCCGCGGGGACACTCAAGGTCGAAGGTGTTGGTGAGGTGGTCGCAACGCCAGACCGCATAGTCCTAGATTGGACATTGAGCGATCAGCGAAAATCAGCGTCGCAAGCGATGTCAGAAATTGAGCGGAACGCCACGCGGTTTCTTGAACAAATTGCAGATTTAGGTCTGAAACGGGATCAGGTGAAAACGACGGATCTACAGATTTCACCGGTTTTTGATTACACACCGAATACGTCGCCGACATTACGCGGATATCGTGCTTCTACACGGATCCAAATTACATTGGTTGACTTCGCAAAGCTTGAGGATGTGTTTTCGATTGGGACGCGGAATGGCGGGACGCAAATGGATGGATTTCGGTTTGATGTCTCAAATCGTGCACAACTACAGGATCAAGCGCGTGTTCTTGCCATCAAGGATGCCGTTGCCAAGGCGAACATCTATGCAGGTGCCGCAGAAGTTAATGTCGGCGCTATTGTCGAGATTTCCGCGTCCGAGACTTCGCGGCCAATGCCCATGGCCCGCATGGCGATGGAGGCCTCTCCAAACATGATTGCGGTCGGTGATGTAACCGTCACCGACCGCATTCAAATGATCTTTGAGATCGATTAAGAGGCTAGAACTTGATCCAATGCCTGTTGTAGGTCCGCAATGAGATCCTTGGCGTCTTCGATGCCAATTGAAATGCGTACGATGTTTGGCCCTGCACCCGCGGCGATTTGTTGTTCTTCTGTCAACTGTCTATGCGTGGTTGAGGCTGAGTGGATCACCAAGGACCGCGTGTCGCCCAAGTTTGCCACATGGCTAAAGATCTCTAGGCTGTCGACGAATTTGACACAGGCGTCATAGCCGCCTTTCAGCGCAATCGTGAACAACCCGCCTGCGCCTTTGGGGCAGATGCGTGACACGCGATCCGCATAGGGCGATGAGGGAAGTCCCGCGTAGGTGACATAGTCGACGGCGTCATGTGTTTCCAACCAAGTCGCAACGGTTTGGGCATTCTCGACGTGCTTTTGCATCCGCAAAGATAACGTCTCGATCCCCATCAAAGTATAATGCGCCGCTTGGGGGTTCATCGTCATCCCAAGGTCACGCAAGCCAATGGCGATGCCGTGGAACGTATAGGCCAAGGGACCAAAGGTTTCGTGGAACTTAAGGCCATGATAGGCGGGTTCTGGTACGCTGAGTGATGGGAATTTATCAGACGCAGACCAGTCAAAATTGCCGCTATCGACAACACACCCACCGGTGACGGTGCCATTTCCGGTCATATATTTCGTCGTCGAATGCACCACCAAAGTTGCCCCATGTTCAATCGGGCGGCACAAATAGGGCGTCGCAGTCGTATTATCGACAATCAATGGAAGGCCTGCATCATTTGCAATGGCAGAAATGGCATCAAGATCTGTGATATAGCCGCCTGGGTTTGCGATGGCCTCGCAAAAAACAGCGCGCGTATCGTCGTTGATCGCAGCTTTTACAGCATCCAAATCATCGAAATCCACAAAAGTCGCTGACCAGCCAAAGCGTTTGATCGTCTGTGCAAACTGCGTAACGGTCCCGCCGTATAGGCGTGTCGAGGCCACAACATTGCGTCCGGGGGCCATCAAAGGGAAAAGCGCCATAATCTGGGCTGCGTGACCCGATGAACAGCAAACTGCTCCGACACCGCCTTCTAGCGTTGCAATCCGTTCTTGTAGGGCCGCGACGGTTGGGTTGGTAAGACGGGAATAAATGTATCCCACCTCTTGCAGGTTAAACAGGGCAGCTGCGTGATCGGCATCGCGGAACACATAGGCCGTCGTCTGATAAATAGGGACCTGTCGCGCGCCAGTTGCAGGATCAGGACGCGCACCGGCGTGCACTTGTAATGTGTCAAACCCGTAGGATGGACCGTCTGTCATAATTTCTCTCCTCAATTTCGTCGCCTGCAGTTACGCAAAATTTCTTGGGAAAGACAACTATATTGGAAAGCAACATCTGGCTTGAGACGGAATTTTCGCACACACCGCCGATATCGGAAAAAAATTCACCAATGCCCTTTTAGATAGGATTGGTGTTCACCTCATCCAAAACCCGTTTGCTTTTATTTTGTTGCGAATGGCCTGTTCTTTTCGTGGTAAATTGTTGCGGTCGAACAGATCGCGGACTTTCGCGCCGCGTCCTTGGTAGATCATGCGCTTGAATGGGTCATAGTCTTTGAGCACTTTTTTGATTTTATTCGGCGCTGTGACCTCTTCGAGTGCCTTGATAACGTGATCCGCTTCGCGAGCATAGGCCAAAGGAAGAAGGCGGTAATGACAGGAAGTTTTGCCATCAAGATAGCCCTGAGCAAGGGCATCGCGGCCGCCGCCAAAGCTATGGATCACAAGCGGAAGTGCGATTTGATCTAGCCATGGATCAAGCGTTTGGCATTCAATTTCTTTTGGGCCGTCATCGCGAATGGTTTTGGCGAAATGTGTATATCGTTCGCCAAATTCAACGGGGCAGGCGCCATAGAAAAAACCTGCGTTATAATAGGGATACCGCTTCCAATACCCATCAGGTTGGGATGTGTCGATCGCGCTTTCGAAATCAAGGTCAAAATGATCGTACAATGACTTCCAAGTTTGCGTCATATCGGGCCCGTACAGTTCAATCTTGGGCCATGTATTCTCGACCCGCAGTGATGCACTGGGACGATGAAAGTCAAACGGAACATCCGTGATTTCGTCTAAGATGAGCGTATCAGTGTCGAAAAACACAAAAGGCGTCCCCTTTGGCAATGCAGAGAGACACTCAATTTTATTTCCGTTTGGATAAGATTGGCCAAAGACCTTGTTTTCAAATGGGAGAATCTCGGCCCCCAGTTCGATCAGGGTTTCGCGAACCGAGGCGTTCCCCATACGAGGGTCCGTGTCCCATTTTTGGTTTTTTTGGGGTTCGGCAATAAATACTGTGCCGGAAAATTTCGGTGAATTTTGTCGCAAAGACGCCAAAAACAGAACCGCCTCGTATTCCAAACGCCCATTCTGACCAACGACAACGATATTAAACTGTTTCGACATATTAAACCCAAGTTACCTTACCTAAGCCAATACCTAATATGTTTTTGGAGGAGAACCAAGCGCCGATGCGCGCGTGAGGTCTCAAATTGGACAAGTCTGACGAAGAAGGGAAAGTGGTGGGCGACCTTGGAATCGAACCAAGCGTGCGTCTCCGCGAGGGAGTTACAGTCCCCTGCCACACCTTGCGGCCTGTCGCCCACTTTCGTGTCATAAATGACGTGATGGGGTGATTATCCTGCCCTCAATGACTCGTCAACCTTAAAACCTCAATATTCTGTACGAAAATCATAGTTTTCAAATTTTCGCTTTTCTACCTTGTAAAACCTCAAGTTAATGCAGATGTAAATGGCGTTAACTTTATTCGGAGAGGGATATTGAAATGAGGTTATTTTCGAGAGGGTTGGGCGTATTTGTTGCGCTTTCCTTAAGTGTCGCACTCGGGCTTGGCGCAGCGCAGGCTCAGGACGTGGAAACCATGACCTTTGGGTCTGATTATTTCGCAGCAGGTGATTATGTCTCGGTCGAGGGGGCAAATGTCGCTGACGCTTTTGTCGCTGCGCAAAAAGTTACGACCGGTACTGCGTTGTCTGGTAATGGTCACTTTCTTGGTCGGAACATCAACATAAATGATCCAGTCGGCGGCTCTGTCTATGCAGCGGGTCAGGACATTTCCGTCGGCGCGGCCATTCGTGGGAATGCCACTTTGTTTGGTCAATCCCTTGATGTGTCCGAGCCGATTTCTGGTAATTTACGGGCCTTTGGTCAAACGATCACGATTGATGCACCAATCGCAGGGTCTGCTATGATCTATGGTCAGACCGTCATCATCGCCGCCGATATTCTAGGCGATCTAAAGGTGCAAGCCGGTGAGGTTGAGATCAAAGAAGGTGTAAGCATTGGTGGCGTGCAAGACATCCAAATCGAAGAAGACACCTTTGCCGACGACCCAGCGGTTGACGTGCAGATTTATGAAGAAGAGGCAAAACCTTCATGGATCTTGGGCCTTTTGAAATCCATTGCAATATCTACGTTTTTTGTCGCACTCTATGCTGTTTTGGCTCCAAATAAGGCGGGTCTCACGAATGCAGATATTTTTGCGGCCCCTACACGCATGGCATGGCGTGGGTTTCTAACATTGGCCATGATATTCGGAACAATCGTTGTCTTGATCCTGTCTATCTTGGGTCTGTTGGTTGTTCCGTTCTTTATCTTGGCGGCCTTTATTGTTGCGTGGATCGGATACCTTGCGGCGGTCTATGCTTTGGGGACAGCTGTGATTGAACGGTTTGTGGATCATTCATCTGAAAGCACCCTAGATCGCGTTATCGCAGCCTTTACCGGCGTAGTGATCGCCTCGATTATTGTAGCCTTGCCGTATTTGGGCTTTTTCGCTTGGTGGGCTTTGGTCTTGGTTGGCTTGGGGGCTTTTGTCTGGCCTTGGCTTGCACGAAAAGCGCGCATTTCCCAAAGCTAAGACTGGAACACCGTGTTGGCCTGTGATACCGCAGGCCAACAATCGAAAAGGTCAGTTCCATGAAAAAGCCCAAGTGGGTCGTTGAAAAAGAACGTGGTAAAAAAGCAGCCGAACAGGAAACTGTTTGGCTGTTTGGATTACATGCGGTGCGCGATGCGTTGCAGAATCCAAAGCGGGAACGCCTGCGTCTTGTGGTGACTAAGAACGCCGCTGACAAACTGGCAGATGCGATTGCCGCCTCGGGTATGACGCCCGAGATTTCGGACCCACGGAAATTTGCAGCACCACTTGACCCCGCTTCGGTTCACCAAGGTGCCGCCCTTGAGGTCAAGCCGCTCAATTGGGGCCGCTTGGCGGATCGTGCGATCTCTTCCGAGGACCTTGTTCCCCGTTTGGTGCTGTTGGATCAGGTGACAGACCCGCACAACGTGGGGGCCATTTTGCGCAGCGCCGAGGTATTTGGCGCCGCTGCTGTTATTGGAACCTTGCGCCATAGTGCCCCAGAAACAGGGGCGTTGGCGAAAACCGCGTCCGGCGCATTAGAGCGCCAACCTTATGTTCGGTTACGCAACCTCGCCGATGCGATTATCGAACTCCAAGATATGGGCTATTTGGTGTTGGGTCTGGATGGTGAGGCCGAGCATAGCCTTGATGACGTCGCCCGTGACAACGCAGATCGTCCCATTGCCTTGGTTCTT
>JALRHZ010000066.1:0-5362 GCA_023259435.1 Paracoccaceae bacterium | reverse complement strand
CCTGCGCCAGCGCACCAAAGAGACCGTGGATCATCTGGTCAAGATCCCATTTGCCCGCGATTTTGGGTCATTGAATGTCTCGAATGCTGCGGCTGTCGCTCTTTACGCTCTGACACGCGGATCGTGAAAATAGTTATCTAGCTTTGGAAAAAGGGGGCGCCAAAAGCGTCCTTTCATTAACCATGACACCCCAAAGCCTGTCAGCGCAATGATCTCAAGGCGCAGCGTTAGATTGTTTTGCGCCCACCAATCCGATGCGGGGCCATAAGGTTCGCCAAATAGGGCAATCCACCCGAAAAATCCCCCCAAACCAAATACCGATACGGCCATTCCAACAGCGGTCAGACGATAGACGATATTGCGTCTGTGCTTGCCTAGGGTTCTGGCATCATCGCAGTTGTCTTTGGTAAAGACGAACCAAGACAAAGCCGCCAACAACAAAAGCGCCAACCCTGCGGCACTAATGTGAATGAGATGAACCCAAGATGTGTCCTCTGTTTCAACCCAAAACCCGTATCGGATGTCACCAGTGACAGATCGATCAGGGGATAAATAGTTCTCTTGCCCTATGGTATGTGCAACCAAGGCCCGCGAGATATTGGCAAGGCCCGATGTACCCTCTCCGTAAAGGCAGCCAGATCCGGGCGTTGGAACAAAGGCAGTGATCAGGATACAAACCCCGGCAGCAAAGGTAAGGCCGTTGGCCAAGGGCCCAAAGGATTTGTATTGCGCCGTCCCTTTGGGGACACGATAGAAAAAGATCATCAGGATCCCAACAAAGCCCAAAGCCAAGACAAAGAGATCCCCGAAGATGCGGGCGTAATAGAAATGGCTCAACGAGGCATAGGCGCATGTTAGACCAATTAAACCAGCCGAATAGAGGGCGATCGGCAAGAGGATCATTGTCCAGCCAATGCCCCGATTGACCCGCATCAATGACATTTCAAACGGCCAAGTTTGATTGACTGAGTGCATGATCTAACTCCTTTTTTGAAACCGCCCTTGTAGTTTTATAGGTTAGTGACAATATTTAACGAAAGACAAATGGAACGCGCATGCCTCGAACAAAACTTGCAACATGTTGTTACTGTGGAACACGCGCCACTTTTGTTTTCGCGGATAATGGTCCGCAAAACCTAAGCTGTGGCTCGTGCGGTGCACCGTTGAAAGAGTTTGAGCTTTTGAACGTTCAAGAGGTTCCAGATCACCCCGCGCAAAACGCTAAGAGCACAGTCGAAAAGCCGAAGACATCAAAATCCAGAGGACTAGATTTCGATGACTTTGCGGACGACTTAAAAGACGCTCTAAAATCAAAGAAAAAGCGCAAGAAAAAGAAAAAATCCGTATTCGGTGAGGTGTTTGACTTTATCGAGGATATTTTCGACTAGGACTAGTCATTTTCACGGCTATGGCGTATGACCCGTTCTACCAAATTGGAGCGATATACCATGAGCTTTGAGACCCCAGGTCCCGTAGAGACAAGTCTAAAAGACGCGATTTCATCTGTTGAGGAAATCATTGATGAGGCGCGCAATGGGCGCATGTTTATTTTGGTGGACCATGAAGACCGCGAAAATGAGGGCGACCTTGTCATTCCTGCGCAAATGGCGACACCAGATGCCGTAAATTTCATGGCAACGCATGGGCGTGGTTTGATCTGTTTGACATTAACGGCTGAGCGGATCGAAGAGTTGGGTCTTCCGTTGATGAGCACGCATAATTCGTCACGTCACGAAACCGCATTCACCGTTTCAATCGAAGCCCGTGAGGGTGTCAGTACCGGCATTTCTGCAAGTGACCGCGCACGTACAATTTCGGTGGCGATTGACGGTTCAAAAGGAGCGGCTGATATCGCTACGCCTGGGCACGTCTTTCCATTACGAGCGCGCCGTGGCGGTGTTTTGGTGCGCGCAGGGCATACCGAGGCCGCCGTGGACATTAGCCGTTTGGCGGGTCTGAACCCCTCTGGCGTGATCTGCGAGATTATGAATGAAGACGGGACAATGTCGCGTTTGCCGGAATTGGTGGCCTTTGCTCAACGGCATAATTTGAAGATCGGGACAATTTCCGATTTGATCTCTTATCGTCGGCGTCATGACAATTTGGTTCGAAAGACCACTGAACAACAGATCACCTCTGAGTTTGGCGGCGATTGGCACATGACCATCTATGAGGATGAAACCCACGGTGAGCAACACATCGCCTTGGTCAAAGGGGATGTGACAGGTGATGAACCGGTTCTTGTTCGTATGCATGCGCTTGACCCAATGTTGGATATGGTCGGTGTTGGCCCCAAAGGTCGCGCGTTTGAATTTTCAACGGCAATGCAACTTGTCGCGCAAGAGGGGCGGGGCGTCGTTGTGTTGTTGCGCGATACCGGCATGAAAGTTGATGACACCGAGGCCGTGTCGCCAAAAACTTTGCGGCAATATGGGTTAGGCGCGCAGATCTTGTCATCACTGGGTTTGTCAAAACTGGAACTTTTAACCAATTCCCCAACGCCTAAGGTCGTGGGCCTAGATGCCTATGGGTTGGAAATTGTTGGAACACGTAAAATTTCGGAGCTTGGATAAATGGCCGCTGCAGAACAACATTATATTTTAGAGCGTCCAACATTTGACAAACCTGTCAAAATTTTGATCGTTGTCTCGCCCTATTATTATGACATTGCGAACAATCTGGTGGCCGGTGCCAAGGCCGAGATCGAGGCCGTGGGCGGAACATGGGATGTTGTCGAAGTGCCAGGCGCATTGGAAATCCCCACGGCGATTGGCATCGCCGAACGCATGAGCAATTTTGATGGCTATGTTGCGCTGGGCTGTGTGATCCGCGGTGAAACCACGCATTATGAGACTGTGTGCAACGACAGCTCACGGGCCATTACACTTCTTGGTCTACAGGGCTTGTGCATTGGCAATGGTATTTTGACTGTTGAAAATCGCAAACAGGCCGAAGTACGGGCCGAGGTCGAGGGGCAAAATAAAGGTGGGGGTGCGGCTGCTGCAGCCTTGCATCTTGTGGCGCTGAGCCGTAAGTGGGGCGCTCAGACGAAAGGCGTTGGCTTTCGTCCTGCCTCAGATGAAATTCAAATAGCAAGTCAAACCGCATGATACCGAATGAACCGCCCCTTTCTGGAAACCAAAAGCGCAAGATCCGCTCTGCGAGCCGTTTGTTTGCCTTACAGGCTTTGTTCCAAATGGAGCAGACAGGGCAAACCATCAAATCGATTGTGCGTGAATTTTCCGATCATCGGTTCGGGGCCTCTTATGATGAGGGGGCCTATGCCGAGGGTGACATCGATATGGTTCATAAAATTGTCGATGATGCGGTGAACCATCAGGCATCAATTGACCAAATGACGGACCGCGCGTTGGTGGCCAAATGGCCGATAGGTCGCATTGATCCAACACTGCGCGCCTTGTTCCGCGCAGCTGGGGCAGAGTTGTTACATGGCGATGCGCCGCCCAAGGTTGTGATTGCTGAATACGTTGATCTTACCGCTGCTTTCTTTCCGGATGGAAAAGAAGCAAAGTTCGCCAATGGCGTCTTGGACCACATGGCTCGCGAAGCCCGTCCAGAGGCGTTCTAAAATCGGAAATCAGACAGTTCTGCAAACAAGGCCGCTATGCTGATGCGGCCTTTTTTAGGTGTGCCATCAGTGTGTCCAAATTCGACGCATAACGGTCATTGATCAAATTGCCCGCTTCGTCAAATTCTTTTGCTGCCCCTGCAATGGTGATAACAGGGCTAGTCAAGACATGTGCACCAAAGGGAACGAGGCAAGACCGCATCATATACTGTGCCGTTTCGCCCCCTGTACGCCCCGCCGCCGCCGTCATGATGACAACTGGTTTGTCCATGAAAGGTTTGTCAGAGGTGCGGCTCAGCCAATCCAAGGCGTTTTTTAGAACGCCAGAAATCCCTTTGTTGTATTCAGGGCCAGAGATTACGATCGCATCCGCCGCGGCAATAGTTTGTGACGCCAAGGTTACGATCTGGGGGAATTCAGCCGTCTCTAGATCGCCATCATACAGCGGGAAGCGGATATCAACTTCAGTGTATTCTGCAGAACCAAAGCGTTTGACAGCTTCGTTCAAAAGCATCTTGTTGACTGATCCTGCGCGCAGTGATCCACATAGTCCGACTAGTTTCATTTAAAGCATCCCCAAAGTATCTAGGTTAAAGGTGGCGGGCCCGTAGCGACCGTTTGGTTATCTCATTCCCGAGGACCTGTATGTACAGGTGGGCGCCAGGTAACGAGGCCAGGACCAAGACAGAGCCAGCTCCCTCGGAATTGCTTAAGGCCACCGGAATGCAACCGTGTCACGAGAAGAACAGCACCCGCCAAGACCTCAGATAGGGTGCGGGTGGTTGATTGGCAAGGGATAAAAATTTGCATGTAAATTGATCTAGGGCAATGCCGTTGCACTGCCGGAGGCCTAGAAAGGGGTAGGAGGTATCAACATGTTACGACTTGCTCTAATACTGCATATCTTTATTGGATCAACAGTAATGGGGACTGCGGTGATTGTGGCTCTGGTTGCCAATATGACATCCATGCAAGAGATTTTTATTGCGGCTGGTATCGGGTTTTTGGTTTCGATCCCAATGACCGGTTTTATCGCCAAACAATTATATGACCGCAGCTAGGTCAATTTCTCTTGCAGTTTGAGGGGGCTCAGGGTTGAGTGGGAGGTATGAAAAATGATCCCGATACTCTTCTGCTGGCCTCAGATCATATGCGCCTCGCGCGTCCAGGCGAGGTCATCGCGCGCGGTGTAATGCGCCATCTTGTGCGCTTGGATATGGTGTGTGTAGAGGAACTTGTTCCTACCCGCGGGCTAAGAGTGGACGTGATGGCGCTAGGCCCGAAAGGCGAGATATGGATCATCGAATGCAAATCATCGCGGGCCGACTTTACATCTGATCAGAAATGGCAGGGCTATCTGGACTGGTGCGACCGCTATTTCTGGGCCGTGGACGAAGACTTCCCGACCGAGATCCTGCCACCCGAAAGCGGATATTTGATTGCCGATGCCTACGATGCAGAGATCATACGATGGGGCGATGAACATAAGCTATCCGCGCCACGTCGAAAAACAATCATTCAAAACTTTGCACGCGTTGCGGCGCGACGTTTACAAGGGATCCGAGATCCCGAATTCAGAGAATTTTCGGTATAGTTCGGTCTATTTACCGCTCATTTGACGCGCGACCACTGCGGCGGCACGTATCTCTTCTGCGATTTCATCTGCTTCGTCCGGTTCAAAATCCATGGGCAATTCCACGCCACCGCCTGCAACAAAAATACGCACCATTGCATGCTCGGTTGGTCCGATTTGTAGGTTGGTTTCGATGTCAG
>JALRHZ010000065.1 GCA_023259435.1 Paracoccaceae bacterium | reverse complement strand
CATCGGCAACACCCATGGTCAAACGACGCGTTTGCACGGCCTTGGTAAAGTTCACACGATAGGTCAGCATTTTACGATCTGGACGCACCATACCGGTTAGTTTCACCTCACCTACGCCAAGCGCATACCCGCGCCCCAACCAGCCACGCCAGCCAAGGTTAAATCCTGTCAACTGCCACAACCCATCTAGGCCCAAACATCCGGGCATGATCGGATTGCCAGGAAAGTGGCAATCAAAGAACCATAGGTCAGGTTTAATATCGAATTCCGCAATAACATGCCCTTTTCCATGCTCGCCGCCATCTTCGCTAATCTCTGTGATACGGTCCATCATAAGCATGGGCGGCTCGGGCAACTGGGCATTGCCAGGTCCAAACAATTCGCCTCTTGCACATTTCAATAGGTCGTCGCGATCAAAGTGATTAGGATATTGAGACATGTAACATCTTCTTTCTTGCTTTTCTTATTCCTCTACCACCCGTTCGGTCACGCTTGCAAGCCTTGGAAAGAAAACCATTGAAACTTGGCTGATCTGTCACCTATTATGTAACAACTGTAATAGGATGACCGAATGACACCGAATGACCGCGCGCTTGAATGGCTGTCTGGCGCAAAATTGCGCCCCACGCGCCAACGCATGGCCTTGGCCGAGGCTTTGATTGGAGACGGGCAGCATCGTCACGTAACCGCCGAAAGCTTGTTCGAACACGCAAAAGGACAAGGCAACAAAGTGTCTTTGGCAACTGTGTACAATACATTACGCGCCTTTTGCGATGCGGGCCTTTTGCAAGAGGTCACCGTCGACGGTGCGCGCAGTTATTTTGACACAAATACGCATGACCACCCCCATTTCTATTGGGAAGACGAAAGCCGCCTAACCGACGCCCCTGCAGAGCAGTTACGCATTGCCCAGCTCCCGCAGGCACCCGAAGGCCTTGAAATTGCGTCTGTCGACGTTGTGATCCGTTTGCGTAAAAAGGCAGGTTAATGCGGGCGGTTGGCTATTCCACCTTTGGTGCCGCGCAGACCGTTCTAAAACCAATTGAGATAGACACGCCGACCCCACAAGAGGGCGAGGTCTTGGTAAGATTGGCCTATTCCGGCGCAAACCCATCTGATGCCAAAGCGCGTGCGGGTGCCAGACCTGGTGTGACCAAACCTGCATTCGATCTCATTATTCCCAACTCGGATGGATCAGGAGAGATCATTGCCGTGGGCACAGGGGTTGATCCCTCTCGTATTGGAGAGCGGGTTTGGATTTGGAACGGCCAGTGGCAGCGCCCCTTTGGGACCGCCGCCGAAGTCATCGCCTTGCCCAGCGCCCAAGCCGTGACATTAGCCAATGGCATGTCTCTGGAAACAGGGGCCTGTATTGGCATTCCAGGCTTGACAGCCGCCCAAGTCGTCCTTGGTCAGGGGACTGTTAAAGATCAAACACTTTTGATTAGCGGTGGCGCGGGCTCAGTCGGGCATTTGGCGATACAGCTTGCGAAATGGTCAGGGGCCAAAGTTATTGCAACTGGGCGCCCCAATGGATTTGATCGCATATATAATGCAGGTGCGGATGTCGTTTTGGATTATCAGGACCCAGAACTGGCGTCTCAGGTTCTATCGTATGCGCCAAACGGCGTGGACCGCGCCGTCGAAGTAGAATTTGGCGAAAATATTGATCTGCTCCATCAGGTTGTGCGCCCCTTGGGAACTATCGCAACCTATGGCTCTGCTAAGAACATGGCGCCACAGGTGAATTTCGGCCCCCTTTTGTTTAAGGCGCTAAAGATTGATATCAGCCTGATCTATATCCTGCCAATGGCAGACCGTTTGGCGCGGATCCAAGAGATCAACACAGCCCACGCAGATGGCATGTTTAAACCAGACATCGACCAGATTTTTGATCTAGCCGACACATGGAAAGCACATGACGCGACGCTATCTGCGGGTCGTAAGGGCGCGATACTGATCCAAGTTTGAATAGATCAAGGGGGCCATGAACGCCTTTTGGGGTTTTCACTTTGTGCGCTGCATGGTTTTGTATCTACGAAAAGGAGAGCAGCCATGCCAATCACGACATGTGTATTTGATGCCTACGGTACCCTGTTTGATGTGAATGCCGCCGCGCGCCGCGCCGCCAATGATCCCGAACACGCAGATTTGGCCAATGTCTGGCCAAGCTTGGCCGAGATTTGGCGCACAAAGCAACTTCAATACACGTGGTTGCGCTCGTTGACGGGGGATTACGTTGATTTCTGGCAAGTGACCCAAGACGGATTAGATTTTGCGCTGGAAAAGCTAAAGATTGGAACAGAGCCGCGAGAGCGCCTCTTGCAACTCTATTGGGAGCTTGCGGCCTATCCTGAGGTGCAAGAGATGCTCACCGCTTTGAAAACGGCAGGCTTAAAAACCGCAATCTTGTCTAACGGATCGAATGATATGCTTAATGCGGCCGTGACGCATGCTGGGCTAGAAGGGCATTTGGATCATGTCTTATCCGTTGAAACCGTCGGCACATTCAAACCTTCGGCCGTTGTCTATGAGATGGTTGAGACCACGATGCACTGTGACCGCAAGGACGTTTTGTTTGTCTCCTCCAATGGGTGGGATATTGCCGGTGCTTCTGGGTTTGGATTTACAACCGCTTGGGTCAATCGCACAGGCGAGCCTCAAGACCGGCTTGCCGCGGGACCGCATCACATTTTAAATGACTTAACGCCAATTCCAACTCTTCTAGGGATGTAACATGCCGTATTTTCAAACATCAGATGGATTAAACCTATTCTTTACCGATCACGGCGAGGGCATCCCGATTTTATGCCTATCGGGTTTGACGCGCACGCATCGTGATTTTGATTTTGTCACCCCGCACCTGAGCGGCGTGCGCCTGATTAAAATGGATTATCGCGGGCGCGGTGCCTCGGACTGGGCAACCGATCATATGACCTATTCCGTTCCTCAAGAAGGAGCCGATGCGTTGGCCCTTATGGATCATCTGGGGCTAGAGAAAGCGGCCATCTTGGGGACGTCGCGCGGCGGATTGATTGGTATGTATTTGTCCGCTGTCGCCAAAGACCGGTTGATCGGCGTGGCCTTAAACGATGTTGGACCGGCCCTAGAACAAACGGGACTTGACCTGATCCTTGATTATATCGGTCGCAACCCAAAGTACAAAACTCTGGCTGAGGCGGCTGCAGACAGGCCTAATGTAATGGCCGGCTTTGACACAGTGCCAATGTCGCGATGGGAAGAAGAAGTTGCCATTCTATACGATGAAACAGAGGATGGATTGGTTAACCGCTATGATCCTAAATTGCGTGATGCGGTCCTCGCCTCGTTTACTCAGAACGTTGATTTATGGCCCATGTTTGACTGCCTTTCAGGGCTGCCTTGTGCTTTGATCCATGGCCTCACTTCGAATTTGCTCAGCCTTGAGAATGCAAAGAAAATGCAAGAGCGGATGCCCGACCTTATCCTTGCGCATGTGCCGGATCGAGGGCATATCCCGTTTTTGGATGAACCAGAATCCCTGTCAGCGTTACATCAATGGATAAAGGCCTTAGACCATGACCTATGATGCAATAACATCTGCCTATTCACGGATTTCCTCGACGATTAGAAGAACTCCTTTACTGAATTCTCCTTTGTTGGATGAAATAGCTGGCCGCCAAATTTGGGCCAAGGCCGAGTGCCTTCAGCAAACGGGAAGTTTCAAATTTCGCGGGGCCATGTCGGCGATTACGTCCCTCTCGGCCGAACAAGCAAAATCTGGCGTTGTGGCGTTTTCCTCGGGCAATCATGCCCAAGGTGTGGCTTTGGCCGCTCGGATGAATGACATTCCTGCGGTGATCATAATGCCGTCAGATGCCCCAAAAGTAAAAATTGAAAATACACGTAAATACGGCGCAGAGGTGGTGCTATATGACCGCGCAACCCAAGACCGCGATGAAATCGGCGCAAAGATTTCGCAAGACCGCGGATTAGAATTGATCAAACCGTTTGACGATTTTCGTGTTATCGCAGGACAAGGAACAGTCGGCCTTGAAATTGCGGAACAAGCGGCTGAAAACAATGCAACGCTTGGCGCGACCTTGGTGTGTTGCGGCGGTGCGGGGCTGACCTCTGGTATTGCTTTGGCCATGGCAGAAACCGCACCAAGCACGACAGTGTTCCCTGTTGAGCCAGAGGGGTTCGACGATGTGGCACGGTCCTTGGCAAGCGGACAGCATGAAACCAATGACACCACATCTGGCGGGCTATGTGATGCAATCATTACCCCCACGCCCGGGCAACTTACCCTTCCCATTTTGTTAAAGCATTGCCCGCGTGGTCTTGTCATAAGCGAAGAACAAGCACTTATGGCGATGCGGCTTGCGTTCGAATACCTTAGGGTCGTGGTTGAACCGGGGGGCGCGGTTGCCTTGGCTGCTGCCATTTACCACAACGCCTCTCTGCCTGAGGGACCGATTGCAGCCGTTCTTTCCGGTGGCAATGTCGATATCGACATCTTTCAGCGCGCCCTGAATACAGAGTTGGTTTTGCCGTAACATGCCTCATATTCACCTCAACGACATTGATATGTATTACACGTCACACGGCACGCCCGATGGCCCGCCTGTCGTGTTTGCACATGCCTTGGGAGTGGACCATCGCATCTGGGAGCGTGTTATTCCCCTGCTTCCACAATCGGCCCATTTCATATGCTATGACTTGCGCGGCCATGGGCAGACGTCAACGGCACAGCCACCTTACAGCATGGGCACCTTGGTGCGAGATGCAGAGAGCCTGATGGAGGCTTTGGATCTAAATCAGGCCATGTTTGTGGGGCTCTCCATCGGTGGATTGATTGCACAAGGGCTGGCCGTCAAACGCTATGATTTGATTAGGTCACTGGTTCTCTCGAATACGGCCGCAAAAATTGGCAATCCCCCTCTTTGGGCCGCGCGCCAAGAGACAGCCAAAACCAAGGGCATGGCGCATATTATCGATGAGACCCTCCTGCGTTGGTTCGGACCAAAAGGCGCCGCCTTGGACGATGCACTGAGCCTTCGCACAATCATGGAGGGGCAAAACACCCAAGGATATGTTGGATGTTGCTCCGCAATATCTGGCACGGATTTCTATACGCCCACCTCGGGTTTACGCCTACCGACGCTTGGCCTAGCGGGGAGTGAAGACCGCTCAACCCCGCCAGACCTTGTACGGGAAACGCTTGACCTAATCCCAGGGTCGAAATTTGAACTGATACGCAAATCAGGGCATATCCCACCTTGGGATGCGCCAGAGAATTTCGCGCAGCATCTATCACAGTTTATGAAGGAAACCGGCCATGTCTGATATTGTTCTTGTTCACGGCTCTGGCCACGGCGCTTGGTGCTTTCGGGATCTCATCCCAGCGCTTGAAGCCTTGGGACATTCGGTAACGGCGATTGATTTGCCCGGTCACGGCGAAAACCCTAGGCCGTTACAGAACATCACCTTGGACCTCTATCGCGATGCCATTTTGGAGCATCTTTCAGAAAACACCATTTTGCTAGGGCATTCTATGGGCGGATTTCCAATCACAGCCGCAGCTCTGGCCGCGCCTGAAAAAATCGCGCATCTGATCTATCTTTGCGCCTATGTCCCGCAACAGGGCAAGTCCTTGGTGGATCTTCGCAAAGAAGCGCCTCGTCAACCTTTGTTAGAGGCGATAGAACGCACAGCGGATGGGTTAGGTTTCACAGTGCGGCCCGAGATGACCGAACAGGTGTTTTATCACGATTGCCCCGCTGGAACGGTTGACTACGCAAATGCCCGTCTTTGCCCTCAAGCGATTAAGCCGCAATCTACTGTGATAGATGGTTTGGACAAAATTGCGACAGTGCGCAAATCCTATATCATCTGCCGGAATGACCAAACGATCCCACCAGAGTACCAAGATGTAATGGCCCAAGCCTTTCCATCTCAACGAGTGTACGAAATGAATACGGGCCATTCCCCCTTTTTCGCAGACCCAATAGGGCTTGCACGATTGGTTAACACAATTTCAGAGGATATTTAATGCCCGTAAGTTTATATGATAGCGCCCTCTATTCAAAGCGGTTCCCATCCGGAGATATGGCGCGGTTGTTTTCTGATACGGCGATTGTTCGCGCGGCGATGCTTGTCATTGGGACATTGGCCAAAATCAGTGGCAGTCGTGACGAAATTCCACAACTGGCGGCGGGGGCTATTCACCGCGCCTCGATGGAATTACAGATTGACCCTGCGGGCCTCGCTGAGGGCACAAGCACGGACGGCACCTTTGTTCCCGCATTGATCGAGAGTTTCTCGTCTTTGATGCAAGCCCCTGAATTTACACCCTATGTTGGCCAAGGCCTAAGCGCCAAAGAGATCGAGGCGACCGCAAGGAACCTAAGGCTGCGCCAAGCCTTTGACATGATCCACAGCGCCTTAGGCAATGCGGGCACAGAGCAACGAAAAGACACCATTTGTCATGTGGTGAGTTCTGATGCGGCGCTTGGGCAGGAGATGGGACAGGCCCTGAACCTCTCAGCGGGATCGTATAACGAAAACGATGCTGCACGGGCTGCATTGCAGGAATGTATCGACCTCATAGGATCATTGACGTTAACAACCGATGACGCAAAAGACCAAGCAGATTTGACCATTGCAGTCTCAAAGACCGCACTGTCGCTTGATCGCACAAGCGTATATGATCATACCGTTCCCTTGGTAATGACCGCCCTCGCCACACTTGTTGTACAAAAATGACTGCACGCCAAACAGACACAAACAAACCTAGTGCAGGCAAATTGCCTTTGGCGCTTATTGTTGCGACAGTTATGTTGGACGCGATTGGCATTGGGCTAATTATTCCGGTTTTACCCGATCTGCTTTTGTCCGTCCTGCCGGGCCAGTCTTTGTCACAGGCAACGATTTGGGGAGGGATTTTATCGTCCATCTATGCGCTTATGCAATTTATATTTAGCCCAATCCTCGGCAGCATATCTGACGCGAAAGGCCGTAAGCCAGTTTTGGTCATTTCGCTGATTGTGATGATTGGATATTATCTGGTGATGGCGGTTGCTCAGTCCATCTGGCTCTTGTTGCTGGGGCGTATCGTCGGAGGAATCACCGCTGCGACCAATGCAACCGCAGGCGCCTATATGGCAGATATTTCCTCTGCCGACCAAAAAGCCGCGCGTTTTGGATTGATCGGGGCCGGCTTTGGCATGGGATTTGTCTTGGGACCCGCGATCGGCGGTCTTTTGGGTGAATGGGGTCCGCGCGCGCCATTTTATGCCGCTGCTGTACTTGCTGCGCTGAACGCCGCGCTGAGCATGTTTATTCTTCCAGAGAGCCTCGAAGACAAAAACAGACGTCCCTTTTCACTAAGACGGTCCAACCCCCTTTCTGCCTTGAAAGATATCGCAAAATTTGAAGGGTTGGCGCCTCTTCTTATTATCTTTTTGGTGTTTGCGGTTGCAACTTCTGTTTATGCCGCCATTTGGCCGTTCTTCACATTAGAGCGTTTCAACTGGTCCGCCGGTATGGTTGGGATATCTTTGACGATTTATGGAGTGTGTTTTGCAATCGTCCAAGGGACGTTGGTCCGCCCTGCGATCAAACGCTTTGGTGAGGGGAAAACACTCATCATCGGGTTTTGCTTTGAAATTTTGGCCCTCTTTGTTGCCTCTTTGATCACGTCTGGGGCGTTTATGATTGCGTGGATCCCGATTGCATCCCTGGGCGTTATCGGACAGCCCGCGTTGCAAGCAATCATGTCAAAAGCCACAAGCGATGATAGCCAAGGTGTCTTACAAGGTGTGATGTCCAGTTTGAATTCCATCGCGATGGTCATTACGCCTTTGACCATGACGGCATTATTTGCCTTTTTCACAAGCACGCAGGCACCTTTTTATTTTCCTGGTGCGCCCTTTATGGCCTCGGCGATACTGGTCGTTATCAGCCTTGTGCTGTTTTTGAGGCTTTCAGCCAAGAAGCAAATTTAAAACGCGGCGTCACGGATATTTGCCCTTTGCGAGGTGACATTTGCGTGGCAGTCTCGGCCAAAACAGGAGGGAGCCGCATGCAACCTATCAAGGCAGCAGTATGTCATCAATTCGGAGAGCCGCTCTTAATTGAGACACTTCATTTGCGCGCGCCACAAAACTCCGAAGTTGAAGTAACGTTGGATGCCGTTGCGATTTGTCATTCCGACATCACCATGGCCCAAGGGGGCTGGGGTGGGCCCTTGCCTGCCGTTTACGGCCATGAGGCGGCGGGGATTGTAACAGATATTGGCACAAACGTTACCGGTGTGAAACTTGGGGATCGCGTCGTTGTGACCTTGATCCGCGCCTGTGGGTCTTGTGTGAATTGCGCAAGCGGCGCGCCAACGATCTGTATGACCCCCTCGCCCGAGACGTCCCCCTTGACCCGCCCCGATGGCACGCCGGTTGATCAGGCGATGAACTGTGGCGCATTCGCGGAAAAAGTCGTTGTCGAAGAGAGCCAAGTTGTGGTTTTGCCTGATGGGATTGCAATGGACACAGCCTGCCTACTGGCCTGCGGTGTAATTACGGGCGTGGGCGCGGTTGTGAACACTGCTCAATTACGCCCCGGCCAAGATTGTGTCGTCATCGGCGCGGGTGGTGTTGGGCTAAACACCATCCAAGGCGCTCGCATTGCAGGCGCTCGCCGAATTGTCGCGGTGGACATGACCCAAGAAAAACTAGACGTCGCGCGGGAATTTGGGGCAACAGATTGCGTTCTCGCCACAGATGACGCGCCGTGGCGGGCTGCAAAGAAAGCGATGGGAAAAGGGGCCGATGCGGTTTTTGTGACTGTTGGGGCCATTCCTGCCTATGACACAGCGCCTCGCTACCTTGGCTATGGGGGCAAAGTGATCATGGTGGGCATGCCCAAAGGTGGTGAAAAATCAACCTATGAACCCGTTATGATGGCCGCCGTCAGCCAAGGAATGATCGGATCGAAGATGGGCGATGTCGTTATTAAACGCGATATCCCATGGATGGTCGATTTATACCTGCAAGGGCGTCTGAATTTGGATAGCCTTATTTCCGGACGTTGGTCACTGGATCAAATCAACGAAGCAGTTGCCGACACGACACAAGGCACCGCACGGCGCAATGTCATACTGTTTGACCGAGGATAAACCATGAAACTTACCGACCTAGATATCATTGTCACTGCACCCCCTGCCCCGGGATGGGGGGGACAGTATTGGATATTGGTGAAACTGACAACGGACACAGGGATCGTTGGCTGGGGCGAATGCTATGCCTCGAGTGTTGGGCCACAGGCTATGACACATGTGATCCGCGACGTGTTCGAGCGCTATTTCTTGGATGAGAATCCAGAAAATATCGAACGTATGTTCCGACGCACCTATTCCTCGGGCTTTACTCAAAGACCAGATTTAACAGTCATGGGCGCGTTTTCTGGGTTAGAGATCGCATGTTGGGATATCTTAGGCAAAGACCGTGATCGCCCTGTTTGGGCACTTTTGGGGGGCATGATGAATGAACGTGTCCGCGCCTATACCTATCTTTATCCGCTACCGCATCATGATATGGCCGAATTTTGGACCTCACCAGAGATGGCCGCCGAATGCGCCGTTGCCATGGTTGACAAAGGTTATACCGCGTTGAAATTTGATCCCGCCGGCCCCTATACCATGCGGGGGGGACATAGTCCGGCCATGTTTGACATCAGCCTATCTGTGGCCTTTTGCAAAGCCATTCGTGAGGCAGTCGGCGACCGTGCGGATTTATTGTTTGGCACGCATGGGCAGTTTACAACGCATGGCGCTATCCGTCTTGGACAAGCGATTGAGCCCTATCTGCCGCTGTGGTACGAAGAGCCCATTCCACCAGATAACCTTTTGGAATTCCAAAAGGTCGCGGAAGCGGTTCGTATTCCATTAGCGACCGGCGAGCGGATGACCACAAAGGCCGAATTCGCAACTCTTCTGAAAACAGGTGGTGCATCGATATTGCAGCCCGCTTTGGGACGTGCCGGCGGGATTTGGGAAATGAAAAAGCTTGCGGCGATTGCCGAAGTGTTCAACGCGCAAATGGCACCGCACCTCTATGCGGGGCCGATTGAATGGGCCGCGAACATTCAGTTGTCGGTTTCTATTCCCAATGTCTTGATTGCCGAAACTATTGAAACGGAATTTCATGACAAATTGATTAAATCGACGATCACAGTCGAGGACGGATATGTGCCTGCGCCCTCTGCCGCAGGACTGGGCATTGACGTCGACGAAGAGCTTGCCCGTGCGCATCCATTTACTGGGGATGGCTTGCACCTTATGATGCAAGATGCCCCAAGCTCTTATCAAACTGCGAATGCTTTTGTTGGAGGCGCGCCATTGAAAACATAGAGCAGTCGGGCGCAATGCCCCTTGCCATATTCCTAAAACAGCATATATTTCTATGATTGAGATAGGAGAACACCATGTCTGCACTTCCGAAACCGCCGGATGAAATGACACAAAATGCCAGCCATGCGGCAGGGTTTTTGAAATCCCTCGCCCATGAAGGGCGATTGATGATCCTGTGCCATCTTGGAAGCGGCGAGAAATCAGTCGGAGAATTGGAAGAAATTCTAAACTGTCGCCAAGCAGCTGTGAGCCAAATGCTTGCCCGTTTGCGCGAAGATGGGATGGTGTCCACGCGTCGTGAAGGTAAGACGATATACTATTCTTTGGCGGACCAAAACACAGCCCAGATCATCGGTCTGCTGTATAAAATGTTCTGCGGCAGAGAACAGTAGGTTTCGCCAACCCTATGGCACAAAACACTGAAGATAAAACGAAAAAGGGGGCTGTCTGCCCCCTCTGCGCATTGCGCATTCACCCCCGAAGATATTTTTAGACAAAAAATGCCTATAGGGGATCGGATTAGGACGCACGCTCCCATGGGCGGGTAAAGACGTCGAGAGCTGCGTTAATTTCTTGATCTGTAGCAGCGCCAGAGACTTGTGCCACGAGCCCGCGTTTTTTGTCATCAATAACACCTGTGACCGAGGCCTGTGCGCCGGCACTCGCCAAAGCCGCGTTATAAATCCGAGTGATTGCGCGTTTGCGCAGATCCGGTTTGAAGACTTTGCCAACGGCTGTTTTTGGCAGCTCGTCCAGGATTTCAACATGTT
>JALRHZ010000064.1 GCA_023259435.1 Paracoccaceae bacterium | reverse complement strand
TTGGCCTCTGAAAAAACAACATTCACCGAAGCCTTTAGCATGGCGGATGATGTGTTGTATCAAGGTGTCAAAGGCGTCACCGACCTTATGGTGCGTCCGGGTTTGATCAACCTAGACTTTGCCGATGTGCGTGCCGTCATGGACGAAATGGGCAAAGCGATGATGGGAACCGGCGAGGCAGATGGCGAAAAACGCGCCATTGAAGCCGCTGAAAAGGCAATTGCAAACCCATTGTTGGATGAAATCTCTCTGCGTGGGGCGCGTGGCGTTCTAATCAACATCACTGGTGGTTATGACCTTACCTTGTTCGAATTGGATGAGGCTGCAAACCGTATCCGTGAAGAAGTTGATCCTGATGCGAATATCATTGTCGGATCTACTTTGGATACCGAGATGAACGGAATGATGCGCGTCTCTGTTGTTGCAACGGGTATTGACGCAAGCGTTGCTGCAACGTCAGAGCCCCAAGCGCCACGCCGCAGCATGACACACCAAGGCTTGGCGGCACCGATGCCAGAGGCTGCGCCTGTTGCTGAGGCCGCTGAAGAGCCAAGCCTGTTTGATCAAGCGCCAGCAGCATCAACAATTGAAGAGCAGCCGATGATGGCGCCTGAAACACAGTTTGCGCCGTCCATGGATGACGATCTGCCACCTCCTGCCTATCAAGCAGCAAGTGTCGCAGAAGAAGCAGAGGTAAGCTTTGTTGCACCAAAAGCGCCGGCGCCTGGCACTCCTTCCGAAGAAGCGCTTGCGCGCCTTCGTGCTGCAGTGGACAACACAGCGGCACCTCAGGCACAGCAAGAGTACGTTGAAGAAGAACCTGCCGCAGCAGAGCGTCCGCGCTTTAGCGGGATAAGCTCATTGATCAACCGGATGTCCAGCGGATCAGCTGAGCGTGCGCCAGAAGAAGAACGTCGCACAGCGCCACGGGTTCAGGCCCAAGTTGCACAACCTGCGCCGCAGCCAGAAGAGCAACAGCGCGATCCAGATCAGGAACGTATCGAAGTTCCTGCGTTCCTAAGACGCCAAGCGAATTAAGTTGCACAAAATACATGTTTGAAATGGCTGTCCAAATTGGGCAGCCTTTTCTCTTTCGGCAATTTTCCGCCTATAGTATCTGTCTCCTGTTTCAAGCCGTTACAAACTTTGAATTGTGGCTTTGTGCTGCGCGGTCTACATGAACGATACTGTCCGGAGTGTAGGGAACGAGTTTGCAAACCACGATTGCACAAAAATGTATTTTTAAAGGCGTTGGGCTTCATTCAGGTAAGCCTGCAACGCTGGCTGTGCATCCTGCGCCTGTTGACCACGGGATCGTTTTCCGCCGTGTTGACGTAAAACTTGGCGACAATATCCTTCCAGCGCTTTGGCATGGTGCGGAACATTCGCAGCTCTGCACCAAACTTGTGAACGGTTCGGGTGCATCTGTTTCGACGATCGAACATGTCATGGCTGCTTTGGCAGGGTGTGGCATTCACAATGCAATGATCGACGTTGACGGGCCAGAGGTTCCGATATTGGACGGCAGTGCGATTGAATTTGTTCGTACATTTTTATCGTCTGGGCTGCGCCAACAGACAGTCCCTGTTCAGGTTCTGAAAATTCTAAAGCCCGTGCGCGTGGAACGCGGGGATGCATGGGCGGAATTCCGGCCCTCTGACACCCCAATGATGACATTCCATATCGATTTTTCGGATGCCGCGATCGGTGTACAGAAAAAATCGCTTAACCTGTCAAATGGTTCGTTTGTGCGCGAGTTATGCGCAAGCCGGACGTTCTGTCGCTTTAGCGAAGTTGATTACATGCGCAAGAATGGCTTGGCCTTAGGCGGGACATTTGAAAACGCGGTCGTTGTGGACGGCGATCAAATCCTGTCACCCGGTGGCCTGCGTCACAGTGACGAGGCCGTACGCCATAAGATGCTGGATGCCTTGGGTGATATCTATTTGGCGGGGGCGCCCATTCTTGGGCATTACCACGGATATAAGGCGGGGCATACATTGACCAACGTCTTATTGCGGGCGCTTTTTGCGGATGAGACTGCATTTTCGTATGTGACCTCTGATGCAACTCTTGCAGCTCGATTGCCCGGAGCAGGGGTCCACTTTGACGAGATCGTAAGCGTCGCCTAAGTTTTGTGCAAAACATCGCTGATCAATTCCAACATGATGCGTTTCTATGCTAGACCATTGCCATTCGCTGCGTCATATTAAGCGCAAGAGGCAAAAAGGGTGGCTTGGGATGACGACAGGCGGAAGTTTCAAAACGTTGGTATATGCTGCGGCAGCATCTGCAATTCTTGTGGCATGTTCCGATACCAATAGCCGTCGGATTGATGATCTTGACGGGTATACCCCTTATCAAATCTTTGAGTTGGGTGAATATGATTTGGCCAACGGCAATTACAACAATGCCACCTATTACTTTGCCGAAGTCGAGCGGTTGTTCCCCTATTCCGAGATGGCAAAGCGCGGGCTCATCATGCAGGCCTTCGCGTTTCACCAAGACCAAAACTATGAAGGAAGCCGCGCGGCGGCACAACGCTATGTTGATTTCTATCCCGCCGACCAAGATGCCGCCTATGCGCAGTATCTCTTGGCGCTGAGTTATTATGACCAAATTGAGGATGTCGGGCGTGACCAAGGGGTGACCATTGATGCGCTACAGGCGTTGCGCGTGGTCTTTGAACAATATCCTGAAAGCGAATATGCGCCAGAAGCCAAGCTAAAATTTGATTTGGCGTTCAATCACTTGGCTGGCAAAGAGATGGAAGTGGGGCGGTATTATCTGCGTCGCGGGCATTACGGGTCTGCGATAAAACGGTTCCGCAAAGTGGTTGAGGATTTCCAAACCACATCCCATACCGCCGAAGCACTTCACCGTTTGGTTGAAAGCTATGTAAGTTTGGGATTGCTCTTAGAAGCGCAATCCGCGGCGGCCATCCTTGGCCACAACTATCAATCGTCGGATTGGTATCAAGCCTCATATGATCTTTTGCAACAACAAGGCTTGTCACCGAACGCTGTGGGGAATAATTGGTTGTCACAGATTTATCGGCAAGTGGTGCAGGGCAAATGGTTGTAACCTGCATCTGGCCATGACGATGGGGTAGATCATGCTGTGCAGCTTGGATATCCGCGATATCCTTATTATCGATCATCTTGAGATCGATTTCAAAGCTGGATTAAACGTTCTCACCGGTGAAACTGGTGCGGGTAAGTCGATATTGCTTGATAGTCTCGGGTTTGTGTTGGGCTGGCGCGGACGTGCCGATTTGGTGCGCCAAGGCGCGGATCAAGGCGAGGTCATCGCAGATTTTCAAATCTCAGCCACCCATCCCGTAATCCCTGTTCTACAAGAGGCCGGCCTGCCGTTTGAGGGTGAGTTGATCCTAAGGCGTGTGAATACCAAAGACGGGCGCAAGACGGCTTGGGTCAATGATCGCCGCGTCTCGGGCGAGGTGCTGCGCGCGATTTCCCTGCATTTGGTCGAATTACACGGGCAACACGATGACCGCGGTCTTTTGGATCCCAAAGGTCACATGGCGCTTTTGGATCAATTTGGCGGCTATGGCGCAGAGATTGATGCGGTTAAATCGGCATGGTCCGAATTGCGACGCGCAGAACGTGCCTTGGCCGCGGAAGAGGAAAAGCTTGTCGCGCTCAAAGACGAGGAAGAGTTTTTGCGCCACGCGGTCCAAGAGCTTACGTCTTTGGACCCGCAAGTCGGCGAAGATGAGGCGTTAGATAAACAGCGGCGCTTAATGCAAGGCGCCGAGCGTATTCTGCAAGACGTTGGTCGTGCAGGTCAGGCCTTGGGCCGTGATGGTGCAGAGGGTGCAATGTCTGATGCCTTAAGCTGGCTAGAAGGGGCGGCACTCAAAGCTGAAGGTACTTTGGACGCCGCTATTAATGCGCTATCGCGGGCGATGGTTGAGCTGCAAGATGCAAGCGCCGAGATCGACGGCGCGATGGATGGGTTGGCCTTTAATCCGCATGAATTGGAAACGGTCGAAGAGCGGCTATTTACCTTGCGCGGCGTGGCGCGTAAACATCAGGTAAGCGTTGATGAATTGCCAGCTTTGATGGAGCGGCTGTCAAATCAACTGTCTGCTTTGGATGCCGGTGCAGGGAATGTCATCGAATTGCAGCGCGCAGTTAAGGACGCACAGGCCACCTATGACACTGTGGTGGCGACATTAAGCGAACATCGCACCGAGGCTGCACAGCGACTAGATACCGCAATGGCCCAAGAGCTTGCGCCGTTAAAAATGGAACGTGCGGTTTTTTCCACGATCATTGAACGCACAGCTGCGTCAAGCCTTGGCCAAGATGCGGTGTCTTTCCAAGTTGCAACAAACCCAGGCGCGCCCTCAGGTCCCTTGGCCAAAATTGCCTCTGGTGGCGAACTCAGCCGCTTTTTATTGGCGCTCAAAGTGTGCCTTAGCGGGGATGGCGCACAAACGACGATGATTTTCGACGAAATCGATCGGGGTGTCGGCGGGGCAACGGCGGATGCTGTTGGGCGACGTTTGGCCTCGCTTGCTCAGGACGGGCAGGTTCTTGTTGTTACGCATTCGCCGCAGGTTGCCGCATTGGGCGCGCATCATTTGCAGGTGTCCAAGACACAAACCGAGAGCGAGACATTGTCGCGCGTTATAGCCTTGACCTCTGATCAACGCGTGGATGAAATTGCGCGCATGATCTCGGGCGATGTTGTTACTGATCCGGCAAAACTGGCGGCACAGAGCCTGTTGGCGCATTAAACACAGGTTCGGGAACCAGTTTTCCAGGGTTCAGGATGTTATGCGGGTCAAGTGCGCGTTTGAGGCTGCCCATAATCTGCCACGCCGGTCCATGTTCTTGTTCCATAAACTTGGTCTTTCCAAACCCAATCCCGTGTTCCCCTGTACAGGTTCCACCAACCGCCAAAGCGCGTTCGACCATCTGGTCAGACAGATGTTGTGCCGCTTCTAACTCCTGCTCAGAGTCTGGGTCGATCAACAGGATTGCGTGAAAATTACCATCCCCAACATGTCCCAAAATTGGGGCGCTTAGGGGGCTTTGCTCTATGTCGGCTTGGGTCTTTTGCACGACTTCGGCCAATTCAGAGATAGGAACACAAACATCCGTCACCACGGCGCGCGCACCGGGGCGAGATGCAAGGATGGCATAATACCCGTTGTGGCGCAGCTTCCATAAGGCGTTGCGGTCCTCTGTCTTCGACGAGGCGCGAAATTCGGTGCCCCCTAAGTCCTGACAGATTTGCGAGAACATTTGCATGGTCTCATGCACGCCGTTTTCAGACCCATGAATTTCAAACAACAGATGGGGCATTTCGGGCATGCTCTCACCAGCATAGGCATTAAACGCGCGCACAGAGGATGCATCCAAAAACTCAAGCCGTGCCATGGACAGGCCGGATTGTATGGTGTCCATCACGGCCGTAACGGCATTTGAAAAAGCGGAAAACCCGACAATGCCGGCCAAGATAGCATCTGGTTGCGGATGCAGGCGCAGGGTTAGTTCGGTGATCAAGCCAAGAGTGCCCTCAGATCCGACCAACAGGGCCGTCAGGTCATAGCCTGCCGAAGATTTCTTGGCCTTGGATCCGGTTGTGATCCGTTCTCCTGTGGCCATTATGGCCTCTAGGCCCATCACATTATCACGCATCGTCCCATATCCCACCGTGGTGGTACCAGAGGCGCGTGTCGCGGCCATCCCCCCGAGCGAGGCATTGGCGCCAGGATCCACCGGAAAAAACGTACCTGTGTGCCGCAACTCTCGGTTTAGCTCTTCGCGTGTGACACCGGGTTGGACGGTGACGCACATATTGGCCAAATCAATATCGATGATCTTATTCATTTGTGAAAAATCAACGCTTATGCCTCCGAATGGCGCAGCTGTTTGCCCTTCAAGAGAGGTTCCTGCTCCTCGTCCAACAAGTGGAATTTTGTGCTGTTTTGCAAGGGCCACAAGGTCGGCGACATCCTGCGTGGACTGCGGATAGACAATGGCCTGTGGGGGAAGAGAAGGGTGATAGCTTTCGCTGCGTCCGTGCCGCAATAGTTCCGATGACACCGTTGAAACCTGAGATTGGAATCGGTCACGGATATCCACAAAACCTTGGAAATCTTGCATTTTTACCCACCTTCTTCTTGTGTAATCGCACCCAATGGGACAATTATTAACAGAAGCCTCGCCAAAAGCGCCCGTAGAAATGATCCCAACTTTAGAAAAATTGCGCTCACATATAATTTTTCAGACGTTTCGTCTGTCGCAAAACCTTGTGTTTTGGGTTTTGGCTTTGGCTTTGGGCGCGCTTGCGGGGCTTGCTGCGGTGTGTTTTCGCTGGATGATCGAAGCGCTGCAAACATGGGCCTATGGAACGCCTGATGTGAACCGCCTTCACAGTTTTGCCGAAACTTTACCGTGGATCTGGGTGGTTATTATCCCAACCTTGGGCGGTCTGGTTGTGGGCGTTATTTTGCATCTTATGACACCGGATGGGCGAGTGCGATCGGTTGCAGATGTGATAGAGGCTACAGCTCTTAATGATGGGCGGGTGGAATATAAAGCAGGGCTTGCATCTGCTGTTGCCTCTTGGATTACCTTGTCCACGGGGGGATCAACTGGCCGCGAAGGTCCAATGGTGCATATTGGTGCAATGATTGCGTCAAAATTGGCGGATATGTTTCGCATTCACGGGGTGCCGGCCCGCGATTTGCTTGGCTGTGCTGTGGCAGCAGCAGTCTCGGCAAGCTTTAATGCGCCGATTGCTGGGGCGATTTTCGCGCTTGAAGTGATTTTGCGCCATTTTGCAATTCATGCTTTGGCCCCGATTGTCATTGCCTCTGTCGCGGGCACCGTGGTGAGCCAAATCTTTTTGGGTGATTTTAGGGAATTCACCCTGCCGACGGAAACAGAGCTTTCGTTTTATGCCGAACTTCCTGCCTTTATCCTATTGGGTCTGATCTGTGGTGGGGTCGCGGTGATCATGATGAAGTCTCTATTTTTTGCCGATGATATCGGAAGCAAGGTCATGACGCGCCTCGGGTTGCCACGGTTTATGCGCCCTGCATTTGCGGGGTTTTTGTTGGGGGGATTGGCAACGCAGTTCCCGTCGATCATTGGCGTTGGGTATGAGACGACCTTTGCGGCATTGTCCGGCACTTTGATTTTGTCCCAAGCCATTCTAATCGCGGTCGCAAAAACAGTTGCCGTTTCAATCACTGTTGGAGGTCGGATGGGGGGAGGTGTCTTTTCACCCTCTCTTATGCTAGGCGCGTTGACAGGGTTGTCATTCGGGATTGTGGCAACGGCCTTGTTCCCAGATGTGTCAGGTGGTCTAAGCCTATATGCGTTGGCTGGCATGGGGGCCTTGGCAGCAGCGGTCTTGGGCGCGCCCATTTCAACGATCTTGATTATCTTTGAATTGACCGGAAATTGGCAAGCGGCGCTTGCTGTGATGGTGGCGGTGTCTATTTCAGTTGCGTTTGCCTCGCGCTATGTGGATCGTTCCTTTTTCCTAACCCAACTTGAGCGGCGTAACATCCATATGGCAGCAGGGCCGCAGACCTATTTGTTGTCCGTCTTTGCCAATAAATCGATTATGGTGCCCCTCGCGTCCCCCGAGGAAAAGCATTGGGAGATGGTCGAGCGCGGTCTCTATGTTAGCGAAAAGGGGACCCTAGAAGGGGCGATGCCGGTCTTTGAACGGACCGGCGCAGTATTTTTACCCGTGGTACGTATCCAAGGGGATGCACCTGCGGAAATCATCGGAATACTAAACCACTTGGACGCGTTAAGAGCGTATAACAAAGCCTTGGCCGCAGTCTCCGCCGAAGAGCATAGTTAGATTTGTTCAACTGCCACTGTGTCGTATTTGAAAAATGCGATGTGGTCTTTGATTTGAGAGACCTCTGATTTGGGGTCCTCATAACTCCAACCTGCGTTTTCCAATGTCGTACTTTTTGTAACGATTGAATAATACGTGGCATCCCCTTTGTGCGGGCAATGGGATGTGTGATCTGTTTTGTCCAGAAACGCCATGGCGAGATCGGCTTTGGGAAAATAGATTACAGCGGGGTAATCGCCTTCTGATAATTCAAGAGCATTTTGGCTTTCGCCGATAACCGCACCGCCTGCGCGCACAACCCATGTTCCTGACGCTTTGCTGATCGAAATATACGCAGTCATAATTTTCCCTCTTATCTGTTGAGCGCTGTCTTTATCACGTTTCTATGTGACATGTATATGACGGATTGCCCCAGCTCAAAGATCGGGGTCCCTATATGGGACGCGTTGCTTCTTTGAGCCAAGCGGCGCAGTCTGCGCTGACCGACGCATTTAACCTGTCCCAACAGGCTTGGTGATAGGTATTGATCCACTCACGTTCATGGGAATTGAGCATCTCAGCGACAATCAAACTGCTATCAATTGGGACATAGGTCAGGGTTTCAAAGCCTAGCATATCCCCGTGGCTCGCCTCTGGGCCTGCTGGTTTAAGGGTCACAGCAATTAGGTTTTCGATCCGAATGCCAAATGCACCTTCTTTGTAAAATCCAGGCTCGTTTGACAAAATCATTCCTTCTTTGAAAGGCACGGTGGACATGCGCGAAATACGCTGCGGTCCTTCGTGCACGCTTAGGAATTGGCCGACGCCATGTCCTGTTCCGTGGTCAAAATCTTGCTGTGCTTGCCACAGGGCCATGCGCGCAAAGGCATCTATATCACGACCAGAAATTCCACGCGGAAAGACCAAACGCGAGATCGCGATGACCCCTTGCAAAACACGGGTAAAGGCGCGTTTGACCTCATCGGGTTGAGCGCCGATCCCTAAGGTGCGGGTGATGTCTGTTGTCCCATCTTCGTATTGCCCACCACTGTCGATTAGCAACACCTCACCGTCTTTTAGGGGGCGGTTCGTGTCCTGTGTGACCCGATAATGCGGCAATGCTGCGTTTGGGCCGCTGCCTGCGATGGTTTCAAAACTTATATCAACCAGTGAATTGGTTGCACGTCGTTGCGCCTCAAGCGCGGTGACGACGTCAATTTCCGTAAGTTTGCTATGATCTTGGCGTGAGAGCCATGCAAGATATTCGCACATTGCAACGGCATCGCGTTGATGAGCGACCTTTGCGTGGGCCAATTCTACGTTGTTTTTACAGGCCTTCAAAAGGCTGCATGGGTCTGCTTCTTTGGCTGTGTCGATCTTGTTGTCACGCAAAACCGACCAAACGGCCCAAGGAAGATCATTCGCATCAAACTGAACCGTTCCAGTTAGGCCCGCCACGACATCCAAATAGGCACTAGGCGCGTGCAGACGAATACTTTCATCAAAATGACCCTCTAGCTTTGCACGTTTCTCAGGAGCCAAGAAAAGATCAACTGTTGAATCGCTATGCAAAATACAGGTGGCGTGAACGATGGGGTTATGGGCCACATCTTGGCCGCGAATGTTCAACAACCAGCATAAAGAGTCTGGCATAGAGATGATAACCGACGCGTGCCCCGCTTCTTTAAGCGATTGTGCAATATGGGCGCATTTATCTTGATAGGATTGCCCCGCAAGGTCCAACGGATAGGGCCGTGCTGCGCCGTTTGGGGGGGCGGGTTGATCGTGCCAGATGCGATCAATTAGGTTGTCACACGGGCACAGGGCGATGCCCTTGGGCGCGAGTGCTTTTTCCATCGTGTTTATCTGTTCTACCGTATGCAGCCAAGGATCAAACCCCAAGGTGCCCTTATCAAGGTTTTGGGTGACCCAAGCGCCGACAGATGTTGCAGGCCAATCCACAGCCGTAAAGACCTCTTGGTCGATCTGGTCCCGAACTTGCACCTTGTACCGACCATCGGCAAATACGGCTGCTTGATCGTGCAAGGCGACACAGTGGCCGGCCGAACCGGTAAAGCCGGTTAGCCAAGCAAGACGGCTGTCGCAGGCAGCCACGTATTCACCTTGGAACCGATCGGCACGCGGAATCCAAAACCCATCAACTTGCGCGGCGCGCATTTCTTGGCGCAATGCCTCTAGGCGCGACGCACCGAATTCGGGCGATGAGGTTTGTTCAAAAGATTGAAACATGCTTTATCCTAATTCACAAAAAGGCTGTTTCTTAGCAAGGTTTCTGCCTTAAGACCCCCACCATTACACAGCGCGTCGCATTCCCGCAAACCGTGCCCGCGCGCGCGGGTCACTGTCGAATAAGGCCGCCAATTGCTCTGTCATAGCGCCAGCAAGCTGTTCGACATCTGTGATTGTGACCGCTCGTTCATAATAGCGGGTAACGTCATGCCCGATCCCAATGGCAAGCAATTCGACGGCCTTGCGTTTTTCGACCATTGCGATCACATCGCGCAGGTGCTTTTCTAGATAATTGGCGGGGTTTACAGATAGGGTGCTGTCGTCCACCGGCGCACCATCAGAAATCACCATCAGGATCTTACGCTGTTCTTGGCGCGCTACCATTCGGCGATGCGCCCATTCCAAGGCCTCGCCGTCGATGTTTTCTTTCAAAAGGCCCTCTTTCATCATGAGGCCTAGATTGTCCCGTGACCGACGCCATGGGGTATCTGCGCCCTTATAGATGATATGCCGTAAATCGTTCAAACGACCGGGCTGTTGTTCACGCCCCGCATTGAGCCATTCTTCACGGCTTTGGCCGCCCTTCCACGCGCGCGTGGTAAAACCAAGGATTTCGACCTTTACATTGCACCGCTCTAATGTGCGGGCCAAAACATCGGCACAAATCGCAGCAATCGAAATAGGACGCCCGCGCATCGATCCCGAGTTGTCGATCAACAACGTTACAATAGTGTCGCGGAATTCGGTGTCTTTTTCAATCTTGAAACTCAACGGTGTTGTCGGGTTCGCCACAACACGGGCCAAGCGTCCGGCGTCCAAAATGCCTTCTTCTTGGTCAAATAGCCAGCTGCGGTTTTGTTGCGCTTGCAACCGGCGTTGCAGTTTATTCGCCAGACGCGACACGGCCCCCTTTAACGGTTCCAATTGTTGGTCCAAATAGGCGCGGAGCCGTTCCAATTCGATCGGCTCTGCCAAATCTTCGGCACGCACAGTTTCATCAAACTTCGTCTCAAACACACGATAATCTGGATCCGCGTCTGATATCGGGGCAGGGGCCGGCGGCTCTAATGGCGCTTCGCCCTCAGGCATTTCCATTTCTTCGGACATCTCATCATCAGATTCCTCTGAACTTACCTGCG
>JALRHZ010000063.1 GCA_023259435.1 Paracoccaceae bacterium | reverse complement strand
GTTGTTCCAACTGGTTTGAGTATTCCATAATCTGTGCAGTCTCATCGGCCACCGCCAACAAATCCTCGACCGTAACAGAGGTTTCACCAACAATTTGACCCACCATCGCATGCGCAGTTGCAGCCCCGACAGAGCCTGCAAGCTCGCGTTCTAATGTGGTTAAAAATTCAGACGTCGGCTCTGGCAGGCCTGCGGAGAGCCCTTGCTTTTCCGCAGCCTGTTGAAACAGTGATTTTGCTTCGCTCGCTCCTAGAATACGTTGCGACATGACCATCAGATCCTCAGATGCCGCTGATCCACTGGCCCAACTGCGGCTAAGATCGGTAATGGCCGCATCTACAAATGTGGCACTTTGCACACGTTCTACAGGCGTGGCTTCAGTGGACAACGAGACGATAATAAACACGAGCGCGTTGACTGTCAGGCTCCAGAACAATCCGTGGATCAAAGGATCGTGGGCTGCCACGCCAAACAAAGACTGGGGGTTAAGCGCCATGATCCCAAACGGACCATGTTCCATGATGTGCGCCAAAACCGCCCAATCCCCAAAGCTTGGCAAAAAGAGGGTGTAAAACCACAATACAAATCCGATAGAGACCCCTGCAATCGCACCGATCTTGGTCGCGCCTCGCCAAAAGATACCACCAACAAGAGCCGGTAAAAGCTGCACCACGCCGGCAAATGACACCAACCCAATCGAGGCAAGCGCAGCCCCCCCACCACTAAGGCGATAATACCCATAACCAAGGGTTAGAATACCAGCAATCGAAAGACGCCGAGCCATCAAAATGATGTCACGCACATCCCCAGACACAGATGCGCCGCGATTTGAGAAGCGCAAAAACAATGGCATAACAATGTGATTTGACACCATTGTCGAAAGGGCGATCGAGGCCACGATGACCATCGACGTCGCAGAAGAAAATCCGCCCAAAAAGGAAAAAACGGCCAACGTGTTTTGTCCCTGCGAATAGGGTAGGGTCAAGACAAACAGGTCCGGGTTCGCGTTCTCAGGCATCAACGATAGGCCCGCAACCGCGATTGGGACGACGAATAGGGACATCATCAACAGATATAAAGGAAAGGCCCAAGACGCGACGCGTAAATGTGCGCGGTCTTCGTTTTCAACCACGAGAACTTGGAATATGCGCGGCAGGCACAAAAACGCAGCTCCCGCCAAAAACGTGTTACTGATCCAACGTTGCACGGACACCGGCGTTTTTGAAAGTTCAGACGCACCAATTTGGTCCAGTGTTGGTCCAATGCCGCCCGTCACCCCCCAAACAACGAACACGCCAACAGCGACAAGCGCCACAAGCTTTACAACCGCTTCGACAGCAATCGCTGTGACAACGCCGTGGTGACGTTCGTCGATATCAAGATTACGGGTCCCGAACAGAATGGTGAACACCGCCAAACCGATGGCCACCCAAACCGCAACCGACGTGCCTTGTGGTGTAGAAAATGCCAACCCTTCGGTTTGGGCGAACACATTGAATGACAACGTAACCGACTGAAGTTGTAAGGCGATATAAGGCGTGGTTCCGACAACGGCCAAGATCGTCACAAGCGCCGCAAGCGAGCTTGATTTCCCAAAACGGGACGAGAGCAAATCGGCAATTGAGGTCACGCGCTGATTGCGGCCAACTTGGACCAATTTTCGCAAAAGGATCCACCATCCAAACATGACCAAACTGGGCCCAAGATAAATGGTGACAAACTCCATCCCAGATCGTGCGGCATATCCGACCGCTCCGTAGAACGTCCAAGCGGTACAATAGACCGACAGGGACAGGGTATAGATCCATGGGCTCTTTAACCAAGCTACATTTCCCTTTGCGGACAATCTCTCAGCCCAAAAGGCAACGAAAAACAAAATCGTAACGTAAACAAGACTTGCAATAATTACGATATTGCTCATCGTTTTTCATCCTGCTCAGGATCAGAAATATCCGATTTTCGGGGGGCATCTGCAAACAATGCAGCGATACAAATCAAGAGGAACCAAGACGCAAAAATATACAAAAATATGCTGGTCAGTTGGACAGAACCAGAGTCCGATTTTAAAAAGATTATGGGGACAAACCAAAAGAAGATTGCCAAAAACGGCAACATCCTAAGAACATCCGCTCGTCGCCGTTTAAGATGCAATAGCCACTGTTTCATTCCGTCAACAAATTGCGAACCGCTGCGCGCACCTCGTCATTAATAAACGGTTTGGTCATAAACTGAGAGGCCCCAAGCTCAAACGCACGATCTCGGTCTTTTGCTTGGCCTCGTGCGGTCAACATCATAACCGGAAGGTCTTTTCCCTGTTCAGAGGCGCGCAGGTCTGCCAAAATCTCAAACCCGCTTTTTCCCGGCAACATCACATCCAAAATCACAAGATCAGGTTGACGCGCCGAAATAGCGTCATTGGCGTCATGGCCGTTTGAATGCGTATAGACCGTCCACCCGTCACGGCTTAGCACAAAGCTAAGTGCCTCGATGATGTTGGCTTCATCCTCGATGAGCAAAATAGATTTCCCCATTGGCCCTGAGATACTCCCCTTTTGATAAAGTTATGCGCAATGAAATTCCTCTTGTCAAAACTTGAAATGGTTTTCCAAAGTTTTCCGGCCTAGCCAATAATCGAAGGTTCTTTTCTATGCTGGCAGTTTTGTACAGAGCATACACCACAGCTTGCACCAACCAGACGTAAGGATGCAGGTTTTTCCTTGGTTGGCACGATCAACATATATGAGATGGGATTTGGCACTGCGTCGACACCTGGTAAACCTTCAACTGAAGAATACGAATATGTTTCAAACGTTCCACCTTCGCGGCCTGTATGCGTCACAAGCCGGGCAATTGGTCTTTGCTGCCACTGTAATGCCTCGAACAAGGGCCATATAGCACAGCCCGCACCATAGCGAGGAACGTGAAATCCATCTATTGTCCGACGATGAACAAAAGTCCCCGAGATATCGCATGCGACCATACCGCGGGCTTGATCCGAGCAATTTGTATGGGAAAGACAACGTATCACTGTTGGAACCGAGACGTTGAGATGTGCAGAAATTGCAAAAGGATCCATAGACCCAATCTTTGACAAGGCGTCCTTCAGAACCAAAGTTGGCAAGACACTCAGATCGTGACGCATCTGGTCACACTTTTCTTCTAGCATCTTTTGACCTGCCGTAGACAGAACAGGATGCTTTACCTCATCGGGCTGCAAGATGAGAGATTCTAGGTCATAGTCGATCTCTTTTAAAAAGCTGTCCAATTCATCTTTTGGGGTCGAGCGGACCTCGTCTTTGGCACTTCCTGCATCCAAGTACCGTACCAACATTTCTGCCCCTTCGGCGAGGCGCACGCTATCTTCATTGATGTTGCGAAAAAAACGTTTTTGCCACTCTGGCTCGATATCATCTGTATCGGCCAAAATCGAACTTGTGGACCGAATTGCGGTCACTGTGGTCAAAACTTCGTGCAACGATGTTGCAAGATGAGGATCATGCGCGAGCCGGTCAGATAGGCTTTCCACCTGCTGCTCTAGCCCCCGCAATTTACGATCCATCGAAATCAATAAATCGGCCCACATCGGAAACCGAGCAGCGATGTCGAGCGCTTGATCAGTGTCTTGGAATTTTCCGTCTGCGTTATGTTGGCTCACTTCTGTCAACCGAGCAACAACCGAGGCCTCTACCCCTTGGCTTAACAATGACGGATCAACACCCAAAACCAAAGAGAGCGTGTTCAATAATTTTCCCGCGATTCTGCGTCGATCATGCTCGATTAAGTTCAAATAAGAGGCTGAAATTCCCGCTCTTAGTGCAAGATCCGATTGTTTCAACCCCTTTTCAATACGTAATGCGCGTATTCTTTGACCCAATGACGCGGGATTAGCCATAAAATTTCCCCAACTTTTCAACGCTTTTCGCAGGTGCAGTGTAAATTTATTTACAATGTATACAACGGAATTGTGGAAAATTTTACAAAATAATTATTTCATTTAAGCGCGTTGTTGCGAAATTTTACGTCTTTGGGATTATGGGGGCGCACATCTGTGCGAGGACCGTTGGAGGAGATGGTCCATTCACACAAAGGGAGGCTATTTAATGGCTAAATCAAACTTTACACGTCGCGGTGTATTGAAAACAGGTGCTGTTGCCGGTGCTGGCGTTGCGTTGCCAACGATCTTCACAGCATCATCCGCATCCGCGTATGTAAATGAACCAACAGGTTCTTCCGTAACACTTGGTTTTAACGTACCACAAACAGGCCCATATGCTGACGAAGGCGCAGACGAACTTCGCGCTTATATGCTTGCTGTTGAGCACCTAAACGGTGAAGGCGACGGCGGCATGCTAAACACATTCAGCTCAAAGGCGCTGAAAGGTAACGGCATCCTAGGCAAAAAAGTTGAGTACGTCACAGGCGACACTCAGACAAAGCCAGACGCCGCGCGTGCATCTGCACGTTCCATGATCGAAAAAGACGGCGCGGTGATGATCACTGGTGGGTCTTCTTCTGGTGTGGCTGTTGCGGTTCAAGCGCTTTGTCAAGAAGCGGGCGTTATCTTTATGGCGGGTTTGACACACTCAAACGACACCACTGGTAAAGACAAAAAAGCAAACGGCTTCCGTCACTTCTTTAACTCATACATGACTGGTGCGGCTTTGGCGCCGATCTTGGCGAATGAGTATGGCACAGACCGTAAAGCATACCACCTAACTGCTGACTATAACTGGGGCTACACAACAGAAGAAGCTGTGCGTACGTCAACAGAAGCAATGGGTTGGGAAACAGTTGCTGCTGTGAAAACACCATTGGCGCAAACTGACTTCTCTTCATATGTTGCACCAGTTCTATCGTCTGGCGCGGACGTTTTGGTTCTGAACCACTACGGCGGTAACATGGTTAACTCTTTGACATCTGCAGTTCAGTTCGGCCTTCGCGCGTCTGAAGCAAATGGCAAGCAGTTCCAAATCGTTGTTCCACTTTACTCACGTTTGATGGCACAGGGTGCTGGTAAAAACGTTGCAGGTATCTATGGCACAACTGGCTGGCACTGGTCCCTAGAGAACCGTTTCGGTGAGCGCTATACAGGCTCAAACGCATTTGTTCAGTCCTTCGGTCAGAAGTACGGCTTCCCACCGTCACAGGCGGCGCACACTGTTTACTGTCAGACACTTCTATATGCGGACGCATGTGAACGTGCAGGCACATTCAACCCATGTGGCGTTGTAGAAGCACTAGAAGACTTTGAATTCGACGGATTGGGTTCAGGCCCAACACTTTACCGTGGTTCAGACCACCAGTGTTTCAAAGACGCGTTGGTTGTGAAGGGTAAAGAAAACCCAGACTCAGAATTCGACCTTCTTGAAATCGTTGACGTAACACCACGTGAAGCGTTGGTTTACGATCCTGCGATCTTCGGCGGTGAATTGGGTTCATGTAACCCAGGTGCATAATATGCACGTGACCCTGCGCTAAAGCGCAGGGTCCTCTCCTATTATCGGACAATACTCAGGCGACGGATGTCGCTTTAACGCTTTGATTTCGCATGCGAAATCTAGGGGGCTCAATGGATCAGATCGTATTACAAATTCTCAATGGATTAGACAAAGGAAGTGCCTACGCCCTGATTGCACTTGGTCTAACATTGATCTTCGGCACACTTGGTGTCGTAAACTTTGCGCACGGCGCGCTTTTCATGCTTGGTGCGTTTTGTGCCGTTACGCTTAGCCGTATTTTGTCACTGTCTCATACAATTTTGGATGAGACAAAAAAGGACTTTCTTGGCAACCCGCTTAAAGTTGAAGTTCCTTATGTAAAAGATTGGTTTGGAGAAGCTGCAGGTGCGGCTATCATTGACTGGTCTGTTCCACTTGCGTTGCTGTTCACCGTTCCCGTAATGATCGGGATCGGCGTGATTATGGAGCGCGGATTGATTAAACATTTCTATAAGCGCCCCCACGCGGATCAGATCCTTGTGACCTTTGGTCTTGCAATCGTTCTGCAAGAGATTGTGAAATACTATTTCGGTGCAAACCAAATTCCGATGAACGCGCCTCAGGCTTTCTTTGGCTCATTTGATTTTGGTGCAATGATTGGCATGGATCCAGGTGCGGTGATTTACCCCTATTGGCGGATTATCTACTTCTGCTTTGCTGCTGTGTTGATTGCAGGCGTGTTTGCCTTTTTGCAATTCACAACCTTCGGCATGGTGGTACGCGCAGGTATGGCAGATCGTGAAACTGTTGGCCTATTAGGCATCAACATCGACCGCCGCTTTACAATTATGTTCGGCATTGCTGCCGCTGTGGCCGGTCTTGCGGGTGTTATGTACACGCCGATCAACCCACCGAACTATCACATGGGGATGGATTTCCTTGTTATTTCGTTCGTTGTTGTTGTTGTGGGCGGTATGGGCTCTCTTCCTGGCGCGATTTTGGCGGGTCTGCTTTTGGGCGTCCTCGAGAGTTTTGCATCAATGCGCCAAGTTCTTGAGATCATGCCAGGCATCAACCAAGTCGTTATCTATTTGGCAGCGATCATCATTCTATTGACACGACCACGTGGCTTGATGGGTCGTAAAGGCGTGATGGAGGACTAATTCATGCTAGGCTTAAACAAAAAAGACGCTTCTCTTTTATTGATGGTTGCGGCACTGGTTGCCTTTGCACCTATCTTGCTGAACCCGTTCCCCGAAGCCTCTGCGCTTGCACAGTTTAACGCAGGCTATCCTGACCTGATGCAGCGTTTCGTGATCTTTGGGATCTTTGCGGTTGGATTTAACATCCTGTTTGGATTGACCGGATACCTTTCATTTGGTCACGCGGCCTTTTTGGGCGCAGGCTCTTATGCGGGTGTTTGGATGATGAAGCTTTTGACGGTCAACGTCATTCCAGCGATCTTAATCTCGACAGTTGTCGCAGGTTTGTTTTCGATCTTGATCGGGTTTATCTCGCTCCGTCGCTCGGGGATCTACTTTTCGATCCTAACATTGGCTTTCGCTCAAATGTCATTTGCGCTTGCGGCCTCGGTTCTGACACCGATCACAGGTGGTGAGACAGGTCTTAACTTGGCGCTTGACGATCCACGCATTTTGGAAGGCGGCAACACAACGGGTAACATCCCTGCGCCGAACTTCTTTGGTCTGGAAATGGGCGACAGCCTTCAGTTGAACGTTGCCGGCTGGTTGTGGACGTTCAATGTGGGATACTACCTTGCAGGGGTTGTGTTGATCATCGCGTTCTATACAGCGATCCGTATCTTCCGCTCTCCTTTTGGCCTTATGCTGCGCGCGATCAAGTCTAACCAACACCGTCTTGGCTTTACCGGTCTAAATACACGGCCCTACATGCTTGCATGTTTCGTCATCTCGGGCATGTATGCGGGTCTTGCGGGTGGTTTGATGGTTGCGATGGACCCACTTGCAGGCGCAGAGCGCATGCAGTGGACCGCCTCTGGTGAAGTTGTTTTGATGACCATCCTTGGTGGTATCGGCACCCTAATTGGTCCAGTTTTGGGCGCAGGTTTGATCAAATACTTTGAGAACATCTTTTCAAAGATCAACTCAAACCTACTGCACGAATGGTTTGCATTCCTCCCCGATGGTCTTGAGGACTTTGTGGTGACAATAATCTACCCATTTGTTGGCAAAGGCTGGCATTTGACGTTGGGTTTGATGTTTATGGGTGTGATCATCTTCTTGCCAGGCGGCTTGGTCGAACTGGGTCAACGTATTCGCCGCGTGTTCTCGAAAAAGGACGCCAACCAACACACCAAACCTGCAGAATAAGGGGTACGAAACATGGGTATTCTTGAGGTAAAAGATGTAGGTAAACGGTTTGGCGGCCTTCAGGCGCTGTCAGATGTTCACCTGAATGTTATGGAAAACACCTGCCACGCGATCATTGGTCCAAACGGTGCAGGTAAATCCACGTTGTTGAACTGTTTGATTGGCAAGCTGATCCCAGACACCGGATCCGTTATGTTCCAAGGACAGTCTGTTTTGGGTCGCTCGCCGTTTGAAATCAACCAAATGGGCATCAGCCGCGTGTTCCAAACACCCGAGATCTTTGGTGATCTGACGGTGATGGAAAACATGCTGATCCCAATTCTCGCAAAGCGCGATGGCGCGTTCGAGATGAACGGATGGAGCAAACTTGCCAGCCAAAAAGACGTGAATGAATACGCGGAAAAGATGCTAGAGGACATGAACCTTGTGGACAAACGCAACATGCACTCGGCCTCTATGTCGCGTGGTGATAAGCGTCGCTTGGAAATTGCAATGTGCTTGTCACAAGACCCAAGCCTATTGCTTTTGGACGAGCCAACCGCAGGTATGGCGCGCGCCGATACCAACAACACGATTGACCTGTTGAAACAGATCAAAGAAGAGCGTGACATCACAATCGCCATTATTGAACACGACATGCATGTTGTGTTCTCTTTGGCCGATCGGATCACCGTGTTGGCACAAGGCACACCTTTGGTGGAAGACACACCAGAAAACATCAAAGGCCATCCAAAAGTTAAAGAAGCCTATTTGGGCGAGACAGCGTAGGGAGACGGAAGCATGTCAGGTAACTTAGCAACAGCGACACACGCCCCGGCCTATTTGTCTGTTTGGGACATTCACGCCTATTATGGGGAAAGCTACATCGTTCAAGGCGTAAGCTTTAACGTACACGAAGGTGAAATTCTGGCCCTTTTGGGCCGGAACGGTGCCGGTAAAACCTCCACGTTGCGCACAATTGCGCGGATGGATGACCCGCAGCTTGTAAAAGGCGAAGTTTGGCTTGATCACCAGCACCTTCATACAATGAAAAGCCACGAAGCGGCCGTTGCCGGTATCGGCCTTGTGCCAGAAGATCGCCGTATTATTCCGGGCCTAACAGTTGAAGAAAACCTTCAGCTGGCACAAATTACCGAGCCTATCGGTTGGTCCATTGAACGGTTGTATGACCTTTTCCCACGCTTGGGCGAGCGCCGTAAACAAGAAGGTGTGACCCTATCAGGTGGTGAGCAACAAATGCTATCCATTGCGCGGGCCTTGGCCCGTGACATCAAAGTGCTTTTGTTGGACGAACCTTACGAAGGGCTTGCGCCGGTCATCGTGGATGAAATCGAAAAAACACTTGCCTTGATCAAAGAACAGGGCATCACCACAATCTTGGTTGAACAAAACGCTGTGCGCGCGCTAAAACTTGCGGACAGGGCTGTTATTTTGGACACCGGATCCGTTGTATTTGACGGCACAGCGAAAGAAGTGCTGGATAACGCTGAGCTGCGTGCCGAATACCTCGCAATCTGATTGTATCCCCCTCCCAAGGTCGCATGGACGTCACTTTGGGAGGGGATTATACACCGAACATATTTTTAGCTGGGGGACATTATGTCTGAAGAACTCTATCCACCAAGCGCAGATTTCATAGCAAACGCGCATATCAACAAAGAAAAATATGACGCAATGTACGCCGCATCGGTAAACGATCCTGATACATTCTGGGCCGAACACGGCAAGCGCATCGACTGGATCACACCGTTCACGAAAATCAAAAACGTGACCTATGCACATCCAGATGTGTCGATCAAATGGTTTGAAGATGGCGAATTGAACGTTGCCGCCAACTGTGTTGACCGTCACCTCGCCACACGCGGCGAGCAAACTGCAATCATCTGGGAAGGCGACAACCCAGAAGAAAGCAAGCATATCACCTATAATGAGCTGTCTCAGCAGGTGAATAAACTTGCAAACGTCTATAAGAACATGGGCGTTGGCAAAGGCGACCGCGTTGTCCTGTATCTTCCTATGATCCCAGAGGCCGCCTATGCAATGTTGGCCTGTGCGCGTATCGGGGCGATCCACTCAATCGTTTTTGCAGGATTTTCTCCCGAAGCTTTGGCAGCCCGTGTAGATGGCTGTAAGGCCGCCCTCATCGTGACAGCAGACGAAGCACCTCGTGGAGGCCGCAACACGCCACTTAAAGCCAACGTCGACAAGGCGCTTGATATCTGTGGTGACGTTCAAACCTTGGTCGTCGAGCGCACAGGCGGCGACGTCGAGATGAAGTCCGGTCGCGATCACAGCTATACCGCAGCCATGGCAGAGGCATCTACTGTGTGCGCACCAGAGGTGATGAACGCAGAAGACCCGCTCTTTATCCTGTACACCTCAGGGTCGACAGGCGCACCAAAAGGTGTTCAACACTGCTCTGGCGGCTACCTTGTTTGGGCGGCCATGACGCATGAATATGTCTTTGATTATCACGAAGGTGACATCTATTGGTGTACCGCTGATGTGGGTTGGGTCACCGGACACAGCTATATCGTTTATGGTCCTCTGGCCAATGGCGCGACCACATTGATGTTCGAAGGCGTTCCAACCTATCCAGATGCGTCACGGTTCTGGCAGGTGTGTGAAAAGCACAAAGTCAACCAATTCTACACCGCCCCAACCGCGATCCGCGCATTGATGGGCAAAGGCACAGAATTCGTTGAAAAATGTGACCTAAGCAGCCTTAAGGTCCTTGGCACAGTGGGCGAGCCGATCAACCCAGAGGCATGGAATTGGTACAATGATGTCGTCGGTAAAGGGAATTGCCCAATCGTTGACACATGGTGGCAAACGGAAACAGGCGGTCACCTGCTGACGCCTCTTCCCGGTGCGACAGCAACCAAACCAGGCTCGGCCACAACGCCGTTCTTTGGGGTGCAACCTGTGATCCTAGACCCGCAATCAGGCGAGGAAATCACAACAACTGAGGCCGAAGGCGTCTTGTGCATGAAGGACAGCTGGCCCGGTCAAATGCGCACGGTTTATGGTGACCATGAGCGGTTTGTGAAAACATACTTCTCGGATTACAAAGGCTATTACTTTACAGGCGACGGATGCCGCCGCGATGCGGATGGCTATTATTGGATCACGGGTCGTGTTGATGACGTCATCAACGTCTCGGGCCACCGCATGGGGGTAGCCGAAGTCGAAAGCGCATTGGTTGCACATGAAAAAGTCTCAGAAGCCGCAGTCGTGGGCTATCCGCACGAAATCAAAGGCCAAGGCATCTATTGCTATGTGACGTTGATGGAAGGTGAGGAATATACCGACGATCTGCGCACAGAGCTGCGCAACTGGGTCCGTAAGGAAATCGGCCCTATCGCGTCGCCGGATCTGATCCAATGGGCACCGGGTCTGCCGAAAACGCGATCTGGTAAAATTATGCGCCGTATCTTGCGCAAAATTGCCGAGAACGACTATGGCGGGCTT
>JALRHZ010000062.1 GCA_023259435.1 Paracoccaceae bacterium | reverse complement strand
ACGGGTCAGGCAGAACGGAGGAGCAAAGCCTAGAATGTCGCCTTGCGGCATGGCGCGGCCAATTACGCCTTGAGTGGCGAGGGAAACGGCGATTTGGGGGCCGATTTTTTCGCTGGCATCAAAGAATGTTCTGCTGTCCCTATCTTTGACGAATTCTATGGCGCAGAGCATGCCCTCACCTCGAATGTCGCCGACATGCGGGTGATCACTGAGGGCGTCAGCCATAACCGCGTTCAGGTAAGCGCCTGTTTCGCCTGCGTTCTGTATGAGATTAAGGTCATCAATCAGTTTCAGGTTTGCGACGCCGGCCGCTGCGCCGATTGGGTGTGCCGAATACGTCCAACCATGGCCTATCGGTCCGTTTTCATCTGTTCCTTGTTCCAAGACCTTCCACATTTTATCCGATACAATAGATCCAGATAACGGCGCATAGGCCGAAGTGAGGCCCTTGGCGATGGTTATGAGGTCGGGTTTTAAGTCGTAATGGTGTGAGCCGAACATGCTTCCTAGTCGCCCAAAGCCGGTGACAACTTCGTCCGCGACGAGTAATATGTCATGTTTGTTTAGGACGTCTTGGATTGCAGACCAGTATCCCGCAGGCGGGGGAACGATGCCACCGGTCCCCAGAACAGGTTCGCCGATGAAGGCTGCAATCGTGTCAGCACCCTCGCGTTCGATCAAGGCTTCAAGTTCCGCAACACAATGTGCAACAAATTGTTCCTCGGTTTGATCAAGCGTTTCTCGTCGGAAATAATAGGGGGCTTCTGTATGAATGACCTGCGCCAAAGGTAGATCAAATTTTTTGTGGAAAAGTTCAAGGCCGGTCAATGACCCTGTCATCAGGCCCGAACCGTGGTATCCCCGCCAACGGGAAATGATCTTCTTTTTCTCGGGGCGGCCAAGAATGTTGTTGTAATACCAAATAAGCTTGATGTTGGTTTCATTGGCATCTGACCCGCTCAGGCCAAAGTACACTTTGGACATATGGTCGGGCGCGCGGTCCAAGACCATCTTTGACAATGTGATTGAGGCCTCGGTCCCATGGCCTACATAGGCGTGATAATAAGCCAATTCTTTGGCTTGGTCTGCGATTGCGTCCGCGATGTCTTGGCGTCCGTAGCCGACATTCACACAGTAGAGGCCAGCAAAAGCATCCAACATTTTGTTACCTTCACGATCTGTGATGTAACAACCTGTGCCGCCAGTGATCACGCGGGTTGGTGTTTCACCACGGGCATGTTGGGCCAGATGTGTTGAGGGATGGAAGAAATTGTCGCGATCCCATTCAGACAGCTGATCGTTCCGAAGCATGTTTTTCCTTTCTTAGGCGAATAAGTTCGTAAGAAATTTAGACGATACTATAAATTTCTGTTGACGCTTATCGTTCTCGGGTTTCTAAGTTGTGTACAACAAGCATGATGGTGTGGAATTATTCAAGGACAAATTTGTAAATTCCGCCTCATATTGCTTAAAATCAGTTCGTAAATTTTATGATGTACACAAGGTCGCAAGATGCCAATAGAGAACGCCCCTTTTTCACAGTCTGAATATGACAGACGTATCGCAAAGACCCGCCACGCCATGCAGGCAGCAGGGATTGACGTGTTGTTTGCAACGGACCCTTCGAACCAAGCATGGCTAACCGGATATGATGGGTGGTCATTTTATGTGCATCAAGGGGTCATTCTGGGCCAAGAGGGCGCCCCGATTTGGTGGGGTCGTCGCCAAGACACCAACGGTGCGGTTCGTACCGTTTGGATGGACAACAAGGATGTCGCCGGCTACGCGGATACCTACATTCAAAACCCTGTTGCCCACCCAATGGAGGATTTGGCAAAGCGGCTTGCGGACTTAGGTCACGAAAAGGCGCGCATTGGCGTTGAGATGGACAATTACTATTTCTCTGCGAAAGCCTTTGCTGTGCTGCAGGAACGTTTGCCCAATGCGCAATTTGTGGACGCAACGGCATTGGTCAACTGGCAGAGGGCGGTCAAATCAGATGAAGAAATCGCGTTTATTCGCAAGGCCGCGGGGATTTCGGAAAAGATCGTAAAATTGGCGATCGAACAAGCGGTTCCCGGAATGCGGAAAAATGAATTGGTTGCTAATATTTCGCAGGCGGGAATTATCGGAACCGAGGACGCATGGGGGGATTATCCGGCGATTGTGCCCTTAACACCATCGGGCGACGATGCCTCTGCGCCGCATTTGACATGGAACGGGAATGAGATGAAAACGGGCGAGGCAACGTTCTTTGAGTTGTCTGGCTGTTATCGTCGGTATCATGCACCTTTGTGTCGGACGGTGTTTTTGGGTAAACCACCGCAAATGATGGTGGATGCATCTGATGCTTTGACCGCCGGCCTAGAAGCGGGAATTGAGGCCGCGAAACCGGGTAACACGACAGGTGACGTGGCGCGCGCAATGATTGCCGAGCTTGCGAAAATTGGGATTGAACGCGCAGATCGCTGTGGGTATCCCATTGGTTTGTCGTATCCTCCAGATTGGGGCGAGCGCACCTATTCTATCCGTCCCATTGATGAGACCGTGTTAGAATCTGGAATGACGTTCCACTTCATGCCGGGTTTGTGGATGGATGGTTGGGGTTTGGAAACCACCGAGACCCTGTTGATTAAGCCAGAAGGGTCCGCCGAGGCATTATGCAATGTAGACCGCAAGATGTTTGTGAAAGACTGATCTGTGGCTAGCTTAGACTATACCAAAACGCTTTTGTCCGAGATGATCGCGTTTCCGACCATCTCGGTGGATAGCAACCTTGAAATGATGGCCTACCTCTCCGAAAAGCTAGAGGAGGTAGGCGCCCGCGTTCATGTGCAAGCGTCCCCTTGTGGGAAAAAGGCCAATATTTTTGCCACGCTTGGGCCGGAGACCTCTGGTGGTATTGTATTGTCAGGGCATTCTGATGTGGTTCCTGTTGCCGATCAGGATTGGACCCATGATCCCTTTGATATGATCGAACGGGACGGCGCCTTATTTGGGCGTGGCACATGCGATATGAAGGGGTTTATAGCGGCGGTCATCGCCAAGGCTCCTGATTTCGCAAAATTGAACCTAAAAAGACCAGTGCATTTCGCTTTTACTTATGATGAGGAAACAGGATGCATAGGGGCGCAGGCGTTGGCGGATTGGTTGAAGACACAAGATGTTAAGCCCTCGGTTGCGATTATTGGGGAACCAACAAGCATGCGCGTGATTGAAGGGCATAAAGGGTGTTGTGAGTATACCACCACCTTTCACGGGCGTGCCGGTCATGGATCTATGCCCGATCTTGGCGTCAACGCGGTGCAATATGCAGTGCGCTATGTCGCAAAGCTCATGGACTTGGCGGAAGAATTGAAAACACGGGCGCCGGAAGATAGTCGGTTTGACCCCCCATGGACAACGATTAACACAGGATCGTTGCACGGAGGCACAATTCACAACGTGATCCCAGAGATGGCCCAAGTTCAATGGGAATTCCGTCCTGTGCAACGGTCAGACTTTGATTTGGTTAAAACAGAGATCGCAAAGTATGTAGATGACACGCTCCTACCTCAGATGAAACAGGTCATGCCCGAGGCCTCTATCACGACTGAGATCATGGGAGAGGTCCAAGGATTAGAGCCCGCCACAGTGAATGAAGCGCGCGATATCATGTTCGAGTTGACCGGTGGGAACGGCGCCGATGTGGTTCCATTTGGAACCGAGGCGGGAATATTCGCCGACCTGGGTATGACGGCCGTACTGTGTGGCCCAGGCTCGATCGAGCAGGCACATAAACCCGATGAATATCTCGCGATAGATCAGTTGGCGAAATGTCTTGAGATGCTAGATGGATTAGAGGCTAAATTGGTGTGACCAAGGGCGATACGTCTGCAGCACAAGAACGGTTTACACGGTTGCACCGCGAAATACGCCGGCGCATCTGTTTGTTGGACTACGCCCCGAATACACGGCTATCCGAGGCGGACCTCGCGACTGAGTTTGGCACAAGCCGAACACCAGTTCGGCGGGTATTGGGAAGATTGGAAGATGAAGGCTTGGTTCAATCTGTTCAGGGGGTTGGGACCTTTGTGACCGATTACGATATATCGGAACTCGAACAAGTCTATCAGCTTCGGCTTGAGTTGCTTGATTTGATGCCCCAGCTTTCTCCGCAGATGCCTGATGAAGATTGGATGTCACAGATGGCGGTGCTGTCCAAACGCAGCAAAGCTATTTTGGCGGACCCTGATCCGCGGGCGTTTACCGAGTTGGATATGGACCATTTTGCATTGATGGTTCAGCTGACCGCAAACCAAGAGCTGCGTGAAATTACCGAGAGACTGTATTTTAAAACCAAAAGGATCTGGGTGCAATCCGCCGTGATGAGCGCGATTGATTTGGCCCTTGAATTGGCGATTTTTGATCGTGAAATTGATGATATTATTGCGGCCCTAAAGATCGGGGATTTAAGCGCAGTGGCAAGTATTCAAAAGGCGCATATATCGATGAGTTTTCAACGTCTGAAACAGGCGGCGGCCTAGTGAATTTTTGGGATGTTGGAGCCTCCGGCGGAGATATTTTTGGACAAAAAATGATGTGGGTGTGGGATCAGAAATCTGATGCCCGTTCTTGTTTTCTAAGGTTACCTTTAAATCAAGGTCGGCAGTATATTTTTGTGCTTTGACAATTTTGGCAAAAACTGGGCGGTCAGATAAATATGGTTTAAAACGGATCAAAGAAATCTTCATCCAGACCCAAATACTTTGCCGCTTGTTTTTCTTCCTCGTTCCCAACACCACGCCGTTCAAAACGCTGATAAAATGCCAAAACGTCATCGTCTGTAGCAATTAAATGAATTTGTGTGTTATTGTTTAGGGCCGTTATTAGTAGCGAAATTTCGTCATTCAAAAAATTATCAAATTTGTTTAGGCTTTCAATAGCTTTGTGTGTTGTAGCAAAGGAACCACTATTCTGCAAATCTACAATGGCTTGTTGCCTTGCGGCGTTCTCGGAGAATTGGATGTGTTCATCGATCTTCTCTATAAATTTGGTAAGTGACCTATCAAACTCAATTGTGCCCTTATTGTCAGTTTTGGTCTCCCATTCTTCAATTAAAATTTGTTTGGGCTTGTAAATATTTAGCTCGGAGTTAAAATCATTATCACCAGTAACAATGTGAAGGTGGCAAGCCTCACTTGCCAAAAGTGTTTCCCAATGTATGCGGTCACCGAGTGAGTTATCGCTCTTTCCGGGCGCTTTGTTCAATTTGCTGCGTCGATCAGCCTTATTAAAAATCTCGTCCGTAATATCGATGTCAATTGCTCGATCGAAATAATTGACCATCATTGTGTCAAATCTCAAATTTCTCTCTGCGGCGTTGCGTTCTGCTTCTTTCTTCGCTGTGGTTAAGGCGGCATTTAGCTCCTTAGCTTGTTTGACGATCTGATTATTTTGTTCCTTTGTAAAAATGAACCTTGTCAGTGACGTTGTAGGGATGCCTTTCAAACTGTCTATTTCACTCTTAATTTTCCTGTCTCTCAACGCATACACTTCATGACGCAATTGGCTGTTTTGAATAAATGTAATTCCGTGATTGTCTTTGTTTTCGAAAAAGGAAGCGATGGCCTCCTGATCCCTGATCTCACGAAGATCAAGGATTGAGAGCAATACATTTGCATCTATGAAAACATACTTCAATTTGTTCTCCAATATTCAGTAAGTAACTGTCAAAACTGTAAGGCGAGGTGCGTCAAAAAAGAAAAACTCCGCATCGAATGATACGGAGTTTAATTTCATGAGTTCTAAAGTAAACCCGCTTAACGTGTAAACTTTTTGTGCTTCATCCGCTTGGGTTCTAGTGCGTCTGGACCTAGGCGGCGTTTTTTGTCTTCTTCATAGGCGCTAAAATCACCTTCGAACCATTCGACATGGGCATCGCCTTCGAACGCCAGAATATGCGTACAGATCCGGTCAAGGAAGAAACGGTCGTGCGAAATGACCACGGCGCAACCGGCGAAATCGACGAGGGCGTCTTCGAGGGCGCGTAGGGTTTCGACGTCGAGATCGTTTGTCGGTTCGTCGAGCAGCAGCACGTTACCACCCTCTTTCAACAGGCGCGCCATGTGCACACGGTTGCGTTCCCCGCCTGACAAGAGGTTCAACGGTTTTTGCTGATCGCCACCTTTGAAATTGAACGCCGAGCAATAGGCGCGGCTGTTCATTTGGGCATCCCCAAGTTGGATGATTTCGGCCCCGCCCGAGATCGCTTCCCAGACGGTTTCGCCATCTATCAAATCATCACGAGATTGGTCCACATAAGACAGTTGAACCGTGTCACCATAGGTCACGGTGCCCGAGTCTGGTTGTTCCTGACCTGTGAGCATTTTGAACAGGGTGGATTTACCCGCACCGTTCGGACCGATGACGCCCACGATACCACCGGGGGGAAGGGCAAAGGTCAGGTCTTCGACCAATAGCTTGTCGCCCATTGCCTTTTTCAGGCCTTCTACCTCGATGACTTTGCCACCCAAGCGTGGGCCGTTTGGAATGACAATCTGGGCGCGTGTGATTTTATCGCGCTCGGATTGGTTGGCGAGTTCATTATAGGAATTGATCCGCGCTTTTTGCTTGGCTTGGCGGGCTTTTTGACCCTGACGCATCCATTCCAATTCGCGTTCCAGTGTTTTCTGACGCGTTTTATCTTCGCGAGCTTCCTGTTCCAAACGCTTTGCTTTTTGCTCAAGCCAGCTTGAATAGTTGCCCTCGTACGGGATGCCGCGACCGCGGTCGAGTTCTAGGATCCATCCGGTGATGTCATCAAGGAAGTAACGGTCGTGGGTGACGATCAGGATCGTGCCTTTGTAGTCGATCAAATGCTGTTGCAGCCATGCGATGGTTTCTGCGTCAAGGTGGTTGGTCGGTTCGTCCAACAACAACATGTCTGGCGCTTCTAGCAGCAATTTACACAAGGCAACGCGGCGACGTTCGCCCCCGGAAAGGGAGGCAACATTTGCATCATCTGGTGGACAGCGTAAGGCCTCCATTGAAACGTCGATTTGGCTGTCTAGGTCCCAGAGATTTTCCGCGTCAATTTTGTCCTGAAGCTCGGCCATTTCATCGGCGGTTTCGTCGGAATAGTTCATCGCCAATTCATTATAGCGATCAAGAATTGCCTTTTTCTCGGCCACACCCAGCATGACGTTTTCACGCACAGATAGGCTTTCGTCCAGCTTGGGTTCCTGTGGAAGATAGCCAACCTTGGCCCCCTCTGCCGACCACGCCTCACCGGTGAAATCCTTGTCCAGACCGGCCATGATTTTCATCAAGGTGGATTTACCCGCGCCGTTGACCCCGACGACACCGATTTTCACACCTGGAAGGAATGAGAGATGGATGTTCTCAAAACACTTCTTGCCACCAGGGTAAGTCTTGGACACGCCCTGCATGTGATAGACGTATTGATAAGATGCCATTTAGGATGCTCCTGAATTTCTGGTTTGTGCCTAGATAGCGAATGGATCGCTGAGGGGCAATGGGTGGTTATCTGAGAATTCCTTCCCTCATCTAAGCCCAAGCCGACCGCGGGCAAAGCGGAACGCGCCGCCCATGGGGGCGGTCGGCGCGTTTCAATCTGGAGATTGACAGTGATGAGGCAAAATTGAACTCAAAGTTATTCATCAAAACGCGTGATTGGAATTTCAGAAACTTTGGACAAGATGTTACGTTTAAAATAGTTGGTGGGATAGTAATATTCGCCAGGTCCAGCGGATGGATCAATGTCGTAGGGGTACCACTCGAAACTTCTGTAATTTTTAAAGTCTTTAGGACTTAAGTAATATGAGCAAATATCGAATAACATCTGTTTGCCGCGCGTTTCACGGCCTTGATCGTCCTGTTCATTTACGACACAATTAAAAAGCCTGACAATTTTTGGAAATACCAATTCTGGATTGTCGAGGTCTGGGAATAATTTCGGCTCGAAGTGTTTTACAACGCAGCACACAATTTTCATATAATCGAGTGACCGGAAGGGACCTAAACCCGTATTTCCAGTGCTATAAATCAGGGCTAGTTCAGTTATGAATTTGTTAATCTCCCGAAGAGAAATTACACGATCTTTTGCAAATGCACAAAATGTGTTTTCGATAGCATTTGTTAAATCGTTAAACATCTCCATTCTTTTACAAACTTGTCTAACATAGGCTGCGACGTCACTCGAGGTATCGAACGCAATGCTCGTTCCAATGTTGTTTAGTTTCCATTTGTGCGAAAAGAATTTTTCAAGATATCGTAAACCGTCAATCCCGCCACCGTATTGATTTTCCGCCATAGCCCCGAGTGGCTCTAGGTTCACGCCAAAAACAAAGTGCACATTCGGCACGTTGAAAAGATGTTTCACAATCTCAAGGGTCGACAGCGCAAAATCGGGGCGGCAGCGATCCAATTCGTCAATCACGATGACCAGTTTTTGTTCGGACGCCAGTTCCCTTATGGCCTGTTTGAATGATTTCAAAGACTCTTGTTTCTGTTCTTCTTGTTCCCAAAATGAGGAGATGTGTTCATCTGCAGTGCTGCTGGCCTTATTGACTGCGGCATCGGCTATAATTCCGGTAATTTCAGTTGCGCCTGCTGTTGCCGCCGCCAGTCCAACCCGCACGGCGGTTCTGGCAAGCCGTGGAGCCGCGTTCTTGATGGTTTGCCAAGTTTTGTTGTCTTGGCCCTTTGGAAGCCGCTCATCAATCGCACCGATGAGGGCGATTAGGGGATCGTTCATATAGTCATGCTCAAAGACATCAAAGTATATGGGCTGTATTGTTTCAGTATGTTTTGTTGCAAGTTCCCCAACCCAACATTTTAGAAACACGGTTTTTCCGCTGCCCCATTGACCGTCAAGGGCGATGACCATCGGGTCTGTTATGTTCTGCACAAGATTTGTTAAATGTTCCGCCTGACCTTTACGGTTCAAAAGATCGGTGCCTTCAAAGCTTGTTTCATAAAGTGTGATATCGGGTTCGGGAACGAATAATTTCATAAGTAATCCAAATTGTGTGAGTGGTATTTTTCGAAAATGGGGAGTGTAGAGTTCCAATTCAAGTTGCGATGCGAGTTATCAAAACATCGTTTCCATTTCATCTGATTGGCGGTATCTCTTGGGCTGATGATTGAGCATTGGAATAGATGAAACACCAGACCATCGGACTTTTGGGAGGATCTTTTGATCCGGCGCATGCGGGGCATGTTGCCTTGACACGGGCTGCGTTGGCGCGGTTTGGCTTGGATCGTGTTTGGTGGCTTGTCTCGCCTCGCAACCCATTGAAATCACAGGCGCCGGCGTCTTTGGATATGCGCATGGCTCAAGCGCGACAAGTTATGGATCATCCGCGTGTTATCATTACCGACATCGAGGCGCGTTTGGGGACAACCTATACCGCCGATACTATTCGTGCGTTGACCCATCGCTATCCTCGTGTTCGGTTTGTCTGGCTCATGGGTGCGGATAATCTTGTACAGTTTGATCAATGGAAAGACTGGAATGATATCGTCCATCAAGTTCCCATTGGCGTTCTCGCGCGTCCCGGTCATCGGCAAAAAGCGTTGAATTCCCGTATGGCGCGGCGGTTTCGGCATGCCCGACTTACAGCTTCGGATAGTCGTCTCTTGGCGCACGCCGACGCGCCTGCATGGTGTTTTTGCAATATGCCGATGCAGGCGGTCTCAAGCACCGCTTTGCGCGCTGCAGCAGGTGATGCATAACTGTGACACTTATCGCCTTTCCAAGCCATAGGTGTGGTGTTTTCTTAGGGACAGGGCATCTTGGGCACCGTTAGTGAGGGTGGGTGTGTGACACAGGTCAATCGCAGGAAATTTTTAGCAACGAGTGTTGCATATGGTGCGCTAGCCGCCTCTCTGCCGGTTTCTGCGCCGGTTTGGGCCGAGGCGCCTGACGTCTCTTTGCGCCCAAAGCCACGGCCTGTGCCAGCGTCTGCTTTAACACCTGATCAAATCATGGCGAAAGTGGGCCTGTCTGGCGAGGCAGGTTTTGCCGTGGCACGAACAACAGGTGCACCACTCGAAGGTCACAACATGGACCGCGCCTTTGCACCTGCGAGTACCTTAAAAAACATCACTGCGTGCTATGTATTGGACAAGCTTGGGGCGGATCATGTTTTGCGCACACAGGTATGGGGCGCTGGGCAATTGGTGGGCGATGTTTGGAATGGGGATCTGTATCTAGTAGGATCGGGAGATCCAACCCTTGATACAACGCGGCTTGCCGAACTCGCGGCATCGCTGCGTTCTAAAGGTGTCCGCAAAATCACAGGTGGTTTTTACTTTGATGCGCGCGCAGTGCCCTATTGCTATGAGATTGACCATGGTCAGCCGGTACAAGTTGGTTACAATCCTGCGGTGTCAGGGCTGAACCTAAACTTCAATCGGTTCTTTTTTGAATGGCGCGTGTCCGAAGATCAGATATCAGTGCGTCGTGATGCTCGGGATGAGCGACTGCGCCCGCCGGTGATCAGCGATACAATTGTTCTTACGGACACGACAGGACCTGTGTACTCCTATGAGCATGGGGCCTCGGATCAGGGCGTTTATTATGTTTCAAAACGGGCTCTGCGCAAAGATGGAGGCCGTTGGCTGCCTACACGACGTCCCGCGCTCTACACCGCGCAAGTGTTCAGTGAATTGTGTAAATTGAATGGAATTGTGCTGCCGAGGCCAACACCAAGAAACGCACAGGGCAACGCGATAACCGAAACTCGGAGCGCGCCTATACATGAAATTGTGCGTGGCATGCTGAAATATTCAACCAACCTTACCGCCGAAACCTTGGGCCTATTGGCATCCGGAGCGCCGGACATCGCAACATCCGCCAAGAAAATGCAATTGTGGTGTGAACAACGGTTAAATGTCCCCGGTATGAGGTTTGTGGATCACTCCGGTCTCGGCGATGGTTCGCAAATGACCCCCCGACAGATGCTTACTGCTCTGCAAAACATAACGCTAATGTTTCCTGATTTCTGGTCATTAAACACCACACGAAAAGCGCGTGACCTGTATGGAAACCTGCTCCCAGATGTAAATTACAAAATTCAGGCCAAAACAGGTACATTGAATTTCGTAAGCGCGCTTGCGGGCAGTATCACACCTCAGGCACAGTCGCCTCATATCTTTGTGGTCATGACCCAAGATCAAATATTGCGGCAAAATGTAAAACCAGAAGAAAAAGACAATCCACCCGGTCTGCGCCCATGGTTGTCGCGTGCTCACCGTTTGCAATACGGCTTGATCCACCGTTGGGCCAACCAATAGCCAGGGCGCATCCTCAGCCCCATCGAGGGGCCTCCGATGCGGTTTGACCGCTTCGGTCAAACTTTGCGCCCTTGTCATTTTTTGTCCAAAAATATCTTCGGGGG
>JALRHZ010000061.1:312-11586 GCA_023259435.1 Paracoccaceae bacterium | reverse complement strand
CTTTCGTCGTCGATCTCTTGATCCAAAAGACCGTTCAATAGCTCGCGCGATTTTGACCCTGCAACGGCAAATTGCGCCCATTGCTCGGTCACCGAAATGAACGACACATCCAAATCAGGGCGCAGACATTGATGCACAAAATCAAGGTGCTTCATCACCTGCCCCGCCGCAGCCGTGGTTGTGGTCATCACAAAGTGATCATCCCCCAACCGCGCAGTGGTTCCATCATCCATCACATGCCCATCTTCGCGCAACATCAGGCCATAGCGCACGCGCCCAACCTTTAGCGAACTGAACATATTTGTATAAACGAAATCCAAGAACGCCGCCGCATCCGGCCCTTGGATGTCAATTTTCCCCAAGGTCGACACATCACAGACCCCAACCGCAGAGCGCACCATATTGACCTCACGGTCACAGGATTGCCGCCATGTGGTTTCACCCGAACGCGGGAAATAGCTTGGGCGATACCACAGCCCCGCTTCGATCATGGGCGCACCGCGCTCCACGGACGCTTTGTGCGAGGTGGTAAAGCGTTGTGGGGCAAAGCCTTTGCCTTGGGCATTTTGACCCATTGAGGCGATAGAGACCGGCACAAAAGGCGGTCTGAATGTGGTAGTCCCCGTCTCAGGAATACCGCGACCCGTTGCATCGGCCAGAACAGCCAAAGCAGAGACGTTCGAATTTTTACCCTGGTCCGGCGCCATCCCTTGGGTGGTGTAGCGTTTCATGTGTTCAACAGAACGGAAATTTTCCTGCGCCGCCAGTTTTACATCCTTGACCGTGACATCGTTTTGGAAATCCAGCCATGCGCGCCCCTTGCCTTCGACCGCATAAAGCGGCGTGATATTATATGGGCTATCCTCTGCTTTGGGCAGCTCGATATCTGAAACGGATTTACCCATATCACTGGCGACAGATGTGGCCGCTTGGGCACCTGCGGCCAGACAGGCCGCCGTTGACATATCCCCATTGGCGGCGCCCGCTACCACCATGCCCGGAATTGCACCATCTGATGGGACAAAGCTGGCAATTGCATCATTCCATACGGGGCGACCGTTCATATGGCAGGTCATATGGACTGTTGGGTTCCAACCTCCGGACACACCTAAGCTATCCGCTTTGACATTTTCGGTTGTTCCATTGGCAAGGCGGATACGCACGCTTTCCAACTCGCGACCGCCTGAGGTGTCATAGACTTGGGCGCCTTTAAAGATTGGGAAATCGCCTTTGATCTCGCTGTCTGTGCGGCTGTCTACATAGGCGGCCACATGGACGCCTGCCTCGGTCAAATCATGGGCTGTCCGGTATGCATTGTCGTTGTTGCCGAAAACAACCACGGATTTTCCGGCGGCCACACCATAGGTGTTCAAATAACCACGAATGCCGCTTGCCATCATCACACCAGGACGGTCGTTGTTCCGGAATGCAATTGGGCGCTCTAGCGCTCCGGCACATAAGATCGAGCGTTTTGCCACGATCCGCCAAAAGCATTCGCGCGGAACGGCTGCTGTTGGCTCAGCGTGTAGGCCCACACGCTCAAGCGCACCAAAGGTGCCTTGATCGTAGGCACCTGTCACAGTGGTCCGTGTCATCAAACGCACGTTACTCATCGCGTCTAGCTCGGCCACAACTTGTGCAGCCCACTGGTCGCCAGACATGCCACCGACTTCATAGGTTTCGGCATTCAGGCGACCGCCCATGCGGGGATTTTCATCTGCCAAAATCACATCAAGCCCAGCGCGACCCGCAGTTAGAGCCGCCGCCAATCCAGACGGACCGGCCCCAATGATCAATACATCACAAAACGCATAAGCTTTGTCATAGGTATCTGGATTGTGCTGTTCACTTAGCGCACCAAGCCCTGCCGCACGGCGAATAAAGGGTTCATATAATTTTTCCCAAAATGCCTTTGGCCACATAAAGGTTTTGTAATAAAATCCTGCACTTAGGAACGGTGCCATCCAATTGTTGACCTGAAGCACATCCCAATCAAGGTTAGGCCAGTTGTTTTGGCTTTTGGCCTGAAGTCCGTCAAAAATCTCTTGGACGGTTGCGCGGACGTTGGGATCTTGGGCTGGACCTGTTCCGATTGTCACCAGACCGTTGGGATCTTCGCTTCCCGCGGTCATAACACCACGCGGGCGGTGGTATTTGAATGATCGTGCGATCATCTTGACATCATTGGCCAAAAGCGCCGAGGCCAATGTGTCGCCCTCATATCCCGTATAGGACCGTCCATCAAACGAGAAAGACACCTGACGGTCGCGGTTTATAATGCCTTTGCCTGAAACTCTCATTTCATGCGCCCCTTTACGTCCCGCGCCAATTCTGCGCTGTAAACCTCATGCGTGATTGTATTGCGATGCACCACAAGCCAGCTTCCGCAGCCACCATCATGATACCAAAGATCGCGTGTCTCGCCGGCGGGATTGTCACGGTTGTGTAGATAGTCATCCCAAGCGCGCTCATCCGCATCCGGTGCAGGACGATCAAGCGCCACGGCTTCGCCTTGATAATAAAACTCGCGCCGGTCGCGCTCTCCGCAAATTGGACAAGGTAATCTCATACTGTCCTCCTAGTGCAAATTGTGTTGAGAGCCTGTGCCCTCTTCGTCCATCAAGCCATAGCCCGTGCGAAACCGATCCAATCGGTATTTTGCAGCTGGGGCATGATGATTATCTGTTGCCATCAAATGGGCAAAGCTAAAACCGGATCCAGGTACGGCCTTGAACCCGCCATAACACCAGCCGCAATCGATATAGAGACCGTCAATATCAGTCTTATCGATGATGGGCGAGCCGTCCGGCGTCATATCCATGATCCCACCCCAAGAGCGGAGAACCTTTGCTTTGCCAATCATTGGCATGAGGGTCATTCCTGCCTCCATCACATGTTCCTTCATCGGAAGATTGCCGCGTGATGCATAAGACGAATAAAAATCCAAATCCCCGCCAAAGACCAAACCGCCCTTGTCCGATTGGCTGATATAGAAATGCCCCATACCAAAACTCACCACGTGATCAATCACGGGCTTGAGCCCTTCGGTGACAAAGGCCTGAAGAACATGGCTTTCGATCGGCAGACGCATACCGGCCATTGCCGCAACTTGCCCAGAGCGGCCCGCCACGACGATACCAACCTTTTTGGCCTTAATCGCACCGCGTGTGGTTTGTACGCCTTTCACTTTGCCGTTTTCGATATCAATGCCTGTGACCTCACAGTTTTGGATCAAATCGACACCGCGTTCATCCGCACCACGAGCATAGCCCCACGCGACAGCATCATGTCGGGCCGTGCCACCGCGTGGGTGATAAAGACCGCCATAAATCGGAAAGCGTGTTTGTTCAAAATCCAAATAAGGAAGATGTTCGCGCACACCTTCGCGATCCAATAGAATGGCATCATCGCCTTGGTTGACCATGGAATTGCCACGGCGCACAAAGGCGTCTCGCTGTCCGTCTGAATGGAACAGATTGATCAAGCCGCGCTGCGAATGCATCACATTATAATTCAGGTCCTCTTCGAGGTTTTCCCATAGTTTTAGCGAATGTGAATAGAACTCGGAATTGCCTTGCAGGAAATAGTTGGCCCGCACAATCGTTGTATTGCGGCCAACATTTCCCCCCCCAAGATAGCCTTTTTCCAAGACCGCGATATTCCTTAACCCGTGGTTTTTCGCCAAATAATAGGCGGTCGACAATCCATGACCACCGCCACCGATGATGACGATATCGTATTCATCCTTTGGCTGCGGATCGCGCCAATGTGGGGTCCACCCTTTGTTCCCCGTCAGACCTTCTTTTAAGACGCGCAGTGCCGAAAATCGCATGACAGTCTCCCTTTTCGATTGCGCATAATCAAACAGGAGATGACCTTGAACGCAAGAACGCTATGCGACGGATTATGGCGGATTGTGACGTTTTTTTGCGGCTATCGCACCAAAGTGATATAATCGACTTCTAATCGATTTGCAGTTTCCGCATCGCAGACCGAAAGTACATTATCTCCGCCAAGCGCGATGTTACCATTTGCAAAAATGCTCCCCCCCTGCACACGATTTTTCAATCCTCGGGATCCGCCGCCACTTGTTTCGACAAAGACATTTTTACCAACTGCAATTTGGGACCCAATTACGCGCAGTCCTGCAGAAAAATAAGCCCCACCCCGTGCCATAAGGACAGCGCCACCGCCTGGCGCGCATCCATCACTGGCACCGACTTTCATCACGTTAAAGCTAAAAAAGCTGCGATCCCACCCATTATTCGTGATAATCATGACATTCTCGAAACGTACGTTGTTTTTGAAAACAAATGCGCAATTGTCACTTATCAAAACAAAATCTTTGTAGAGCCCCCCTTCGAAGCGCAGGGCACGACCGCTGCAGTTGCGCTTGTGTATGCGCCCTGCCACAAAATAATTGGGATTATACACCTTTGGCGTTTTGCCGATTTCGTTAAAATCACGCACTGTTTCATTCGTGATATAGCTGGGGGTAAAACGGGCCTCGTTAGGGTTTTCAAAGTCTTCCAAAATTTCGTCTAACTGCCCCAAGAGAGCAACATGCTTGCGCCCGACCTCAAGCGCGTCCTGCGCCCCGGGGATATTGCCAGACGTGGTGAACAAGCGCTCGCTTGTCACAATCGCGGAAGAGCCTTCGGCGAACTCGCTTCCGCTGGCAACGGTAATTCCAGTTCTGCCATGCAAACAGTATTGCTTGTCAATCAATGTATTGCGTCCAACCTTGACTTCGCCCATCGCGATGACGCCGGCCTTGATACACTTTGGCCGATAGGCCGCCGAATATGAACGTACCTCAAGATCCATTGACCAAGTCGAAAGCGCTCCAAGCATTAGAGCTTTGACACCATTTCCATTTGCAGAGTTTAAATCGATTTTAACCTCAACGGCATCACGGCTACTCATATCAACCGAAAATGTTTGGGTCTCTTCGTCCCAATCTCCAAATCTGATGTGCGACACATTAATGATGTCCTGCAAATCTTGAGGAATAAAGGGTGTCACGCTTTGAAAAGCGCGGAAACGTGCTTGGTACGTTGTCAAATCAAGGTTTTGTGCTTCGTGTAGAACGCTATAAGCAATAAGATCAGCAGCCCCTTGGTATTGCGTTTTCTTAACGCTCAAATACGCCAGATTGACCGGTACAGCCATAAAGGAAAACAACATTCCTATTACGAGAACGGAGGCCACAGACATCGCGCCCCGTGTGTCGCGCCACCACGCGTAAATCATTCGACCTGCCTTAGTGCGATTCAACATGATGATACGCCTTCAAATTCATCGAATAGTCGCTGAGATCGGCAAATAATGACGCCAACCCCACAACAGGAACTAGAACCTCGAGGGGGACGGATATGCTTAGCTCGACAATATCCCCATCCTCGACCAAGACCGCCTCTGATGTGGTTGACTGATACGAGGCCATCGTTAATTGAGAAATAAAAGCGTCCATGTTTAATTCCGCTTGCGCAAGAGTGGCGATAGCGCCCACTGAATACGCCCGCGTGATCCTATTCATTTCATGCATGATCATATTTTGACGCAACAACATCATGGAAAACCCAACCATCATCACGAAAATAGAAATTAGGAATGGGAACATAATAACGAATTCCACAGTCGGCGAGCCCCGCTCGTCCCGTAAAAAACGTGTAATTTGATGTTTTAAACGCCCTAATTGCGCCATCTGGGTTGTATCCAATCCTGATTGTTCAAGACAGGAGTACCCTCGCATTGCGGCAGCACTTGGGCAGGGGTTTGTCAATTTTCGGCAAAATTCATCATTTTTTAAGGTGAAATCTGCCAAACATTCGCGCAACATAAAATGAAATAGCGCAATAAAAATGCGCTATTTCAGAGACTTGCTTTTTATTAAAGGCCTTTTGCCTGATAACTTGCTGCCACTTTTCCAATCGAAACCAGATACGCGGCCGTGCGTAAATCCGAGACATCCTCGCGGCTGTGCCAAATCTCTCGCATAGACTGATAGGCTGTACGCATCGTGTCATCTAGTCCGGAACGGACCAGCTCAAGCTCACCCGCGCCGCGCAGGTATTTCTTTTTGAAATCTTCCGTCATGGACCATGTATCACCCATATAGTCCGATAACCGCTCCAACTCGGCCACAAGCAGTTGATTGCGCGCTTCTTCTTCTCGGCGTTGCATGCGTCCAAAGCGGATATGGCTGAGGTTTTTGACCCACTCAAAGTATGACACGGTCACCCCGCCAGCGTTGGCATACATATCAGGAATGATAATAACGCCCTTTTCACGCAGGATCTCATCCGCACCCGCTGTGACAGGTCCGTTCGCCGCCTCGATGATCAAACGCGCCTTAATATTGGCGGCATTGTCCAAGTTGATCACACCTTCAAGGACCGCAGGCACCAAAATATCACATTCTTCTTCTAAAACGGCCGATCCGTTTTCGACATATGTTGCATCTGGATATCCCTTCACACCTTGATGCTGTGCGATCCATGCGCGAATGTCCTCCACATTCAACCCTTTTGCCGAGACCAACGCCCCATCGCGTTCGATGATCCCTGTAATGATACATCCGTCTTCTTCTTGCAGGAATTTCGCGGCATGATAGCCAACATTCCCAAGACCCTGAACGATCACGCGTTTGCCATCAAGCGACCCACTTAGGCCCGCCTTTTCAATATCACGACTGTCGCGGAAGAATTCGCGCAAGGCGTATTGTACGCCACGACCGGTCGCCTCGACGCGGCCTGCGATGCCGCCTGCATTTAACGGCTTGCCCGTTACACAGGCCTTGGCATTGATGTCTGTGGTGTTCATCCGCGCATATTGATCTGCCATCCATGCCATCTCACGTTCGCCCGTGCCCATGTCCGGCGCCGGTACGTTTTGGCTTGGGTTAATGAGGTCACGTTTGATCAACTCATAGGCAAACCGGCGCGTGATTTGCTCAAGCTCATGCACCTCCCACTCGCGCGGATCAATGCACAATCCCCCCTTTGAGCCGCCAAACGGCGCTTCAACCAGAGCACATTTATAGGTCATCAGCGCCGCTAGCGCTTCGACTTCGTCTTGATTCACAGCGGTGGCATATCGAATGCCGCCTTTAACCGGTTCCATATGTTCGGAATGCACCGAGCGGTACCCTGTAAACGTGTGAATTTGACCACGCAGCCGCACCCCAAAGCGCACTGTATATGTCGCGTTACAGACGCGAATTTTCTCTTCCAACCCTGGAGAGAGATCCATCAACCGAACGGCGCGGTTGAACATTAAATCTACGCTTTCACGAAAGCTTGGTTCTCTTGCGGATGACATGGCTACCTCTGCTGTTGTCTATTCCCATGGGATGAATAACGACAATTTGTCGCATATATTTTAACATTCACCCGAAAACTCTTTCAGAGATACAAATAAAAGGAATATTTTTGCGGAATATGTTTCGAATTGACAATAAATTACGGCGGAATGAAACCTCACTCCGCCGCATAATTTTTTTGAGATTCAATCGCAGCGTTTAGCGTTTTACAACAACTTCATACCCTGCCTCTTCTGGTTCATCATCCGTCATCTCGGCAGGGAAACCAGGCGCGCGAATATCAAGGCCCGTGGCTTCTTCTAGACGCTTTATGATATTTGGCGAAAGCTCACGCGGGCCAAAGCGGTCGATGCCGTCGTTAAAGATGTTGATCAGCAATGGATTGACCTCTAGCGGCACATTTGCGCGATCTGCAACGGCTTGGAACAGGCCAATATCCTTGGCAACCAAATCCATCGTAAACGAAATATCACGCGAACCATTCAGAATGACTTGGCTTTCTGTCTCATGCACAAAGGACGTGCCCGATGAAATCCGGATCGCCTCATAGGCAGTGGCCAAATCCATGCCCGCGCCTCCTGCAACGGTCAAAGCTTCGGCACAGCTGACAAGGTTGGCTGTTGCCAGATAGTTGGTGATCACCTTCAAAATACTTGCCGAGCCAAGATCGCCCGTATGCAAGACACGACGCCCCATGACTGTGAGCAATGGCAAGATTGCATCAAATGTTGCGCGGTCACATCCGGCGAATATTGAGATGTTTCCCGTATCCGCCCGATGACACCCGCCCGACACAGGGCAATCAACGGCGCGTCCGCCCCGCTCTTGCACCATATGCCCCAAACGTTTGACTTCGGCCTCATCCGTGGTGGACATCTCCATCCAGATTTTACCCTCAGTCACATGCGGCAGCATCTCTTGCATAACGGCGTCCGATGCTGCGGGGCTGGGCAAACAGGTGATGACTGCGTCACAGGTCTGCATCAATTCTGCAGGCGAGCCGCCGTTCTTGGCGCCACGTGCGACAAAGCTGTCCACAAGGTCCGCATTCAGATCGTGGACGTAGATGTCTTTCCCATTGCGCAGCAAACTTCCCGATAGCTTTCCACCCACGTTGCCAAGACCGATAAATCCGATTTTCATAAATCTCTCCCTTTGATTTCTTGGGAAACCTGACCGTGAATTCATCTGAATTCTAGAGCAAAAACGACATTTGCAAAAATGCACAACACCTCGCGCATTCCGGCACATGTTTAGACATTGATGCACACCAGCCTGCGCCCTATCTTAGCCCCAAGACAGTAGGAGAGACACATGTCCATTCGACCCATTCTAGAACAACGCAAGGCCCAACCCACAATGGAAGGCGCGGGCGTTCATTTGCACCGCGCATTTGGCTTTCAAGATCCAACCGAGCTTGATCCATTTTTGCTCTTCGATGATTTTCGCAACGAAGTTCCAGAGCATTACTTGCGGGGGTTCCCGTGGCACCCGCATCGCGGGATCGAGACGATCACCTATGTTCTGTCGGGAACAGTGGATCACGGCGACAGCCTAGGAAACACAGGCACCTTGGGCGCGGGCGACGTGCAGTGGATGACAGCCGGATCCGGCATCTTGCACCAAGAAATGCCGCGCGGGAACATCAAAGGCCAAATGCACGGGTTCCAACTTTGGGCGAACCTACCATCTGATCTAAAGATGACTGCGCCACGCTATCAAGATGTGGAAAGCAAAGAAATCCCACTGATCGAAGACGACGACGGCACCAAGGTCAAAGTCATTGTTGGTGAATTCTGGGGCAAGCGCGGGCCAGTTGACGGAATTGCAGCAGATCCACAATATTTGGATATCTTTGTTCCTGCAGGCGTTAAAAAGACATTTAAGGTCGATACGTATCGCAGAACATTTGCCTATGTCTTCCAAGGCAGCGCAGCATTTGCCGATGCCTCTGCGCCCACTGGCGTGTTGCTGGAAAAGGAAATCGCAGGTGAAGAAGTCAACATCCGCGACATGTCTGGTGATCGGACCCTGATCCGCTTTGGCACAGGCGACGAGATCACAGTGCAGGCCGGAGACGAAGGGGTACGGTTCCTCTTGATTTCAGGCGCGCCAATCCAAGAGCCGGTTGCTTGGCACGGACCGATTGTGATGAACACACAAGACGAATTGCGCCAAGCGATGAAAGATCTGCGCAACGGTACATTCATCAAACCAGCGCATTAATCAGACGTTAGCGCAGGTCAAAAACGTATTTCAAAACCCCATCTTGGTCGGATGGGGTTTTTCTAAACCCAACACTTTCCAGAATTCTGATCGAACCGAGATTGTCCGGCGCGACACCCGCATAAAGCGTGGATATCTCCGTTTTAGGCAAATGATGACATAGCCCCTGAACGACCTCACGCCCAAACCCCTGCCCCCAATAGGCCTGTGCCAAGACATACCCCAGATGGGCCGCTTTTCCTTCAACATATAGAATCAAAATCCCAGCCAGCCTTTGATCGCACCATATGCCACATACGGTAGTGTCCCTCCCGAGGTCGGACAAAAATGACTGCGGATCGGACACATTCATGAACGATGGCGGCAGCGCATGAACAACCTCAGGCACAAAGATGGCCCGCAGATCTACCTCCGCCGCCCCCTGCCACGGGCCAATCGTTAATCTTGCTGTTTTAAATTCGATCCGCATCACGGCCACCGCGCACCATGTTTTTCACCATCGCCCAATAAAGAGATGAAATTTCAACATGCGACAAGGGACCCTCGGGGCGATACCACGTGGCCATTTCTTTCAACATGCCAATGATTGCAAAGCTAGCAACTTTTGCGTCTTGCACTTCGAAACTCTGATCGACGCGCCCGCGTTCCAAAATGTCACGCAACTTGCCCTCATAGGTTTGGCGCAGGTGCTCAATCTTTGCAAAATTTTCCTGCGTGAGATTGCGCAATTCCATATAGGACAAGAAAACCGCGTCTCTGCGGGCTATGTGAAACTCAATATGAAACCTTACAAAAGCTTCTAGGTGCATCACCGGCGTTTCATCGTTCCGAAAGTCGGGGCAATGCGCCAAGAGATCGTGCATATGCGTTTCAAGCAGCGAAAACAAAAGAGTTTGTTTGTCTGCAGTGTAATTATACAACGCGCCCGCCTGCACGCCCACCGCCTGCGCAATTTCGCGCATCGAAACCGAGGCATATCCCTTTTGTGCAAAGAGCCGCGTAGCCTCGGCCCGAATGCGAGGTTCTGTTAATTCAGAATATGATCCCGATGTGCGCGCCATAATTCTCATCTTTATCTGAACGGTTGTTCAAATCAAGCCAACACATGTTTGCGCTATAATTTCGACATTCAGGCCCAACAGTCGATAAATTCGACCCATCCGCATTGCATGCCCCCTATAAGTTGTCTAAATCGACTGGGAATAAATGAGACGCGTAGGAGATTTTCATGACCGCACCTCTACGATTGGGAATTGCTGGCCTTGGCACTGTTGGCGTGGGTGTTGTCAAAATCATCCGCCAGAAAGCTGCGACCTTGTCCATGCGCAGCGGTCGACCCATTGAAATCGTCGCTGTCTCTGCGCGATCCAAAGACAAAGATCGCGGTGTTAATCTGTCCGATTATGCGTGGGAAGACGATCCCGTGGCCTTGGCCAAGCGCGAAGATATTGATGTTTTTGTAGAACTCATGGGCGGGCACGAAGGCGCTGCCAAAGAAGCCACAGAAGCGGCCCTTGCCACGGGCAAGGATGTCGTAACCGCAAACAAAGCGCTTTTGGCCCATTTTGGTCAGCCCTTGGCCGAAATGGCCGAAGAGGCAGGTCGCGTCATTCGATTTGAGGCCGCAGTTGCCGGTGGCATTCCCGTGATCAAAGCCTTGACCGAAGGTCTTGCTGGAAACGAGGTCTCGCGCGTGATGGGTGTGATGAACGGCACCTGCAATT
>JALRHZ010000061.1:0-302 GCA_023259435.1 Paracoccaceae bacterium | reverse complement strand
TACATTTTGACGCGGATGCAGTCGGCAGGCCTGTCCTATGACGAGGTCTTTGCTGAGGCAGATGCGCTTGGGTATCTTGAGGCGGATCCGAATTTGGATGTGGGCGGCATCGATGCAGGCCACAAACTATCGCTTTTGGCCTCAATTGCCTTTGGCACAAAGGTTAGTTTTGATGATGTCGAACTTGAAGGCATTGGCGCGATTAGCATTGCCGACATCAAACATGCCGAAGAAATGGGATATCGCATCAAATTATTAGGCGTTGCACAGACCACAGGACGTGGGCTTGAGCAACGTATGAC
>JALRHZ010000060.1 GCA_023259435.1 Paracoccaceae bacterium | reverse complement strand
CAGCAACTCAACACCGAAACCATTACGCTTATGTTTGCTGTCTAATTCGTAGTCGTAAAATGCGTTTGCGCCCATAATGACTGTCTCAGCATCATTGATATGGCGAACACCTAGACCAAGGTTTAATGTTGTTCTTCCATCAAAGCCAACGATCGACGCCTGATTGAACACGAACATGTTCTTGTCTTCGTGGAGACGGTAGACCGTCATCGCTTCTGTCTTAGTCTTTGCATCGGTGCCATCAATACCCAACGTATCTGAACCAATCGTCACATCAAAATGCGTGAAATTGCTATTAGACAAAATGCGCTGCTCAACGCTATCTATCGCGTCGTTTGCAGCACCAAGAGAATAGTTCTGCACCTCAGAGCGTGTCGCCTCTTCGCCTTTACCAATCTCAACACCCTCTGCGATGTTTTTCACAATCGATGGAAGTTTATCAGTAAAGAAGTTTCCTTCAGCGTTCAGGGCTAAGGGAATAACGCTTAACGTCGAGGCTAAGCCGATGTATAATGATCTCATGTTCTCGCCTAATTACTACCATTTTGGTATTATGATTGCAGAACTTGCGAAGAGCGTCAACAAATTATAAAGTACCAAGATAAAATCAAAACTGTCTTATCTCATGAAAAACAGACTGATAAACTTTTCCAATCTGCGTAAAATGCTCTTATTTATGGAGCAAGATTTGGGCGTGGCTGATCTCTCTAATGACGAAAAAAATCTGTTGGCTGCAATCACTGACCAGGCAGACGAAGCGGGTGAATTCCGTAGCGAAATTGTACGAACTCATTCGCTCGTCTTGGATATGAGCCATGGGACTTTCTTCAGGTCTCTCAAGAAACTTCTCGAGAAAAAGATCATCTCAAAAAGTAATGATCTAGGGCGCTCCAACTACAGGTTAAACGCCGACTTTTCGAAGGCTCCTGAATAAAATCATGAGTGCGAACAGGCAAACGACTGTTCCTAAAGTATCACCTACCAAAAATGCCAGCATCGTGTTGAGGCTATTCTCTGGGAGTATATCGCCAGCGAATATAATATTATGACCCAATGAATTAAATACAGAAGAAACGAAGGCAACTAGGATAAGATTTCGCCAAGTATTATTGTTTATTACACTCTCGTCGCTGTACAAATTAAACCCACACACTCTAAATAGCTCAAAAGAAAACCAACATACTGTACTTACAAGACACCACGCATAAAATGACTTTTGCGTAAAATCAGCATCGGGGGTCAAAACGAGATGCATGATTGTGTTTGCAATGAATATATAAGCAATCGACCACTTTCCAAAAGCCCATGCCGAAAGAACTCTCACACCGTGGAGTGGAAATATTAAAGCAGCAAATGTTGTGATTGCGGGCAAATACGATTTTTGAAACGGAACAATAATTTCTCGAACAAAGAGCATTGAAACAATGTATGCAATTGAAACGATCACTATATTGATCAGGTGATCATTCAGCCTTGTTCGTGTCATATTTTTTACTCGCTCTTTAGAAATTGCCATTCCATTTTGGGATTATTAAGCGCAAATATTATCAGAAGTTCAACATATAAAATTGCCTGGGCTGATTTACTGTTTAAGAGTTATCGCGGCTGCCAAATCTGGGAGCCCATTTGCACCTATTGATCTGTGTCAGAGGTGTAGGTAAATTAAAGTCACATAGACCAGCCTACAAGCCTCAAATTAAACCAATTTTTGACAATAGATAGACACTAAAATAGACAAAATATTATAAGCTATTGTATTTATTACTAGGTTGAGTAATCATAATCCGCGTGTCGGGGGTTCAAGTCCCTCCTCCGCTACCAAATTTACCCTATAATTAGTCGCTTGTGGTTGCGTAACATGCGTTTTGCGCACAAGGGTTTTGTTGCACATTCTTTGTCGTTCTTTGAAAACTGACGCGCTCAGAATCATTGTATTTCAAACAATAGAAATATTATGTGCCTCGCACACCCTTGCGCATTGTGTTCACGTTCACAGATCCGAACTGGCAGGCCCTGAGCTGCTTAAAAATACCGCTCTCATGTTGTGCGGCATCAAAGACTAAAACCGGACTTTTACCAACCAGAGCCAAGCGCGTCGCGTGACGCGATTATTTAAATGCTCTAGCGCGCAAATGATGTTCCGGCCTTCGCCGCGCGGGCACGATCCAATGCAAAATTGGCGATCGCTGTGTCCTGTGCCCCTGTGCCTGTGAGATCGCAAATCGTAATGTCCGAATCTGAGATGCGACCAGACTTTATCTTTGTAATAACTTCACCAAGTTCTGGCGGAGTGATGTCAGTCAAGAAACCAGCCTCTCGCGCGCTCCGCAATTCGCCGAGGTTTTCACACTGGCTTATGCGGTCACAGACATAAAGATCGGCTTGGTTCAACGCGGTCGGGTCAATCTCATTCTTTCCGTGCTGATCTGATCCCATACAGGTGATATGCAGGCCGGGATGCATCCATTCGGCCATCAAAACAGGAGAGCGGGCTGGTGTAGTTGTCACAACCAACTGGCTTGCGCGCACAACCTCTTCGGCGTTTGTCGCCACTTTAACATTGGCACCAGTGGCTTGTGCAACCCATGCCGCGGCTTCTTCATTTAGCGCGGCGTCCGGTGACCAGATCAAAGCATGGGTGAAGGGCCGTACCAGATGTGCTGCTTTTAACTGTAGTCGAGCCTGAACGCCTGCGCCAATAACGCCGGCAGTTGTAACTTTGGCAGGAGCAAGATGGCGGGCGGCAACAGCACCAGCAGCGGCAGTGCGCACGTTTGTCAAATAGCCATTGTCCAAAAGAACTGCCTCAACCAATCCAGTTTTTGCCGACAGAACCACCATCAGTCCGTTTAGGCTCGGCAAGCCCAGTTTAGGGTTATCAAAAAAGCCTGGGCTGACTTTGATGGCAAAGGCGTCAAAACCAGGAATATAAGCCGTTTTCACGTCTACTTCCCCATTGGCTTCCTTGAAGTCCATTGACAGGACCGGCGGCATTACCACGCCTTCACCCGCCAATGCAGAAAACGCACTTTCGACCACGTCTATTGCTTCGAGATCAAGTTGGACTTTGGCCTGCAGTTCGGCTTCGTTCAAAATCAAAATATCGCTCATTCTATGCTCCGGTGACTAACAGTTCGCCCAGTTGTATCGGCTGTCCGGTGATAACATTGGTGAACTGGTCCATATCTACATTTCGCCCAGTGATGATCGTTGCAGTTGGACCTGTCAACATGACCTTACCGGCAAGAACAGCGGCGTGGCCTACTGCAGAGGCGCCCTCAGCAATGAGGCGATCGTGCGCAAACAAGGCTTGCATCCCTCGATAGATCTCAGCCTCTGTTAAAAGAATGACCTCATCAAGCATATCTTGGCAAACATCAAAGGTATGTTGATTGTTTAGTCCAATCCCACCGCCAAGACTATCTGCCAACGAGGGGACTTCGATCACCTCGACAGGCTTACCCGCCCGAAGGCTTTCTGCCATTGCTGCGCCTCTGTCCATACTGATCCCGACAATTCGGATAGAGGGCTTGATGGCTTTTGCCGCAATGGCAATTCCCGCAGTCAAACCACCGCCGGAAAGAGGGACCAAAAGGCATTCAAGTTCGGGATTGTCTCGCATCAACTCCAACCCAATCGTGGCTTGCCCCGTGACAACGTCAAAATGATCAAATGGCGGAATATCAGTCAAACCTTCTTTGGCAACCAAGCGGTCTGCCTCAAGCTGAGCGTCATCTTGACTATTGCCTTTTTGTACAACACGGGCGCCTTGGGCTTCGATTGCCTTTACTTTAACCTGCGGTACAAGCTGGGACACGCATACGGTCGCAGGAACACCCATCTGCCGTGCAGCATAGGCCAATGCCGTCCCGTGGTTTCCGGTAGAACAGCATATTACACCGCGCTTTTTCGCATCATCCGAGAGTTGAGACACCGCATTCGCAGCCCCGCGTAACTTGAACGCGCCACTTGGCTGCAACGTCTCAAGCTTCATCCATAACGGCGTTCTCTCTCGACCAAGGGTCGAGCGGATCACTGGAGTTTCTACAGCCACCCCGCGTATAGCGCGATGAGCTTTTAGTATGTCGCTAAGTTGTGGTCGTTTGCTCTTCATTCTGCTGCAATGTCTGTGCGCCCAGCGGTGTTTGCGGCTTTGCCGACTTAAATGTCCAACAGCCGATTTCGAAAACGGTAGCATGATCTCCAAGGCGCAACAAGTTGGTCATCGTGTGTCTCTCGACAATGACTTGCCCTGTATTTTGGTGGGTTAGAGCAATATCGCCCATTGCTAGAACGCAATGTCCAGCCAGAAACCACGCTTTCAGCGCTATCACGGCAAGCGCCTTTTTAATGGGGTCTGCGATTTGCTATGCGGGGTGGTTTCACAGGCTTTGAGAAATGTGCAAGCATTGTGGATGAACACACTTGCCCTAGCCGTCTTTAATTCGATCATGACCACGCTTAATCCAGGTCTGTGGAATGGTTCAAACACACATAGGCAATGAAACATTCACCTATTGTGACTTTCAGGTACTTTGAAACATATCGAAAAACTGCTCACGCAGGATATTTTTTTGAACCTTCCCCATCGTATTGCGTGGAAGTTCCGTCATGATTTCATAATGTTGAGGATGCTTAAACCGCGCTAATTTTTCTTTGACGACATCCTGCAAGTCAGAAATTATCACGGTTTCATCCGACCGAGGCACCACAACTGCCACAACTGTTTCACCAAAGTCAGGATGAGGAACGCCGACCACTGCGGTCTCTAAGATGTTCGGTTGATCGTCTAGTAAACTCTCTATTTCTTTGGGATAAATATTATAGCCACCTGAAATGATGAGATCCTTACCGCGGCCTACAATCGTGATATACCCATCCTCATCCTGAAACCCAAGATCGCCTGTGATAAAGAACCCATCTTTGCGCAACTCGGCGGCGGTTTTTTCAGGCATTTGCCAATAGCCTTTGAACACATTCGGCCCGCGCACCTCGATCACGCCAATTTCACCTTGAGGCAAAACCACGCCTGTTTCAGGGTCTGTTACCTTAAGCTCGACCCCCGGTAGAGGCATCCCAACTGTTCCGGCGCGGCGGTCGCCATTATAGGGATTTGATGTGTTCATATTCGTCTCGGTCATGCCATATCGCTCAAGGATTCTATGACCTGTACGATCCTCGAATGCCCGATGCGTTTCGGCCAGAAGTGGCGCAGAGCCAGAGATGAACAATCGCATACTTTTCGTGACATCACGACCGAAACGATCATCTGCTAGAAGACGGGTATAAAATGTAGGAACGCCCATCAAAGCGGTTGCCTTGGGCATATCACGGATCAGAGCATCCACGTCAAAGCCTGCACAAAACCGCATCGAACATCCCGACAGCAACACAACATTTGTAGCGACAAACAGACCGTGGGTGTGAAAGATCGGCAACTGGTGCAACAAAACGTCATCCGAGGTAAATTCCCATTGCTCCACAAGCGCTTGGGAATTGGACAATAGGTTGTCATGGCTTAGCATCGCCCCTTTCGAGCGGCCAGTCGTGCCGGAGGTATACAAAAACGCAGCAAGGTCATCCGGCCCCCGCTCGACGGGGTCAAAGACATCGTCTTTATCTAGACTTGCCTCGTGGAAACTTCCCTCACTTGCGCCATCTAGCGTTTCAAGTCGGACAGAAAGCCCGTCACAGATTGGGTGCAAACTCTCAAAAGACTTTGACGCGCATAGCATCAAAGACGCCCCCGAGTTTTCAACAAAATAGGAAACTTCATCCGCTGTATATGCAGTATTCAAAGGCAGAAAAATCACGCCTGCTTGGACACATGCCGCATAAACCGCGAGCGCCTCGGGGGATTTATTGATTTGTACCGCCAGACGATCGCCAACCGTCACATTCATCGCGTTTAGCGTGTGGGCATATTGCGCCGCGAGGCGAATAAACCGATCATGAGACCACACATCCCCATCCGAAAGGATCAGAAACGGAGTTTGCTTTCCCACCAGTGGCTGAAATAATCCATCATACAAGTGATTGACCATGTTACCCCCAATATTCGGTTCTGTTTCTCGTCGGTATTGTATTGGACATGTTTATGCCGACATACGGCTTGTGTTACGTTTCAGAGATACGCCCAAAAAATCAAGCCTAAACCAAAAACAACGCGGTAGATCACATAGGGTGTAAAGCTAACTTTCTCGATAAATCGCATCATGATTGCGAGCGCGATATACGCAGAAATTGCGGCAAACACGGCGGCGATACCGGCATCCAATAGACCCGCAAAATTGGCGTCTGAGATCACATCCAACATCAGGAGCCCCGATGCCGCGATGATTGTAGGTATGGACATCAACATCGAAATGCGGGCCGCCTCAATGCGGGTGAACCCCATAGCGCGCGCACCAGTAATTGTAATACCAGACCGAGACGTACCAGGGATAAGGGCAACAGCCTGCCAAAGGCCCAAGACAAACGCACGCTTGAACGACCAATTTTCGATTGTTTTTTGCTCAATAGCGCGTCTGTCAATCACATAGAGAACAACACCAAAGACCAGCATGGTCCATCCAATCAAGGCAACATTTCCGCGCATTGCATCGTTCCATCCGCTCACCTTCAAGAACAATCCAAACACAATCGCGGGAATCGTAGCAATCACCAAACACAACGCGAGGCGTTCGTTCCGTCCATCGATTCGTCCTCGAGCAAGGCCACCAGTGCCGATCAAAGCCATCCGCACATCGGACCAAAAATATAAAACAACCGCGAACAGTGTTCCAAAATGCACAGCAACATCAATCAACTGCCCCTGGTCTTGGATACCGGTCAGCGACGGCAATAGGATCAAATGTGCGCTCGACGAGATCGGCAAAAATTCGGTAATGCCTTGTATTATTGAAACTAAAATAAGGTGAAGCAATGTCATCATACGGACTTTCTGTTTAACTGGTCCTGTCATAAACCGACACGGCGCAGACTTAAATCAAAAGTTTATGTCCGATGTGGACCTAAATTTTAATCATTATGGGAGATTATTTTCTTTTAATTCCAAAATTTTGAAATTTAGGTCATGCATTATGACTTTTCTTTTGAAAAGGCCTGCTGTACATAGGCCCCAAATGTCAATTGGAGGAGTTCCCTCATGGCCAAACAGCCTATGCTAAAATTTGTATCTGTCGATCGGTCCATGCCGCAAAAACGCGAGGCCGATACGCGCAATAAGGATTTCCAAGAAATTTACGCTGAATTCGCGGCACAAAAAGCAGAGGAACAGGCCAGCCGCTGTAGCCAATGCGGCGTACCCTATTGCCAATCGCATTGCCCATTGCACAACAACATCCCAGACTGGTTGCGCTTGACCGCGACAGGCCGCTTGAAAGAGGCTTATGAAGTATCTCAGGCCACGAACACCTTTCCCGAGATATGCGGACGTATCTGCCCTCAGGACCGCCTGTGCGAAGGTAACTGTGTGATCGAACAATCAGGTCACGGAACGGTTACGATTGGTGCGGTTGAGAAATACATCACAGATACCGCATGGGAAGAAGGTTGGGTTAAACCCTTTACACCCGCAACTGAACGCAGCGAAAGCATCGGCATTATCGGCGCCGGACCTGGCGGACTTGCGGCGGCTGACCGCTTGCGTCGCGCAGGGTTTCAGGTCACGGTTTATGACCGATATGACCGCGCCGGTGGCCTGTTGACCTATGGCATCCCCGGTTTCAAACTAGAAAAAGACGTGGTGATGCGACGCAACGGCCAACTCACTGATAGCGGCATCAAATTGGAGTTAAACACCAATGTTGGTGAAGACATCAGCTTTGACGCGCTGCGCGAAAAGCACGATGCAGTGATCATCGCAACAGGTGTTTACAAGACCCGTGATTTAGACGCGCCGAACAACAAGCTCACAGGCATCGTACGCGCCTTGGATTACCTAACAATCTCCAACAAAGAGAATTTCGGCGATTCAGTACCTGAATTTGAAGACGGTACGCTAAATGCCAAAGGCAAAAAAGTGGTGGTTATTGGAGGTGGAGATACCGCGATGGACTGTGTCCGCACGGCGATCCGTCAGGGCGCAACCTCTGTTAAATGCATGTACCGTCGCGACCGCGCCAATATGCCGGGGTCACAACGCGAAGTGCAAAACGCCGAAGAAGAAGGTGTGGTCTTTGAGTGGCTCACCGCACCGGCCGGTTTTGTCAGTGATACGAATGTCACTGACTTGACTGCGCTTGGCGAACACGCGGGCCATGTCAAAGGTGTCGTCGTGCGTCAGATGCGCCTTGGCGTTCCAGATGCAACAGGACGGCGCAGCCCAGAGGAAATCGAAGGATCCGATTATATCGAAGAAGCAGATTTGGTCATCAAAGCGCTTGGCTTTGAACCAGAAGACCTTCCAACGCTATGGGATCAGCCGGACCTGCCAGTGACGCGCTGGGGGACGGTTAAGGCCGAATTCACAACAGGCAAAACCGCAATGGATGGCGTCTATGCTGTCGGAGATATCGTGCGTGGTGCATCCCTTGTGGTTTGGGCGATCCGTGATGGTCGTGATTGCGCTGATGCAATCATTGCTGAGATGTCGAAAAAATCTGCTGTGGCAGCTGAATAAACGAAATTCCGCTCAGGGTATTGGGCACTTCTCGTGAGGAGAAAAACATGACAAAATATGATGCAAATTGGGTGGCCGCAGAAGAAGCAAAGCGCAAGTGGATGTCAGAAAACGGCATGTACCACGAAAGCGAAGAGCATGCCTCTTGCGGTGTGGGCCTTGTGGTCTCTATCGACGGCAAACCAAGCCGCAAAGTCGTTGAAAACGGGATCAAGGCGCTTAAGGCCGTATGGCACCGTGGTGCGGTAGATGCTGATGGTAAAACCGGTGATGGTGCGGGTATTCATGTTCAAATTCCTGTGCCTTTCTTCTATGACCAGATCCGTCGCACAGGGCACGAACCTCGCATGGACGAATTGTTCGCCGTAGGTCAGGTGTTCTTGCCGCGCACAGATTTCGGCGCCCAAGAAACATGCCGAACCATCGTCGAAACCGAAGTTTTGCGGATGGGCTACTATATCTATGGCTGGCGACATGTTCCGGTCGAGGTGGACTGTCTAGGTGACAAGGCAAATGCCACACGTCCAGAGATCGAACAAATCTTGATCTCAAACTCAAAAGGTGTGGACGAAGAACAGTTCGAACGCGAACTTTATGTTATCCGCCGTCGGATTGAAAAAGCGGCTGCAAGCGCTGGTATTCATGGGTTGTACCTTGCGTCCTTGTCCTGCCGCTCAATCATTTACAAGGGTATGATGTTGGCGGAACAAGTGGCAGAGTTCTATCCGGACCTGCGCGACGAACGGTTTGAATCCGCGTTTGCCCTTTATCACCAACGTTATTCGACAAATACCTTCCCGCAGTGGTGGTTGGCTCAACCTTTCCGCATGTTGGCACACAATGGTGAGATCAACACACTCAAGGGCAATGTTAACTGGATGAAAAGCCATGAAATCCGCATGGCCTCGTCTACCTTTGGCGACATGGCCGAAGACATCAAACCGATCATTCCGGGTGGATCATCAGATTCAGCTGCTTTGGATGCAGTGTTTGAGGTTTTGGTTCGCGCAGGCCGCAATGCACCTATGGCAAAAACCATGTTGGTTCCAGAAAGCTGGTCGAAACAAGCAACTGACCTGCCCCAGCCGTGGGTCGATATGTATTCCTATTGCAACTCGGTCATGGAGCCATGGGATGGCCCTGCCGCTTTGGCCATGACAGATGGCCGCTGGGTCTGTGCCGGTCTGGATCGAAACGGCTTGCGCCCAATGCGCTATGTCATCACCGGCGACAACCTTTTGATCGCAGGCTCAGAAGTCGGCATGGTCCCAACTGATGAAGCAACCGTCCGCGAAAAAGGCGCGCTTGGCCCAGGTCAATTATTGGCCGTGGATATGGCAGAGGGACGCCTATATCACGACCAAGAAATGAAAGATACATTGGCCGCCGCTCAGCCATTTGGCGAATGGGTTGGCAAGATCAACGACCTAGAGGAAGAACTCTCTGGTGTGACCGAAAAGCCAATGTTTACAGGCGACGAGCTGCGCAAACGTCAGATTGCAGCGGGCTATACCATCGAAGAACTTGAGCAAATCCTTGCGCCAATGGCGGAAGATGCCAAAGAAACCTTGGCCTCAATGGGAGATGACACCCCCTCTGCGGTTTTGTCCAAGAAATACCGTCCGCTCAGCCATTATTTCCGCCAGAACTTTTCACAGGTGACAAACCCACCGATTGATAGTTTGCGTGAATACCGCGTGATGTCGTTGAAAACGCGGTTCGGCAACTTGAAAAACGTGTTGGACGAAAGCAGCGCACAGACAGAAATTCTTGTCCTCGACAGCCCCTTTGTCGGCAACGCGCAATGGGATGAGTTGGTCAAACACTTTAACGCAGATCTAGCAGAGATCGATTGTACCTTTGTTAAAGGCAGCAATGACATGCAAGGCGCGCTTGAACGTATCCGCCAAGAGGCTGAGGATGCCGTGCGTTCCGGCGCGGGGCATCTTGTTCTCACGGATCACATGTCTGATGCAAACAAAGTCGCACTTCCAATGATTTTGGCGACTTCAGCTGTACATAGCCACCTGACACGCAAAGGCCTGCGGACATTCTGTTCCTTGAACGTGCGTTCTGCTGAATGCGTTGACCCGCATTATTTCGCGGTTCTCATTGGTAGTGGTGCGACAGTTGTGAACGCCTATCTTGCAGAAGATAGCCTTGCAGATCGCATTGATCGCGGCCTGTTGGATATGACTTTGACCGAAGCCGTTGCACGCTATCGCGAAGCAATCGACCAAGGTCTTTTGAAAATCATGGCCAAGATGGGCATCTCTGTTGTGTCCTCTTATCGCGGGGGCCTGAATTTCGAGGCGGTTGGCCTGTCTCGTGCGTTGTGTGCAGAATACTTCCCTGGTTTGACCAGCCGGATTTCCGGTATCGGGATCAAAGGCATTCGCCAAAAGATCGAAGAAATCCATTCTGTCGCGTGGCAAGGCGAGAATGTTTTGCCGATGGGTGGGTTCTATAAGTCGCGCAAATCCGGCGAAACGCACGCTTGGGAAGCGCAGACAATGCATATGATGCAATCCGCATGCGATCGGGCCAGCTATGATCTGTGGAAGCAATATTCGGCACGGATGCAGGCGAACCCTCCTATTCACTTGCGGGATCTGTTGGCGATCAAACCATTGGGCAAGTCGGTCCCAATCGAAGAGGTGGAAAGCATTACATCCATCCGTAAGCGCTTTGTCACACCAGGCATGTCCTTGGGCGCTCTAAGCCCTGAGGCACATAAGACATTGAACGTTGCGATGAACCGGATTGGTGCAAAGTCTGACAGTGGCGAAGGTGGTGAAGATCCGGCACACTTCCACCCAGAGCCAAACGGCGACAACCCTTCTGCGAAAATCAAGCAGGTGGCCTCTGGCCGTTTTGGTGTGACCGCCGAATACCTGAACCAATGTGAAGAGCTTGAGATCAAAGTTGCACAAGGTGCCAAGCCGGGTGAAGGTGGACAGCTTCCAGGTATGAAGGTTACAGATTTGATCGCACGGTTGCGTCACTCGACCAAGGGCGTGACATTGAT
>JALRHZ010000005.1 GCA_023259435.1 Paracoccaceae bacterium | reverse complement strand
GTCAAATATCTGTTCGATATGCTCTGGCGAGATCCCAACTCCGGTATCAGTAACCTTCATTTTGATCGCCAATTCGTTTCCAGACTTACTCTCTAGTGTCGCGACAAGCTTGATCGAGCCTTGGGTGGTAAATTTTGTTGCGTTTGATACTAAGTTCAACAGTATTTGGCGTAATTTTCCTTGGTCACCAATAACGGTCTCGGGGATGTTGGGATCTATGCGCGCAATTAATGTGTTGCCATTCTGAGCGGCCATAACTGATTGAGAATCGATGACCTCGTCCATTAGTTCGGCAAGCTTGAATGGGTGCTGATAAAGGACTGTTTTTCCAGCTTCGAATTTTGAGATGTCCAAGACATCGTTGACGTGACCCAACAAAAGTTGTCCCGAGGTTTCAATGTTTGAGATAAATTTTCTTTGAGAAGCACTTAATTCCGTTTCACGCAATAGGCTTAATGTGCCCAAAAGGCCATTGAGAGGTGTGCGCATTTCGTGACTCATCACTGCAAGAAAATCTGCCTTGGCCTTCTCACCGGCAAGCGCGCGGTCACGGGCGGCCACAAGTTCTTGTTGCGCAAATTTTTCATGCGTGATGTCACGCAGAAATGATACGAACAAATATTTCCCGTTATGTTGAACAGCATCAAGAGACACCTCAACTGGAAAGATCTTGCCAAATTTGTCGCGTGCTTCAAGTTCAACCCGGCCCCGCCCAATGATACGCCCTTTGCCATTTTCTATGAAACGGGCCATCGCGAAATTATGGGACTTATGATATTTTTCGGGGATCAATAAATCCGCCAAAGACCCGCCAATCGCCTCTTTGGCCGTATATCCAAAAACATGCTCGGCCGCGCCGTTATAGTCGACGATAGACCCTTCGTGATCCACCACAAGGACGGCGTCTAAAGATGTGGACAAGATAGTTGATAATCGTGCGGCGGCCTCTTTGCGCTCAGTTGCGGCTTGTTCGCTGCGGCGGTACAGGCGTAACAACAGGATCGCAACAAGGCTTAGGATTAGGAACAAGGCTGCGGACAAAAAGCCCAGTCGGGTCAGGGTATTGGCGACTTGTTGACGCTGATCATCTGCTTGACCTACAAAAAGCTGCAGGCCAAACAAAGACAAATCTCGGGTAGATCGTTGAAGCTGTTCTATCTCGCGGGCAAGTACCGGGAGATTGTTGATCAGCGTCTGATCTGGTCCATCTATCAAAGGCACATTGTTATCTAAAAAAGTTGATATCCGCGTTAGATCAGACTGAAATTCAGTTTCGCGTCGCACTGCGTCATACATCGGCGACACTTTCAATGTGGATGCGCGGCTATAGAATAAATCAAAATTTTTCCGAATATCGCTAAGATCTGGCTCTTCTTCTTTGAGCGCGGACTGAACCGAAAAATTTAGTCGGAAATAATCAACTTCGATCTGTGAGAACGTCCACTGAGCATTATCCGTATTCGCTTTTTGCAGGTCCTGCAGCTTTAGGTAAACCTCTCTGGCAAGCGATCCAAGGGCAATAATACACAACAGAATCGTTGTGGAGAGCGCCAATATCCGCATCCAGCGCGCAACCGATGGCGATAATATGCCTCCTGCGGTCATTAAGTCTCCCCTGCGCAGAACTGCGCTTAGCGTTCAATTTCTAATGCAAGAAGTTGCCACACGCTACGTGAATAAACTTCTTCTGTCTGAAAGCGCTCGTCAGAATCATAAGGATAAATAATCCAGATTGGCCCCTTTGAGCGGATCGTCATGAATTCTCCGTTGTGTTTAATTGCAAATATCGGGCCATTCTCTGTTGCATGCTCAATCGGGATATCAATAATATAGTCGTTAACCGCGACTGCGACCACTTCGGTCACATCGCCAAGCAAGTCTTCTACAATTGTTTTGAATGAAGGCCCTACGAAAGTTTGGACACCCTCTGTCCAAATTGTCGTCGTCTCAATCGTTGTTTGAGGTAACTTGGAAAGATCCTCGATACTAACTGTATAATTTCTTGTAATTTCGTTATTTTTATACTCGATTATGTCCAATGACGGTCCCTCTGCAAATGCAGGCGAGCATGCAAACACTATCAATGAAAGTAAGACACCCTTTAAGGAAAGAGGGGAATTATAAAGTATGCGCATGTCAGATCTTTATCAGTTCGTTACCTAAGCAATATGCATATAACTTTGATGTTGGTGAATACATCCTAACGTATTGATGATATATCCTTATGGATATCATTATCAAAATGATCGAAATATCTGCATATAATAAAGAGAATCTTATGACCAAATTGCAGTCAAGTTGACGCAGTTCTAGCGAAATATCGTCGCAAATTATACAACGTTTTTCAATGATATTTATATTGATAATTTTACTCTGTTTTAGTCTAACGCTTTGAAATAAAGTATTTTAATTTTTAATCTTTTTGGTGCGTGTTTTGAAATACGCTAGAGAAACAAGAATTAGATCATTCAATTTCCTCCGAATAGATATAATAAAATAACAAAAGGTCCTGTGTGATATACAAAAGAGATATCGCACATTGCATGAGTTGGGGTACAATAACACTGTCTTAAGTTGTTTCGGGTCTCAACCGTATAGGTCTGGTGCAACTCAAAATATTACAATGGAAAAAGTTATGAAAATTCTTATTGCGGACGATCACGATCTTCTAAGGGATACACTGGTTTTATTTTTGGAAGGTGAAGGGAATATCGAAACGGCTACTGCTAGCGATTTGGATAGCGCATTAGCGCTAGTTGATACAAAGGGCCCCTTCGATTTGATCATGTTGGACTATAACATGCCTGGCATGAATGGCTTGGATGGTATGCACAAGGCCCTAAACTATGCAGGTGGTCAACGCGTTGCTTTGATGTCAGGAATCGCTACACGCCAAGTTGCCGAAGACGCATTGGCAAACGGCGCGGCAGGTTTTGTGCCCAAAACGCTTTCGGCAAAATCTCTTGTGAATGCGGTTCGCTTTATGACAATGGGCGAACAGTACGCTCCGATTGATTTCATGACAGCCGAAGAGGAAGAGGCTGCACCAAATGCCTTGGCCGAGAAACTGTCGCGCCGCGAGTTACAAGTGTTGGAAGGTCTGTCCAAAGGTAAATCGAACAAAGAAATCGCCCGCGATTTGGACTTGCAAGAGCCTACTATCAAGCTTCATGTTAAAACACTTTACCGAAAAATCGGTGCTGGAAACCGTACTCAGGCTGCGTTGATTGCAAAAGATGAGGGCCTGTTCTGATCTTGACCTCTTGTCATGTCGTATGCGCTTGCTCATAAGGCGGCATGATCAGATGGTTTAAATGGCATCCGCAGGCCAGCATATTTTTTGAAGATATGCGATATAGTGCAGGTAACACCTACCTCATGCAAAATGATGTTGGTGTATCCTCAGGTCATCCCGCGGCAGTTGCTTCTTATGTTATTGCTGCGCGTGAGCTGGATTACGAACCCCTGTTGGCACCTCCCTTTACTGAAAGAAGCCCGCACTTTTCGGGCCACTTCCAAACGATCACAGGGGGGTCCAAGGGTGAACCCAAAAGGGTTAAAAGATCTGCAGAGAGCTGGATCGCGTCTTTTGAGATAAACCGGTCCAATTTTGCGACTGATCGCCACTCAGTTTGTATACTGGGTGGTCTTTCCCACTCACTCACAACATATGCCATGTTTGAGGCGCTATATCTTGGTCAACATGCCCATCTATTATACGGCCAGTCCCCGCGCTCACAGGCGGATCAGATCCTCAAATATGGAATAGGCCTTATCTACACGACCCCAAGTTTGTTGCGACGGTTGCTATTGTGCGAACAAGTGATGCCAAGTGTATCCCATGTCATCATTGGCGGTGGTGCACTGTCTTTTGAGTTGGTTGCTCGGGTAAATAGGTTGCTGCCTCAGGCACAGGTCGTTCAGTTTTACGGATCTGCGGAAACTAGTTTTGTTACAATGAGTGATGCGCATACACCCAAAGGATCAGTGGGGCGGGCGTATCCCAAAGTCGACATCGAAATCAGAGACCTTGGCGCAGGAAAACCTTTGGGCGTCGGACAAGTTGGCCTCGTTTGGGTGAAATCTCCATACCTGTTCGAAGGCTATGCGTCTCAACCGTCAAGCAAAACCCTTGAGGATGATGACTGGATAACTGTTGGCGAGGTTGGCATGTTAGATGCGGATTTGAATTTGTTCCTAGAAGGGCGTCTTGATCGGCGTGTTCAAGTCTTGGACAAGGCAGTGAATTTAGATAGTCTTGAAACACAGGTGCAAAACACGGGTTTAGTTGACAATATTGCGATTATCGACGTCTTGGATGCTGGTCGTGTACGGCTATATGCGTTCTATCATCTTAGGTCCGGACACCAGGTCTCTGAATTAAAACAAACTGTGTTGGATCTCCTACCAGATGGTTTGAACATCCTAGAATGGCATCTTGTCCCCGCAGACAGTTGGCCGTACTTACCGTCTGGGAAAACGAATTTAGCCGCCCTAAGGCAGGACGCCCTATGACACACCCTCTTATCGTTGCTGCCAAAAGAACAGCCGTTTCACCAAAGGGTGGGACATTGTCGAAACTAAGTTTAGAAGAGCTTGCAGCACCTGTATTGCAACAAGTCTTGCTCGATGCTGGGCTTACTGCCGAGTTGGTTGATGAAGTCATTGTTTCGAATGCATTAGGGGCAGGGGGTAATCCTGCACGGCTGATCACGTTACACGCGGGTTTTACGCAGCACGTTGCCGGTATAACGATTGATCGCCAGTGTGTTGGGGGTTTGGACGCGATTGGGTTGGCGGCGACTCTTATTCGCTCGGGCGCTGCGAGTTGCGTTATCGCGGGTGGCGTTGAAAGCTATTCACAACGGCCAGAGCGGCGATATCTACAACCAGATGGAACATACCGGTTCTCTGATCGACCGCGCTTTGCACCCAAGGCTGCATTGGATCCAGATCTGGCCAGTGCCGCCGCTGAGTTGGCTGACATCAGACAGATCGCACAATCGGAACAAGATGCATTTGCATGTGAAAGCCATGCCAAGGCTATGGCATCAGAGTTTGGGCAGGAAATCGTTTCAGTCGATTTCACGGCTCAACGCGATAGCTTTGCGCGGCATATGTCACCCGCACTCTGCGCACGTGCGCCACGAATCGAAGGCAGTATAACCTATGCCAACTCTGCAGTTGCAGCAGACGCTGCCGCATTTTGTTTGATTGTGTCCCCGCAATTTGCCCGACAACACGGTCTTGCAGGTACTGAGATAGTTGATCATCTCACTCTAGGTTCGGATCCAAGACAGCCCGCTCTTTCACCGGTTTACGCCATACGCAAAGTTTTGGATCGCAATGCACTTCAACCAGCAGACTTGCAGAAAATCGAACTGATGGAGGCCTATGCTGTCCAAGCAATTGTATGTGCCCGCGACTGTGATTTGCCGATTGACCGGCTTAACCAAAAAGGTGGCGCACTCGCTCGGGGGCATCCGATTGGGGCATCGGGCGCAATTTTGGCTGTCAGATTGTTCCACGACCTTGATCAAGGTCATGGGCTTGCATCTATTGCGGCCGCGGGCGGCCTTGGCACCGCCATGCTGATTAGGCGATAGATAGACTTATTGTTTGCTCAACACGGATTGTGGCCGCGCCGCAAATATTGCTTGTGTGAGAGAGCCTGCTACCAAGGCTTTTAGAAAGTCACCCGGAATATATGGCGACATCGCAAGTGTGGATACCCAAATGGATTTGCCCATGACAATCGAAAAGCCAACGATCCCACAGATGTAGAGGACGAAAATACCTCCAATCACCGCGGCTATCCCTGCAGCAATTCCGATTTTCTCTATTGGCAATCTCTCCATTAGATATCCAGTTGCGAATGCGGCGATTGGGAAGCCTACGACAAAGCCGGCCGTTGGGGACACAAACACACCAAGGCCACCACGACCGCCAGACAAAAGGGGCAATCCAAGAGCGACCAAAACAATGAATAGCAAAACTGCAAGTCCACCGCGTTTTGCGCCCAGAATTGTGCCGGCCAACATAACACCCAAACTTTGCGCAGTGATTGGAATTCCCGTTGGCAACATGATTGCGGGGATGAGGCCCAACACAGCCACCAAGGCAGCAAAAAGAGAAATGTAAACGATGTCTTTGGTGTTCATTGCCGTGTCCCCGTTAGTAACCGCGCCTTGCGCGTATCGCGTCTGTGACGTGCTCTGCATTATCCAATACCGCAATTGCAACTGGAAAAACGATTCGCCAACTTGCTTTTTTGGTGCTTCGTGCGCCGTGCGCTGTGCGAAGATTGTTGGTTTGTTCAAGAAAAACAGGAACAAATCGAATCATTATGGCAAGCGCAAGAGCAATCGACGCGGTGTTGATGCCGACCCATTTCAAAGGTTGCAAAAGCCAGAGAAACGCATCTTTCATCTCTTGCAGTGGTGTTGTCATGGTTACGAGATTTGCAAATGCCACGGCTGAAGTAATCCGTAGACATAGGATCAGGCCCTGCTCAATATCCAGTGTGATCGTGTGCCAAACGCAAATGAGAGCAATAAAAATGAGCAAAGGGCGCAGTCTTTTGACGCCGTCCCACAAAAATGCAGTTCCCTCAACTGCATAGGCTACGATAACGACAAGCAATCCAATGCTTTGGATCGTCAAACTGGATGACATCACAAAACAGATGGAAAAAACAAAAAGGGCCGCAAACTTTAGGCCAGTGGATAAAGAATGATATCTGGTGGTTTTAGAGGATACGAGGCTTAGCATATTTACGCGGTACCCGGGTACATGGCCTCTAAATACTTGGGAATGACATTTTGAGGCGGGCCGTAGTGTTCGATCCGACCCTCCTCGATCCAAAGCACGCGGTCATAGTCTGCAATCGTGTCAGGATCATGCGTAATATGTATAATCTGTTGGTCTAATGCATCAAATCGCTGAGATAGGGCAACCTTGGTAGGGATATCCAATCCGGAAAAAGGTTCGTCCAAAATCAGCAATTTTGGGGTCATCAATAATAAAGACATCAAACAGACGAGCTGTTTTTGACCGTGAGACAGCGTTGATATCTGACGATTTTCCCAATCTGCGCGGTCGAATTCGGCCAAGATTTCCTGTGCGCGTTGGGTGGCAATTTCTGGCAAAATCCCACTTTCACGCAGTCCAAAGCATAGTTCCTCGATGACAGTCGGGAAAATGATCTGGTGATCTGGGTTTTGAAACAATATGCCAATTGTCTCGATCGCGGCTTTGCGGTCCTCAGATGGGTGAAACCCGTTTACCGTCACACTACCCGACGTGGGCGCAATGAGCCCCGCCAAAGCGCGGGCCAAAGTCGATTTGCCCGACCCATTCTGCCCTATGATAGCGATTCGTTTGTCGGATGCGGTCCACGACATATCATCAAGGATGATGTGCGGGCCGGCGTGATAGGACATATTATCAAGGCAAATTTCAACCATGGCTCTGCTTTACGCCCATCGGAAAAAACTGACAAGCGGACAAACGAACGGACAAAAAAAATTGGCCACGTAAAAACGTGACCAATCTAATGCAAATTGCGTTAGTTCTTATTGAACTGCAGCCGCGATTGCCAAAAGAGCAATCAATGGCAAGATCAGGTTTGAACCTGAAGATGCTGTTGCTGTGTTGACTGCTTCTTCGATGATGACTGGAGCTTCCATTACTGGAGCGTCCATGCCGCCTGCGAATGCTGCTGTTGATGCGACTGCGAATGCTGCTGCAAGTGCGAACTTTTTCATTGTATTACCTCATATATCTCGCAAAACACGATGTATTGGCCGGTTTAGCCGGTGACAACACTATCGCCAATATAGTGAAACAGGTGAAGCATGCAATCTATAGATTGCACATAAAGATACTTTCGATGTCAAATTAGCAACACTTGTGTGCCAACTTTCGCCAATTCGAACAGTTCAGCGATATGTTCGTTATATAGGCCGATGCAACCATTGGATGATCTGCGCCCAATTTTGCGTGTATCATGGGTGCCGTGGATACGGTAATACTGCCAACTTAGGTACAACGCATGTGTGCCGAGCGGGTTCTGTGGACCTGGCCCGATAAATTTTGGCCAATCGGGATTACGTTCCAGCATAGATGGTGTTGGGCGCCAGCTTGGTCCTTCAACTTTTTGTGTAACCCGTGTTCTACCGCGTCGCGTCAGATCTTCGGACAAGGGAACAGAAGATGGGAATAGTTTGTAGATGCTTTCATCTTCGGACCAGTAATGAAGCGCGCGTGATTCCGTGTCACACAAAATCGCACCTTTGTTGAGATTATCGAAATAGGGTCGCCAGTCTAGGGCGCGAAAGCTTGAAATATTGTGACGAACCGAACGCGAAACATCTTTTTCAATTTCCGTTGTGGCCGTGTCATTCACAATCTCAGATTGCGCAAACGCAGTTGTTCCAGCCGCAGCAGTTGCCGAGAATATGAATCCACGTCGTGAGAGATGTTGCATGATTCAGACAGTCCTTTTTCAAATCTAGCCTGTTTTACGGCCAGAATGTTGCCTCTACAATTCAAACTCTGGTGAACTGGCCAAGTTTTGCCAAACTGGGTTTGATTAGCAACGATTTTTTAGCTAAGGCCAAGGGATACATTGGGGGATGCCATGCTTCGTTCTATTTGGTTCGCGTTTTTATCGGTTTTGTTTTTGGCTGCGTGTGAAACACCAGCTCCGCCTCAGTTGGGTCCTGACGGCTTGCCGTTGCCAAAGTATTATAACTTGACTGCTCAAAACAAAGCCGCGGTACAATTTAGGATGTTGGATGCGGTGAATGCGCTGCGCTCAACTGTCGGAGCACCGGTTTTGCAATTGAATGCGCAACTCAACGCTGCCGCGGCAACCCATGCGCGGGACATGTCTGTTCAAAATCGCCCTTGGCACTTTGGCTCGGACGGGTCCAGCCCGCTTGAGCGTGTGAGGCGCGTTGGATATGGTAAGATGCTGATCGGAGAAGTTATCTCTGAAACCTATGAAAACGAGATCGAAACGTTGTCCGCATGGATGTCGAATGCAAATACACGCGACGTTCTGTTGGACAAAAATGCACAAGACATGGGGTTCGACTGGTTCCAAGAACCGTCTGGAAAAATCTGGTGGACTTTGGTCCTTGGGGGACAGTCTCTTAGCGCTGATGCTGCTACGGCTGAATAAATATCGGGGTTCCGATGTCTACCAATCGATAGATTTCTTTGATGTCCCGATTGGAAACTGAGATACACCCCGCAGTCCAATCTCGTCGAAGCATCCAAGACAGGTCGTTCCGGCCATGAATGAATATGTCGCCGCCCGGGCTTTTGTTTAAGGTTTTTGCTTCAGCTCTATCTTGGGCATTGGGGTAAGAGATCCCAAGGCTTAGGAAATATTTTGAATTTGGGTTCTTACGGTCGATAAAATATGCCCCTTCAGGTGTGCGACCATCGCCTGAGATTTTCTTGTCTCCTGTGGGTCTAAACCCCAGACCGATGTTGTATTTTCGCAAGATTTCGTTCCCACTGACCAAATACATGACCCGATCTGCTTTTTTGACCACAATACTGGTCACCTGATCCTTCGTGTTGGCAAACACAGAAGAGGCCCAAAAAGGACTTACCAAAAGAGATAAAAGCAAAAACGCTACTGAGAAACTACGATGTACTGCTAACATTGAAACCGCTCGTTTTTCGGTCTTAGTACACAAATAACACTCTTCTTTCCACGGCCCGTTTGTATCAATTGACACTCAAATGGTCAGTATTCCTTGGACTGACCTAGGTGATTTTGGAAAACGATGCGACCAATTCTGTGTGTGTTGACCAACGGAACTGATCTATTGGTTGAACAAATTCAAGCGTAAATCCGTTTTTTGCCAATGTCGCCGCATCGCGTGCAAAAGTCACAGGATTGCAGGACACATAGGCAATTCGAGGAACCTGTGCTTTTGCAATCTCGGCGATTTGCGCTTCGGCGCCCGCGCGGGGAGGGTCTATGACAATCGCGTCATATTTGCGTAATTCGTCTGGCATTAATGGCCTGCGGAATAGATCGCGGGTTTCGGATGACACATGGTGCAGATTTTCAGTAAACCGCCATCCTTTGTCCAACGCCGCCACCATTGCGGCATCTCCCTCTACGGCATGAATGTTCGCTTGTTGTGCCAAGGGCAGGCTAAACGTTCCACATCCGCTAAAGAGGTCCAACACGTTTTTTGCGCCTTTTGTAATGTCACACACCAGAGCCGCCATTTGCGTTTCGCCATCTTTGGTCGCCTGCAGAAAGCTTCCGGGTGGGGGGACCACGCGTGCAGTTCCGAAAATCTGCACAGGCGCATGGCGCGTTGCGATGATTTCATCCTCCCATGTAAGACGCGCAATTCCCAAATGATCGCAGGCTTGGGCCAAGCTAAGTTCAAGTGCCGGCTCTAACGGTTTTCCACCTTTGACAACGATATCTAGACCGGCCTCTGAAAGTGTCACTGTCGCGGTGACTTCTCCCTTACGGCTCATTCCTAACACGGCCACTTGCTCGGCAACATTGCGCGCGGCGAGCAGTTCAGGGTCAAGTAAAGTGCAATCAGGGATCTCGATAATCACATCCGAGGCGCGGGCGTGAAAGCCTGACATCGTGCCTTTCTTTGTGCGTTTAATCGCGAAACTTGCGCGCCTGCGCGATTTCTCGGGCGAGGTTAAACAAGGACGAATTTCCGTTTCAATTCCATGCGCGGACAAGGCTTTGCGGATAATCCCAACTTTGAAATCCGCAACAAAATCGTCTGATGCATGTTGCAGCTGACACCCGCCACAGGCCTTAAAGTGTCGGCACTTTGGTTTGACACGTGTGTCAGAGGGGTCGACGATTTTCACGTTTTCAAGGTGCGGGCCCGTACCTTCTGCGGTGATTGTTTCACCGGGAAGTGTCATTGGCGCAAATAAACCGTCTTCGGTGATACCGTCGCCAAGGTGTCCAAGTCGCTTGATATGATACTGTTGCATGTTCATGCACATACCCAAACAATGTAGCTAGGGAAAGTCTTATTCGGCGGCCTCGGCAATACCAATAAACCCGCCGGATTGTCTGTTCCAATACCGCGCATAAAGACCGCCGAGCTCAAGTAACTCAGTATGCGTGCCGTCTTCGACAATCTGTCCTTTGTCCAAGACAATAATGCGATCCATCCGCGCAATTGTAGACAGGCGGTGTGCAATCGCCAGAACGGTTTTTCCGGTCATAACAGTATCAAGTGCGGCCTGAATTTCCGCTTCGACTTCGCTATCTAATGCCGAGGTTGCCTCATCCAAAATCAAAACAGGGGCATTTTTCAAAATCGCACGGGCAAGGGCAATTCGTTGTCGTTGTCCGCCAGAGAGTTTAACTCCACGCTCCCCAAGATGCGCATCATATCCGGTGCGTCCTTGGTGGTCTCGCAGATCAACGATAAAGTCATGCGCTTTGGCTTGCTTGGCTGCGCTGATTACTTCTGCCTCAGTTGCATCTGGTCGCCCGTATAGGATGTTGTCATGAGCGCTTCGGTTGAACATAGCGGTTTCTTGGGTGACCATGCCAATATTGTGGCGCAAGCTTTCTTGTGTGACTGTTGAAATGTCCTGACCGTCTATTTCGATGCGGCCCTGTTCCAGATCATACAGGCGTAGCAAAGCCGAAACCAAGGTCGATTTGCCAGCGCCGGACGCACCCACAATTCCCACTTTTTGTCCGGCTGCTATTTCCATATCAACGTTTTGTATTCCGCCACTCTCACGCCCATAGGCATAGGTGGCGTTGGCAAATGTGACTTTGGCTTCATCTATGTGCAGGTCTTGTGCATCTGGTTGGTCTGTAATGTCGTGCGGCGGAGTTAGGGTTTTCATGCCGTTTTCAACTTCACCAATGTTTCCGTAAAGCGCCATCAATGTAAAGCTGACCCAACCGGTCATTTGGCTAAGACGCAATGACACGGCACCGGCCGCAGCGATTTGGCCAGCAGTGGTCGCGCCGTTTGTCCATGATACCAACGCACTGCCCACGAGTACGACGGGCAAAACGCCCGCCAAGCACATAAGCCAGAGACGTAGCTTGATAGACACAACACTATGTTCCAAAGTGGCTTGGCGTTGTTTCTCCATCGCACGCAGGGCGGCCTTGTCTTCGTGGTCTGCATGCGCGAACAGTTTAACCGTTTTGATGTTTGTGACCGTGTCCACGATTTGACCGGTCACATTGGCCCGCGCTCCGGCCTTTGCGGCGGATTTCACGCGGATTTTTGGCATAAAATACCGAATGAGTGCCAAATATGCAGCAACCCAAATTGATAGTAAGGCGACCATTGTAAAGTTCATTTGCCCAACAATAACCAATGCACCCAGCATTGACGCCAAGGCAAAAAGCGCTGTGTGAAAGATTTCGACCACTGCGTCTGTTAAGGCTCGGGCGGTTTGCATTTCCTTTTGCGCAATTCGCCCCGCAAAATCATTGTCGTAAAAACCAACAGAATGCCCCAAAGACCATCGGTGAAGGCGCGACAAGACAAGGTTGTGAATATTGGGGGCGACGACGTATGAGTTCAATATCGTGCTTACCGAAAACGCAAACGGGCGCGCAACGAAAAAGAAAAACAGCCCCAGCAGGACCAAAGGGATGTTGTCTTGCCAAAATGTTTCCGCCGAAGAGGTAAGTGCCGCGTCAATGACCCAACCCAAGACCAATGCACCGCCCATTTCCATGATGCCAGCAAAAATTGAGGACACAGCCGCCAAGCTCAGACCAAAGCCAGAGCCATCTAAGGCCCATTTTACAAAAGCCATTAAGCTGCGTGGAGGTGGTCCGCTTGCCGGTGCTTGGTTTGGGACAAGAGTGTCTAAAAATTTCACGTGTCTGCCTTCATATCCAAAAAGCCACCCGATTGGCGCGCCCAGAAGCCTGCATATAGTCCATTTTTCTTCAAAAGCACGTCATGCGTGCCCTCTTCTGCGATCTGCCCATCCTCTAAGACGATGATGCGATCCATGGACGCAATGGTCGAGAGGCGATGGGCAATCGCGATTACAGTTTTGCCTTCCATCAAGGTGTACAAGGTCTTTTGTATCGCGGCCTCGGATTCACTATCCAACGCAGAGGTTGCTTCATCCAGCAACAGAATGGGCGCATCTTTTAGCATAATGCGGGCAAGTGCAATGCGTTGTCGTTGTCCGCCAGACAGTTTGACGCCTCTTTCGCCAACTTTGACATCAAAACCGGTGTTCCCATCCTTATCGGAAAGTGCGGTGATGAACTCATAGGCGTCCGCCTGTTTCGCGGCGCGAATTATGTCGTCTTCGGTGGCGCTTGGCATGCCATAGGCGATGTTTTCACGAATGCTTCTGTGCAACAAGCTGCTTTCTTGTTGGACCATTCCTATTTGGGCTCTCAGGCTATCTTGGGTGACCTTTTGAATGTCCTGCGCATCGATACGGATCGATCCACTTTCCAAGTCGTAAAAGCGTAACAGCAACTTGAACAATGTGGATTTCCCTGCACCGGAACGCCCGACCAAGCCCACCTTTTCACCCGGTGCGACGTTCAGGCTTAGGTGCTGCAAGCCGCCCGAGGTTTTGCCATAATGGTGCGATACATCCTGAAATGAGATCGCGCCGCTTGCGATTTTTAACGGTGTGGCATTTGGGGTATCCACCAGGCCAATCGGCTCTGATATCGTCCGAAGCCCCTCACGGATTACACCGAGCTCGCGGAAAAAGCTGGTCAACGCCCACATGATCCAACCAGACATAGCGCTTAGGCGCATCACAAGCGCTGCGGCTGCGGCCACGAGACCGGTTGAGGCTTGCCCCAAGGTCCACAAATACAAAGCCCAGCCAATCATTGCGACCATCAAGAAACCGTTTACCGTGACCAATCCAATATCCATTATGGTATAAATTCGCATCTCGCACGCAACCGTTTGGCGCGTTTGCGCGATGGCTTGTTTGGCGCTTGCAAGTTCGCTTTGCTCTGTCGCAAACATCTTTACCGAGTGGATGTTGGTATATGCGTCCACAACTTCGCCATTCAAATCAGAACGGGCATCCGAGGCGGCCTCAGACGCAGGCCCGATGCGCCGCACCACCCAGATCGTGAAGGCAATATAACTTATCATCCAAATGGCCAAAGGCCAGATCAATTGCGGCTCGCCAATTCCTAGAATGATAAAGGATCCGATCCAATAAAAGCTGGCATAGGCCAAGGCCTCGAATGTGTGAAATACGACTTCGCCAATGGCACCAGGTGTTTGCATAACCCGATTTGCAATGCGGCCGGCAAAGTCACTTTCGAACCATCCAATGGATTGACGCAAGACATGGCGATGCGCGCGCCAGCGTGCCAAGGTCGCGACGTTGGTCATCAAGGTGTTGTTTAGGATCAAGACGTCCAATCCGAAAACAATTGGCCGCAAGAGTAAAACAAATGCCACCAGCCATAAAAGTTCATTTTTATAGGAGGACAGTGAAAAATCTGCGTCGGACTGCAACGTATCCACCAGCCAACTGATGACCATAATCAGACCCAGTTCCGATGCGGCAACCAAAGCAGATAAAAGTACTGCAAGTATAAAGACGCCATAAAATGGCTTTAGGTACATGCGTAAGAACGGAAAGATTTTTTTGGGAGGCGCGTCAGAAGCCTCATAACGTGTGAACGGATCCACCAAATTTTCAAAATATCTAAACATTATTCGCCTCCAAAAAGCCGCTCAGAATACAGCTTTTAGGCGAAACTGTAAATCACTATTCTAAAAAGATAATGACAACATTGCTGACGATCAGCCCTGCCATCGTCAAATTGAATATACGTAGGCGAAGAGGGTTTTGTAGAAACCGACGTAAGACCTGACCCAACCCAACCCAAGTCGCCGCGGATGCTGTGCCCAAGATTGAGAAGACAACCGAGATGAAAGCGGCGATCATAATTGCGGACTCGGCATCTTTTACAAACTGAGCGGTAACCGCAATCGCCATGGCCCATGCCTTTGGATTGACCCATTGAAAGGCTGCCGCTTCGACAAACCGAAAGGGTCTTGGTTCGCCTTTGGCCGAACTTAGCCCTCCGGTGGTCGCGATCTGGTATGCAACAAAAAGGAGGAGGCCGACGCTGACCCATCCCAAGATTGCCTGTAACAGGGCGCTTTGTTTGAACAACTCACCTAAAAATAGACCAACGATAAACAGCATCACACCAAAGCCCAAAGAGACCCCGAACAAATGGGGGAGGGTTCTGCGAAAGCCAAAGTTCACACCAGATGTCGCCAAAAGTGCGTTATTCGGACCAGGTGTAAAGAGGGTGGCAATGGCAAGCAATGCAAGGGAAAGAAAAGCGTCAAAAGCCATTGTGACCTACAACCGTTTTAAAAGCTCAGTCTTAGTGAGTTGCATATCACTGTCAAGCCACTGGCGTTCCAACCGTTTCAATGCCTCGCCAAGCGCCCGTCCGGTTAGTTGTGACATGAGATCGCTTGCGGTAATTGGAAAGCGGGCAGTTGCCACAGTTGCGATCACGTCAATATCTGATGGGTTGGGTGGTGTTTCCAAGAAAGCAGCGCGTAGCAATAGAACGTCATTTGCATGTTCTGGTCCGTGAAAATATGCGCACTCCGTCACAGGCATGTCGCCCCTAAGCGCTGTGTGCAGCAGGTCTAGGGTAGTGAGTTCTTTTTTGGACAAGCGCAGTCGACTAATTTCCAAATCTAATCCCAAAGAGGCCAGCCGTCGCATTGGCGAAGGTGCAACAGACATCGATGCTTCAAAATGTTCCAACAGGCCCAAGGCCTTGGGCGTGGCGCCGGGCAACAGATATTGCAACACGCCGACCTGTGACATGACGCTTATTGCCGAAAACGCAACTGGCGCAGAGAAGAGCTTTAACATCTCACTTGTGACGCGCTCCTTGGAGAGTGTTTCCATCCCCTCAAATAGGTCCGCGATTGCGGCCAATGCCTCTGGGTCATAACCTTGGGTGGGATCCGCGTACCATGCATTAAAGCGAAAAAATCGCAAAATGCGCAGATAGTCTTCGCGAATGCGCTGGGCCGGATCTTGGATAAACCGCACGTATCTATCATCGAGATCAGAAATACCGCCAAGAGGGTCGATTACGGTGCCGTCTGCCTCGGCATAAAGGGCGTTCATCGTGAAATCACGGCGCAATGCATCTTGTTCAATCGTGTCCGCAAAGGCAACAACGGCGCGGCGTCCGTCCGTCTCGACGTCCTGGCGAAATGTTGTGACCTCGTGCGGTATCCCGTCTGATAGGATCGTCACTGTACCATGATCAATACCCGTGGGCACCGCTTTGAGGTTCGCACTCTTTGCGCATTCCATAATTTGAAGGGGGTGCGCATCTGTGGCAATATCAATGTCTGACACTGGTGCACCCAATAGCGCGTTTCGCACGCATCCCCCGACAAAAAGCGCTTGGAATCCTCGACTGCTCAACGCTGCGCATACCGCCTGTGTTGCGTCATGGCGAAGCCAGTCTACTGAAATTTTTAGATCACTGCCCATCTTGTTCTGACTGCGCCATCTGTTCGGCCAGTCCCCTTAGAATGCGCGCCGTTGCACCCCAGATGTAATAGGGTCCGAACGGGACGGTATAATAGTTCCGCCATTGTCCGCGCCAGCGTCGTTGTTGGACCGCATAATTTGAAGGAGCGGCAAGAAAGCTAAGAGGCGGGGCAAATACTTCTGCGACTTCGCCCTCTTCGGGTGTGGGGTCAAAATCCCGTGTGATTAGGCCAACCACGGGTGTCACTTGGAACCCTGTAACCGTTTCGTGTGGGGCTATTGTGCCCAAGATATCGACATGATCAGAAGGCAAACCAATTTCTTCACGGGCTTCTCGCAAGGCACAAGCGACTGCGTCTTGATCTGTTTTGTCTTGTTTGCCGCCCGGAAAAGCGATCTGTCCAGGGTGGTGTTTTAAGTGTGACGAACGTTGAGTAAGAACGACGCGAGGATGATCGTCAAAAGCGGTCACACCGATTAACACAGCGGCAGGCCGAAGAATTCGGTTCTCAGGAGGGTCATAGTCGGGGTTCAAATCAAAATCAGAAGAGGCCACGGCCGTATTGGATACGGCCGCGCGCAATTTTGAGATCAGATTATTCTGCATCGTCCTGAGAGGGTTGTGCCTCAAATCCAACTGTCTTTGGATCCAACACATAATGCGACCCACAGAATTGACAGTCTGCTGTTACAGTCCCTTCTGGCGTTGTCATTTTTTCTATGTCTTTCGCTGAATAAATCGATAGCGATTGGCGGACACGGTCCTCGGAACAGGTGCAGCCAAATTCAACGTGTTGAGCATCGAAAACCCGAGGATCTTCTTCGTGGAACAAGCGCACCAATAATTCGGTTGGCGTCACACTGGGGCCGATCAGCTCAAGATCTTCGACCGAGCTTAGCAATATGTTGGCGCGGTTCCAATTTTCCTCGTCATCGCCATCGAGTAGGTCATTGGCAATCAATAGCCCATCTTCGCCGCTTCCACCTTCGCCCGTTACTGACGGTGATGCCTTTGGCATGTGTTGCAACATCACACCCCCTGCGCGCCAATGCTCGGCAACGCCTGGTTCCTGAGATTTGCCAAACTTCAACAAAAACCGAGTTGGAAGTTGCTCTGACTGGGCGAAATATCCTTCGGCCGCTGCGGTCAATGATCCACCAGATAAAGGGGCAATTCCTTGGTAAGGCTTCATGCCATTCCCTTGGTCGATGAGGACCGCAAAATATCCTTCATTTCCGATTTGCTCGAACGGAGTGCCGTCTGTTAGACGGTCAGGGTCGAAACTTGCGTAGGCGCGAATACGTGCTGGCTCTCCTTCTTTGGTTGGACCATAGTAATCCGTGGCAATCATGCGCACGGCCCCTTTGGTCTGCACCTGTAAGGACAGTTTCCAGCGTAATTTGATGCTTTCACCGATAAGCGCGGTCAAAAGTGCCATTTCCGCGACCAAAGCTTCGACCACGGGGGGATAATCATGCTGTTTCAGAACACCGCTTAGAACGCCATCAAGACGTACCACTCGGCCTCGAGTGTCAGATTTATCTAGCTGAAACGGAAGGACGGTATCGTCCCATGCGATTTTTGAACCCATAGACATAAGGCTTCCCCATGTTGCGCAATATGTGCCATACCCTGTTTGCGGTATAGGAACAAGCGTTGCAAGAAGTGAGGTAAATAGGATGCGTCGGTTCGGTGAACAACCCCTTGCGGGAATTTCTTATCGTCCTCGTCCAGGTGCATATGCCATCATCGAACGCGGGGGCATGGTGTTGGTGACACACCAATCAATGCCGGAAAGTGAGTTTCAATTACCAGGAGGTGGTGTCGATCCAGGAGAATCTCCTGTGACGGCCTTACACCGAGAGGTCATGGAAGAGACCGGTTGGCGTGTTGCCGCGCCGCGCAAAATGGGTGTGTTTCGTCGATATGTCTTTATGCCAGAGTACGATATGTACGCGAATAAGATTTGTTCCATCTATGTGGCCCAACCTGTTCGCAAAATTTGTGATCCCACAGAAGTTGGTCATGAAGCGCATTGGATGCCTATAGAAGAGGCAAGCCAACTTGTGGCCAACCCGGGTGACCGGTTTTTCTTGAAAAGATTTATGCAATTAAATCAAATGTGAGCCATAAAATTCTACCAAAACAGCAGAGACATCGTCCGGTAACCGATCTGTTTGCGCGGTTTGGGTAAGATGCCACATTAAACCATCTAATAGCGCCGGTCCCGTTTCGGTCGAAAACCCACGTGCAAACACGTCTAACCCCATGTCCTCTATCATGCGGCCATCAGGCATTGGACATTCGGTTACGCCATCTGACAGGATCAAAATACGGTCGCCTGATCGCAATGCGTGGGTGGTAGTGTCAAATTCTGCTTTGGGGATAAGGCCAACGGGAAGACCGCCTTCGCCGATTGTTTCAAACCGTCCATCGGCGCGCAAAATGACAGGATGCGGATGACCGGCTTGGGCCACCTCAAGAGCTCCTGTTCCTAGATCAAGGTGGGCTAAGAGCATAGTAAAATATAGATCTGTTGTCATTTCCTCTAGGACCAGACGGTTAAGATCCGAGATGACTTTGGCGGGATCCCGAGGACGTGACAGTCCCATATGATCAACGCGCAAGGCGAGGTTATGCTCTGGTTCCGAAGAAGAGAGATAACCGGCCAACCGCGCGGTCATAAGGGCCGAGCTAATTCCGTGGCCTGACACATCAATGCCGTAAAACCCAACATGATCTGGTCCTGCTTGGTACATACCTACAAGGTCGCCGCCGACATGACCGGCGCTGTTGAGAAGCAAAGAAATTTCACACGATCCAAAGGAACGATGCCGGTCACGCACCAAAGATTGTTGCAATTTTTTCGCCTCAACAAGGTCATTATCGACCGCTGTGTAAAGGCGTTGGAGCTCGGATAATGTATCTGAAATCAGTCGGTTTTTGGTCTGCAGTTCCTCTTGCATTGTGATGATTCTCTCGCCCGCGGCGATGCGCGCCTGTAGTTCGGATGCGTTTACAGGTTTGCTAAGGAAATCATCCGCACCGATATCCAACCCCCTTGCAACTTCGGCTTTTTCGGATTTGGACGTGACCAAAATAAAATAGCAATATCGGTCCTTTGATTTTTGACGGATCTCTTGGCACAGTTCTAGTCCGGTCATCCCCGGCATCATCCAGTCGCTTATGATCAGATCAGGCATATAGTCTTGGGCTATTTCAAGAGCGTCTTTTCCACTTGCTGCCTCAAGCACCTCAAAGCCCCACCGGCGCAACATTGTCGACGTGATTTTGCGTTGCAGACGGCTATCATCCACAACCAAAATGCGTCTTCCTTTGGCCGGAAGTGCCTCATGAGGAATGTTTGCCGTCTGCGCCAATCGTTAACCCTACACTTTGTACTCATTTACTGTGCCAAGCTTAGGTTAACAGATATCTAAAAACCGCATTCTAAATACTTCAATTTTAGCCGTAACACTCTGTTAACAGTCTGGGGCAATCATTGGCCGATAGAGGAGTAGAGCCATGATTGATTGGAAAAGGGTCGCAGAGTTGCGCGATGAAGTTGGAGAAGATGGTTTTGATGAGATTATCGAGCTGTTCTTAGAAGAGGTGGAAAGCATAATTGATCTATTTCGTGATGAAACTGGGGTGGATCAGCTAGAAGCGCATATGCATTTTTTGAAAGGGAGCGCATTGAATTTGGGTTTTCAGAATTTTGCAGATCTCTGCCAAAACGGAGAAATTCTTGCCGAACAAGGCCAAGGAGATGAAATTGATCTGAGAGCTGTGGTTGAGTGCTATGATCTGTCCAGAGCCGACTTTATGGCCCAAATTGCCCAGAAATTTGCGGCCTAAACCAGGCGGTGCAGCTGTCCGATTTTTAGGATGCCATCTTCGTCATATTGTTTGTCCCGCAGGCGCTGCATTCCCTTGATCCATTTTTCAGGGTTTTGTGCTTTGAATTGTGTGTAATCGGCCACCTCGGGATGCGTTAAGATCAAAAAGTCTTGCTGTTCCAGCCCATCACAAATGAGGATGGCGGCGTCTTTGGAGGAAAGTAACCCTGTCTCATCTGAAACGTGATCATTATCGTATCCCAACAATGGCGTCGAAACATACTGTGGGCAAACGACGGAAACAGATATGCCTTGATCCCCGTGTGAAATTGCCAAAGATTGCGCGAAACTGACCGCTGCATGTTTGGTTGCAGAATAGGCGGCATCGCCAATTTGGCACAGCAGACCGGCAGCTGATGCAATATTAACCAGATAGCCACGCCCGCGATCTAGCATTGTCGGCAAAAGGCATCGCGCGGCGTAGACATGGGCCATAACATGAACATCCCATGCGCGGGTCCACATATCGTTATTGGCCGAGGCGGCATGAGTTGGGTCAGGGGACAATACGCCTGCACCAGAAATCCACATATCGATTGGGCCATGCTCTTGCTGTATCTCAAGAACGCAAGAGGTCAGGTGGGCTTCCTCCGTCACATCACAGACGTACCAAGGGCATGAAAGCTGCTCGCCTGCGGCTTTAAGCGCCTGTGGATTAAGGTCCAAGAGGACAACCTTGCCGCCGCGGCGCGTAATTTCGAACGCCAAAGCGCGACCAATCCCGTTTGCCCCACCTGTAATAACTGTGCGTGTCCCTTTGAATTCCATTAAATCACAAATTGCGCCAAGATTTCATCGTTTGTAATGTCGGTATATGTAAACCCTGAGCTATTCAGCCTTTCAAAGAAATGGTTGAATTGTTCGGGCTCTTTGGTCTCTATGCCTATTAGGATTGACCCAAAGTTCCGCGTGGATTTTTTGAGATACTCAAAGCGTGTGATATCGTCCTCTGGACCCAAAAAGTTCAGAAACTCTTTTAGGGCACCAGGGCGCTGAGGCATGCGCAGGATCAAATATTTTTTGACACCGGCGAATTTCTGAGCGCGCTCTTTCACTTCGGGTAAGCGTTCAAAATCAAAGTTTCCTCCGGATGTGACGCATACAACGGTTCGTCCCCGAATGGCTTGTCCAAGATCTTTCAAAGCATCAACGGACAGTGCTCCGGCAGGCTCAAGGACGATACCTTCGATATTCAACATATCCAGCATAGATAAACATAATCGATCTTCGGGGACACGGATCACAGAGGCGAGGCCCACAGAATGAAGGGTCTCAAATGTACGTTGACCTATCTTTCCTACGGCGGCCCCATCGGCAAATGTGTTGACATGGTCCAAGGCTATAGGTTTGCCCGCGATCAGAGCAGCCCATAAACAGGCCCCTCCCATGGGTTCAACCAAGGAATACTGAGGACTGTTTCCAAAATACTTGATCACGCCGGACGATAATCCGCCCCCCCCAACCGGTAGGACAATGTGATCCGGAATTTTGCCTAACTGTTGTTCAATTTCGACGGCAACTGTCGCCTGTCCTTCTATGACATCAAGATCGTCAAAGGGCGGAAGGAAATGTGCATTTTCTGCTTGGCAAAAATCTTGGGCTGCGCGCAAACAGTCGTCGAAATAGTCGCCAACCAATTTGATCTCGACGTTGTCGCCACCAAAAATCTTGGTCTTTTGAATCTTTTGTTGCGGTGTTGTCACCGGCATAAAAATTGTACCATGCACATCAAAGTGTTTACACATATAGGCCACACCTTGGGCATGGTTTCCCGCACTGGCACAGACAAATCTTGATTGCTCTTTGACCTTGCGCATCGCGTTAAACGCCCCGCGCAATTTATAGGATCGAACCGGGCTCAGGTCTTCGCGCTTTAGCCAGATGTCGGCATCATATAGCGCGCTGAGATGCGCGTTATGTTGCAAAGGTGTTGGCGCAAAAACTGCGCGCATTTCTTGTTCACTTGCGTCGGCGGCTGTTCTGAAATCACTCATATGCTCAGAAGTGACCCAACCCGTCAGGTGATGCAAGCATATACTGTTGCATACACCCGCTGGGTGTGAAGCAGAAAGTTCTGCGATTACTTGTTTATCATATTCGCAAGATTCACCATGCGCGTTGAAATATCCGTCATGGCCGCAGTTTGCTGATCCGTGGCCGAGGACACAGATATTGTACTGTCTTTCAGCATTTCAGTGTTTCGAAGCATGTCCGTCATGCTATTTGAAATCTCATTCGAGATTTTTTGCACTGTTTCGATTTCCTGTGCAATGGATGATGTAAAACCTGATGCGCTTGTCGCAAGATTTTTGACCTCACCTGCAACCACCGCAAACCCTTTGCCTGCGTCACCAGCACGAGCCGCTTCTACTGCGGCGTTCAAAGCTAGCAGGTTAATTTGATCTGCAATCGAATAAATTTGCTCAACGGTCGAACTCATTTTTTCAGAAGCAGTAATCAAATTCCCAACTATGCCTTTTACATCATGGGTGGCCTGCACCGTGACATTCGCTGAGTCCGTTGTATTGCGCATGAGATCAGCGATATGCGTGATGGATTGGTTCACTTCGGTCACGGCCGAGGCCGTACCTTCGACCACTGACATGACCTCTGCATGGTTACGTTTCTCTTCGGTAATGTCGGTGGCGTATTTGGTGACGCCAATGATTTGGCCGTTTAGATCATAATCTGGATTGTAAGATGCACGAATAAAAATGTCCTGACCGTTTTTGCAAAGGCGGCGGAACTCTCCGTGAACTGCTTGACCAGAGCCTAACTTTTCCCAAAATTGGCGATATTGCGCGCTTTTCACATATTCAGGATCACAGAACATGCTGTGATGTTTGTTAATTACCTCTTCATACGTATATCCAAGAGCCCCTAAGAATGTTTTGTTCACATCTGTTACATAACCGTCCACCGAGAAAGAGATTGACGCCTGTGTCAAAGCGATTGCTTCTTTTTGTTTGACTGTGGGAATCGTGACATCGACCGCATACTTAACGACGCCGATTACTGTGCCGTCATGACTTACAATTGGATTATACGTTGCTTGAATGAAAATATCCTCGCCGTTTGACGTGACGCGTTTGTAACTCCCGCTTTGAAATTGACCCTCGGCCAATGAGTCCCAAAATTCTTCGTATTCGGGGGTTTCAATATAATGAGGGTCGCAAAATATGCTGTGATGTTTCCCTACGATATCCACAAGACGATAGCCCAGTGCATTCAAGAAGTTATCATTGGCGTCAAGAATGACTCCGGTGGGAGAAAAATAGATAATGGCTTGGGAATTGTTCATTGCGCGACTGACTTGCTCGGGCGAAAAGACCTGCGAAGCCGAATGGCGTTTTAGACGAGTGAGAAACATGGTCGTATCCTGTGTGTACGTGATCCTAAAGATAACGGCAATTTTTGTGCCGAGTTGAATCGTGGGTCATTTTGGCCGACCCAAATTCCCAAATTGACACCCTTGTTACGGCGATAAATGGGCAAGTCTCTTGCCCCTAATGCGTAAAACAGGTATCGCCACCGTTGAATCAGAATAAGAGGAATTTACCATGTCTGCGCCGAAAAAAGTTGTTCTGGCCTACTCCGGTGGTTTGGATACATCCATCATTTTGAAATGGCTTCAAACCGAATATGGGTGCGAAGTGGTGACATTCACTGCAGATCTTGGGCAGGGCGAAGAATTGGACCCTGCTCGCAAAAAAGCTGAACTTTTAGGGATCAAACCTGAAAACATTTACATCGAGGACGTTCGCGAAGAATTTGTCCGTGATTTTGTTTTCCCGATGTTCCGTGCAAACGCAGTTTACGAAGGCCTATACCTCTTGGGTACATCAATCGCGCGTCCGTTGATTTCAAAGCGTCTTGTTGAGATTGCACAAGAAACAGGCGCAGATGCCGTGGCCCATGGGGCAACTGGCAAAGGCAATGATCAGGTTCGTTTTGAATTGGCGGCCTATGCGTTGAACCCAGATATCAAAGTCATCGCCCCATGGCGGGAATGGGACCTAAGCAGCCGAACAAAACTTATCGCTTTTGCAGAAGAGCACCAGATCCCGATCGCAAAGGATAAACGCGGCGAAGCACCGTTCTCAGTTGATGCAAATTTGCTGCACACCTCGTCCGAAGGTAAGGTCCTAGAGGATCCAGCCGAGGCCGCACCAGATTATGTCTACCAGCGCACAGTAAGCCCAGAAGAGGCACCCGATACGCCGGAATTCATCGAAATCACGTTTGAACGTGGGGATGCCGTTGCCATCAACGGGACAGATATGTCACCGGCAACAATTTTGACCGAGCTGAATGAATATGGCCGCAAACATGGAATTGGCCGCCTTGATTTCGTAGAAAACCGCTTTGTCGGCATGAAATCCCGTGGCATTTATGAAACGCCTGGTGGGGAAATTCTTCTTGAGGCGCACCGTGGTATTGAGCAAATCACCCTTGATAGTGGTGCAGGCCATCTAAAAGATAGCCTGATGCCCCGCTATGCCGAATTGATTTATAATGGCTTTTGGTACAGCCCGGAACGCGAAATGCTTCAGGCGGCAATCGACAAGTCTCAAGAGCACGTCACCGGCACAGTTCGGTTGAAACTCTATAAAGGTTCGGCAAAAACCGTTGGCCGTTGGTCGGATCACAGCCTCTATTCCGAAGCACACGTCACCTTTGAAGATGATGCGGGCGCCTATGATCAAAAAGATGCGGCAGGCTTTATTCAGCTCAACGCATTGCGTTTGAAACTTTTGGCGGCACGAAATAAGCGCCTAAAATAGGCTTCGTTGGCTGAAAAACTTCCTGTATAAGTCTGGGGGTGCCAAACCCTCAGGCTTGACCTACTGTTTGTGAAAACAGGAATATTATGACACAGCCCATCTACGCCATTGGCGACATACACGGTCATTTGGACAAGCTCGATCAGGCGATTGAGCTGATCGAACAAGATGGTGGGCGCGATGCCAAAGTTGTTTGCGTTGGCGATTACATTGATCGCGGGCCAAATAGCAAAGGTGTCATTGACCGGCTTATACAACTGGCTCAAAGCCGCACGCTTATTACGCTAAAAGGCAACCATGATCGGATGATGGAGTGGTTTTTGGAAACCCCTCCGCGTCATGATCCACATATGATGGTCGGCATGCATTGGTTGCACGAACGGATTGGTGGGATCGAGACACTGGCGTCCTATGGGATCTCAGTTACCCCCATGCAAGACCTCCTAAGTGATATCCACGCGCAAGCGCGCCGTCATATTCCACAAGATCACCAAGCATTCTTGAAGAACCTAAAAACGTCTTTTGAAACGGATGATCTCTATTTTTGTCATGCGGGTATTCGGCCGGATGTACCGCTTGCCGAGCAAACCGAAAATGATCTGGTTTGGATAAGGCAAGAATTTCACGCGCATACCCTGCCACATCCAAAGTATATCGTGCATGGGCACACGCCGATTAACTTTCCGAAAAACTACGGCAATCGCCTTAACATCGACGGTGGTGCTGCTTTTGGGCGTGAATTGGTGCCTGTGGTTTTGGATGGCACAAAAAAATTCGCCCTGACAAAATCAGGGCGAATTGAACTTGGTCCTGACGCTTAGGTCCTAGTCGAGCGTGCGCTCGATTTCTTCGCGTTCGAAAATTTCGATAACATCACCTGCGCGAATGTCGTCATAGTTTTCGAATGCCATGCCGCACTCTTGTCCAGACTGTACTTCTTTGACTTCGTCTTTAAAGCGTTTCAGCGTTTTCAATGTGCCTTCGTGGATCACAACGTTATCCCGCAGCAAACGTACCCCCGCAGAGCGGCGCGCGACGCCTTCTGTAACAATACAACCGGCAACCTTGCCAACGCCAGAAACCTTGAAAACTTCTTTGATCGACGCATAGCCGATAAAGTTCTCGCGGATTTCTGCAGACAACAGACCAGAGGCCGCGGCTTTAACATCATCGACAAGGTCATAAATGACGGAATAATAGCGAATCTCAACGCCTTTTTGGTTTGCCGAGTTCCGTGCTGATGCGTTTGCACGCACGTTAAAGCCCATGATTGGCGCACCAGAGGCTTCGGCAAGACCGACATCCGTGTCCGTAATCGCACCCACACCATAGTGTAGAACGCGCACCCGCACTTCGTCGTTGCCGATTTTTTCCATCGCTTGGACAATCGCCTCGGAAGAGCCCTGAACGTCGGCTTTGACCAAGATTGGCAACTCCGATACGTTTTCATCTTCCTTCGCTTTCGCCATCAATTGCTCTAGCGTTGTTGCCGCACCCGCAGCTGCACGTTTTTCTTTGGCCGCGTTTTCACGGTATTCCGCAATTTCACGCGCTTGTGCTTCTGTGTCCACCACGTTCAAAACGTCACCGGCTTCTGGTGTACCGTTCAGGCCGAGAACCTCGACTGGTACGGATGGGCCTGCTTCTTTCACACGCTCACCACGGTCATTGATCAACGCACGAACGCGACCGTATTGCTCACCCACAACAAAGATGTCGCCTTGGCGTAGGGTTCCGGTTTGCACCAGAACAGTCGCAACAGGACCACGACCAACGTCAAGCTGCGCTTCGATCACGGCACCCTGAGCGGCCCGTTTCGGGTTTGCTTTCAGCTCAAGAATTTCTGATTGAAGCGCGATTGCCTCAAGCAATTCATCGATACCTTTACCAGTATGCGCCGAGACTTCGACGTCTTGGACGTCACCGGACATCTGTTCGACGATGACCTCGTGTTGCAACAACTCGGTCCGCACTTTCATCGGGTCTGCCGCCGGTTTATCGCATTTGTTGATTGCAACAATCATTGGCACTTGTGCAGCTTTGGCGTGATTGATCGCCTCGATCGTTTGAGGCATCACAGAATCGTCTGCTGCAACAACAAGAACAACAATATCTGTGACCTGTGCACCGCGTGACCGCATCGACGTAAACGCCGCGTGACCGGGGGTGTCCAAGAAGGATAGCGTTGTTCCGCTGTCTGTTTTGACCTGATACGCACCGATGTGCTGGGTAATGCCGCCGGCTTCGCCTGCAACAACTTTTGCGTTTCGGATTTTGTCCAACAAAGATGTTTTTCCGTGGTCAACGTGGCCCATGATTGTAATCACAGGTGGACGTGACTGAAGGTCTTCTTCTTTGTCTTCGATTTCGTTGATTACGTCTTCGACGTCCGCATCAGAGACGCGCACCACTTTGTGACCGAATTCTTCGATGATCAGTTCAGCGGTATCTGCATCAATGGTTTGGTTTTGCGTAACCATCATGCCCATTTTCATCAGCGCCTTGACCACTTCCGCTGCACGTTCTGCCATACGGTTGGCCAATTCGCCGACCATAATCGCTTCTGGCAACTGGACCTCGCGAATGATCTTTTCGCGCTCTTGGTTCTGACCCATCGCTTTTTGGCGGGCCCGTTCCTGTTTGCGCTTCATCGCAGCCATAGATTTTTGACGACCGCCTTCGCTACCGTCTAGAGCTTGGCTGAGTGTAAGCTTGCCCGAGCGGCGGCCCTCGTCACCCGTGCGACTTTTGTTGCGGCGATCTTGCTCCGACTCGCGTTCTTTTTTGCGCGAAGTTGGCGCTGGTGCTGGTTTTGACGCGGGTTTTGCGGCCGCTGGTGCGCGTGCTGGCGCAGCCTCAGTCACTGGTGCGTCGTTCGCCGCACGTGCCGCTGCTTTAGCACGTTCTTCGGCTTCTTTGCGCTCGCGTTCTTCCGCGTCGGCCTTTTGGCGTGCTTTTTCTTCAGCTTCGCGTTGTTCGCGCTCTTTCGCTTCTTGCTCGGCGCGACGGCGATCACGCTCTTCTGCGCGTGCTTTTTCTTCAGCTTCGCGTGCAGCCGATTCTTCGGCTTCGCGTGCTTTCGCGGCTTGGAGTGCCTTTAGGCGGCGTTCCATCTCGGCGTCTGTAACACCTTCAGGGCGCCTTGCACCGCCTGATGACTGTGGAGCTGTACCGGTTTGTGGCTTTACACCGCCCGCTTTTGGTACAACGACGCGCTTGCGTTTGGTCTCTACAACCACATTCTTGGAGCGCCCATGGCTAAAACTTTGCTTGACGTTCCCAGAACGTCCTGCACCACCACTGCGTAATCCTAATGTCTTTTTGCCGTCACTATCGCTCATTTAGCCGTCTTATCCTTCCCGGTGTGTTTTTCACCGTTTCCCACGCGCACACCACGCAGGCGTTGCGCTTCATCTACAACACGTTGCGTCAAACCTCCAGACGCAAGTGCACAATGAATCACTGTTTCGCGCCCAAATGCGCGCCCTAGTTCGTCGGATGTAAGCCATCCGATGTATTTTCCCCCATATGGGGTGCTGAGTTTTGACTTTCCACGTGTTGACCCATCGCTTGATTGAATCAGGATGCGGGCCACTTCCTTTGAAAGCCAATCTTTTACTTTTTCATAACCCGACACGGCATCACCAGATTTCCGTGCAAGGCTAATCATGTTCACAGTTCTATCAACAAGCAGGCGTTCTACTTGCGCCACAAGACCGTCTGGTACGGTCACTTGGGCTTTCGCTCCGCGAGAAAATAGCTTCTTTGCGACCGCAGTTTCCAAGGCAGTGCGATCCGCGCTGACCCAAATTCCGCGACCGGGTAGTTTTTCTGAGATATCGGGGACGATTGTGTTATCCGGTCCCACGACAAAACGGATCAACCCGTGTTTGGGTTGCACGTCCCCAGTCGCAATGCACTTGCGTTCTGGGTCTGTGGTTTTTGTATGTACGTCTTGTCGTGGTTTCACGTGTCGCTCCTAATTGGGCTTATTCAGCCTCATCACCGTCTACGTCTTCGTCGGCTGTTCCCAATAACTCTTCGGGATCTACCCAGCCCAAAACAACACGCGCGGTCATGACCAAATCTTGTGCTTCTTCGAGGCTTACATCAAAGGGTTCCAACAGACCGTCATCTTTGACGCGCTCGCCATCGACTGTGGTCCAACCACCGGCCAATTCCCAATCGGCACAGGTTGCGAAGTCTTCGAGTGTTTTAATGCCGTCTTCGGCCAAAGCTTGTAGCATCAAAGGTGTCAAACCTTCAAAGTTCAGCAAGCTTGCTTCGGCACCTAGTTCAACTGCGCGATCAACGGCTTTTTGGGCCTGTTGTTCAAGGAATTCGCGCGCACGCGTTTGCAACTCTTCTGCTGTGCCTTCATCGACGCCATCGATAACAAGCAGCTCGTCCAATTCGACATAGGCAACTTCTTCGAGGTTGCTAAAGCCTTCAGAAACCAAGAGCTGTGCGAAGAATTCATCAAGGTCCAAAGTATCCATGAACAATTTTGTCTGTTCTTCGAATTCTTTTTGACGACGCTCAGAATCTTGCGCCTCTGTCATGATGTCGATGTCTAGGGCAGTTAACTGGCTTGCCAAGCGGACGTTTTGCCCACGACGACCAATCGCCAACGACAGCTGTTCCTCTGGAACAACGACTTCGATTTTGCCGGCTTCTTCATCCAAAACAACCTTGGACACTTCTGCAGGTTGAAGGGCGTTCACCAAGAATGTTGGTTGATCTTCATTCCATGGGATAATGTCGATTTTTTCGCCTTGAAGCTCGTTCACAACGGCCTGAACGCGGCTGCCGCGCATACCAACACATGCGCCCACTGGATCGATTGATCCGTCATTTGTATAAACCGCAATCTTGGCACGGGAACCTGGATCGCGCGCCACAGACTTGATCTCGATCACGCCTTCATAGATTTCAGGAACTTCCATTTTGAAAAGCTCGGCCATGAACATGGGGTCCGTGCGGCTTAGGAAGATTTGTGGTCCACGCACTTCGCGGCGCACGTCTTTGATATAACAGCGCACCCGATCACCTGGGCGATAGCTTTCGCGACCAATTTTTTCGTTCCGGCGCAATACGCCCTCACCGCGACCTACATCAACAATGACGTTTCCATATTCTTCACGCTTAACAACGCCGTTAATAATCGTACCGGCACGATCTTTGAATTCTTCGTACTGGCGATCACGCTCTGCTTCGCGGACCTTTTGCAAAATGACTTGTTTCGCAGATTGCGCAGCAATACGGCCCAAATCCACAGGCGGGATTTCTTCAACGTATTGTTGGCCGATCTCTGGGTTTTCCATGTACTGACGCGCTTGGTCAACAGTCATTTCGGCTTGATAATTCTCAAGCTCTTCTTCCTCTACAACGGTGCGCACACGCGTAAATGTCGCACGACCTGTCTTGCGGTCAATCGACACGCGGATGTCCATCTCGCTGCCGTAGCGCGATTTTGCGGCACGCGCGAGGGATTCTTCCATCGCTTCAACCACCAGACCGGGGTCGATCATTTTTTCGCGGGCCACGGCCTCGGCTGTTTGCAAAAGCTCAAGCTGATTTGCAGAGGTAATTGCCATTTTTACTCCTCCTCGGACTCTTCGGTCACGATTTCGTCAAACTGTGTTTCGTCCACATCACCGGCGGCTTTGCGTCGGCGTAGCATTTCTTTGATTAGGTCATCGGTTAAAACCAACTTGGCCTCGGCCAACCAGTCAAAATTCAAACCAATGGTGCCTTCTTCGATATTGATCAAAACGTCGTCACCTTCGACGCCAGCCAAAACGCCACGAAAGCGTTTACGGCCATCAATCAAATCTGTGGTTTCAAGTTTCGCCTCATAGCCCTCAAAGGTTTCAAAGTCTTTGAGACGTGTCAAAGGACGGTCAATCCCTGGGCTTGACACTTCTAGCATATAAGCATCAAGAATCGGGTCTTCGACGTCCATGACTGCACTGATTGCCGTCGAGATATCTGCGCAATCATCCACTTCGATGCCGCCGTCGGGCTTGTCCGCCATGACCTGTAGTGTTGTTTCTTTGCCGCTCATAAGGCGCACGCGGACAAGCTCAAACCCCATGTCTTCAATGACAGGAGCGATGATCTCGGCCAGACGGCGATCAATGGCTGCTTTGGCGATTAGGTTATTGTACATTTCATCCAAACATAAAAAACGGGCAAACATAAAAAAACGGGCCCGCGGCCCGTCGTATTTTTCCGGTGGGCGTTGCTTCCAACGCGCCGCTGTTGAGGTGCGTATACGCCTAAGTTCCCAAAAGCGCAAGTGCTTTGTGAATTGCGAATTTCTTGTGGGAAAATTTTGGGCAGGTGGTTACAACAAGGTACTGCAACCCAAGAGGCACAATGATTGATCTTTCACAACAAGAATTGAGTGCGATCCAGCTTTCGTTGACCGTGTCATTCTGGGCCGTCATTGTGACGCTTCCCTTGGGCCTTTGGGTGTCGTTTATTTTAACGCGCAAAACCTTTTTCGGGCAAAGCTTCCTAAACGCGATTGTGCATGTGCCCCTTGTGCTTCCGCCTGTGGTGACCGGCTATATTCTCTTGCTGACTTTTGGCAAGCAAGCTTGGTTAGGTCAATTTTTGGAAAACACCTTTGGCGTGGTTTTGGCATTTCGTTGGACCGGAGCGGTCTTGGCCGCCGCTGTGATGTCATTTCCCCTCATGGTGCGTAGCATGCGCTTGTCGCTTGAGGCTGTGGATCCCGCACTAGAGCAGGCGGCGCTGACGCTTGGGGCCAGACGTTGGGTGGTCTACGTGACGATTACTTTGCCTCTTATGTTACCCGGCATTATTGCAGGCTGTGTTTTGGCTTTTGCCAAAGCGATGGGCGAATTTGGGGCCACAATTACCTTTGTCTCGAACATTCCCGGGCAAACGCAAACTGTGCCCTCTGCAATATATGCTTTGTTGCAACAGCCAGGCGCAGAGGCGCAAGCCGCGCGATTGGTTTGGATTTCTCTTGTCTTGTCCCTAGGGGCGCTCGCCGTGTCCGAGTGGATGGCGCGTCGCAGCTCTACGTCACGAAAGGGACCGCATGATTGATTTACAGCTGCAACATGACCTAGGTGCGTTCACTTTGGATGCCTCGTTTCGCGCACCAAATGGCGTTACTGCGTTGTTTGGTCGGTCTGGATCCGGAAAATCAACGATTATTCAAATCATCGCGGGCCTCATGGTTCCTCGATCAGGATATGTACGGATCGGAGACCGTGTGGTTTTCGATCAGACACAGAATATTAATATTCCCCCCCAGGATCGCGGGATTGGATATGTTTTCCAAGATGCGCGGCTCTTTCCGCATCTTTGCGTTGCTGGAAATCTGACATACGCGCAAAAATATGGTCGACGGGGACAGGCCGACCTAGGCCCTATCGTCGACATGCTAGATATTGGGCATCTTTTGAAACGAAGACCAACAGGGCTGTCGGGGGGCGAAATACAGCGTGTTGCAATCGCCCGCGCCCTGTTAAGCAGCCCAAGCCTATTGCTGATGGACGAACCTTTGGCCGCACTTGATGCCGCACGCAAAGCTGAGATTTTACCCTATCTTGAGCGTCTGCGCGATACCGTGGGTATTCCAATCATCTACGTCAGCCATGATCCCTCAGAAGTCGCGCGGTTGGCCAATACGGTTGTCGTTCTGGATCAGGGCAGGGTCCAGAATGTAGGACCCACAGAAGACATCTTTTCAGACACGAACACTGCACCCTTGTTGGGCGTGCGGGCAGCTGGATCAATTCTGACTGCACAGGTGGTGGCGCACTGCGACGATGGCCTAAGCCATTTAAAGACATCTGGCGCGGATTTATTTGTGCCCCGCGTGTCGCGCAACATCGGTCAGGACATTCGCATGCGCATTTTGGCGCAAGACGTGATTTTATCACTTCATAAGCCCGAGGGCATTTCCGCATTGAATGTTCTCAAATGCACAGTCATTGAGCTACGCCAAGGTTCGGGGCCAGGTGTTATGGTTAAACTCCAAAACGGTACGGATATTTTGCTGGCCCGTATCACACAAAGATCCGCCGAAGCGATGAGATTAACATGTGGATCCACATGCTATGCCGTAATCAAAACAGTCTCGGTTGGCGCCGCTGAAATCGGCACTTAACTTCCATCTTCCCCGCGTTGGTATAGGCCTTCGGGCAATTCAATCGCAGCTGCCAAATCCTGCATTTGACTGATTGAAAACGTGATCTTATGCACGCGGTTTTCGATCGGATCAAATTGCTCAAGGGTAATGCAATCCTCGAAACTGTTGACAACAATATCCTCGCGCAAAGGTGCGTTGCCTTCGTCGATGACGGTCACTACGGTAGAGTCAAATTCATGTTCGATGCTAAACATGAAATCAGCCTAGAAGGATACATTTCGAAATGCAAATGATACGTTATATCCTCTGCTTTTCACTGTGTGCGGCTCTCTCCGCCTGTAGCACAGATCCTGCCGGTGATTTCGGGCGCGCTCAGTCTGTACCGGATATACCAAATATCAAACTGCCAGAGGGCGTGGTTTGGGCCAAAGGTCAGGTTGCACAGGTGGCACGGGATCTGGGCCCTGTTGCGCGCCAAAGATGTGGGGCGGCACGTCCAATGCTAAACTGCGATTTTGTGGTCGCTGTGGACACAACGAAACCACAGACCGAGAATGCGTTCCAATTGCAGGCAACAAATGGTCAACCTGTAACCGTGTTTACCCTAGGCATGCTTGACCGCATCCAAAATGTGGATGAGCTTGCAACAGTCATGGGACATGAATTTGCGCACCACATATCTCATCACCACGCACGCGCAGAGCAAAGCACCGAAATAGGCGCTATTTTTGGCGGGGCGGTGGCCTCGGCTCTGGGTCTTGACGCGGGATTGATCAAAGATGTTCAGGCAACCGGTGCCCTCATGGCACAGCGGCGATTTTCGCAATCTTTTGAGCTTGAAGCCGACCACCTTGGTGCCCAACTCACAAAAGCGGCCGGCTATGACCCCATTAGAGGAGCGGCCCTCTTAGACCGCATGCCCCAAGGCTATGGCTTTTTAGCATCCCATCCGCCACATGGCGCGCGAAAAGCCACCATAGCTTCCGCAATCCAAGGGGACTAAGCCTAAAAACATCATGTCATTTTTTGTCCAAAAATATCTTCGGGGGTGAATGCGCATAGCGCAGAGGGGGCAGACAGCCCCCTTTTTGTTCCCTGTTCCAAAAGGTCAGGACTTGCGCGCGATGATGCATAAATTGTTGGATGGCATGTCCAAAAACGTTTCAGGCTCAAGCCACACATCCATCAACCACTCGGCCATGTCAAAATCATCTTTGTACCCTATGCTCGGATCCTGTTTGACCAGGCTGTGATGAAACGCTTCATCCCCCTCCGAGGTCAACTCTCCGGCGCGCATAAAGGGCCCATAGATGATCAATGGCGCGTGAGGGGCAAGTGCGTTTGATATGTTTCGTAAAATCGCGCGTGCACTGTCCTCTGAAATCAGATGGAATAAGTTGACCACCAAAATGGCGTCGCAGTTATGAACTGGCCAGTCTGGATGACTGGCATCCAAGGGCATAGGATCATAAAGGTTGGGCAGGGCTGCGTGATCTTTATAGGCTTGGATACTTTTGAGCCTCTCTGGGTCCATATCCGTTGGGAGCCAATTGAGATTTGGAAAGCACTCGGCAAAATGAACTATATGCTGCCCAGTTCCACTCGCAATTTCCAATACGCCGCCCGTCTCTGGCATGACATTGCCTAACACCTCGGCAATCGCATCTTTGTTCCGCTCGGCACTTGGGGCGCATAAACGCCCCTGTGCATCAGGTTTTGTCACACTTGGACTGTCGGGCAGTTTTAGGGATTTCATGCCAAAGCCTCATTCAAAATAGCCATTTCTTTCCGATCAACCTATGGGCCCTTGCCCAGATTGCAAACCCCGGATCTGGTAGAACCGCAATAAAAAAGGCCCCCAAGTGAGGGCCTTTTAGCTGTGCATACCAAAAATAATTAGTTCGGGATAGTGGCCGTCAAGCCTTCAACGTAAAAGTTCATGCCAGCCAATGTGCCGTCATCCGCAGTTTCGCCATCTGCCAACCATGCTGAACCGTCTTGCTTGTTCAATGGTCCAGTAAACGCGTGGTACTCACCGGAGGCCAATGCATCACGAAGCGCTTCTGCTTCGGCTTTCACGTCCGCAGGAACAGCAGAGGAGATTTCGCCAATGCCAACCATTCCGGCACCAATACCATCCCATGTGTCAACGGATGTCCATGTTCCGTCCAATACGGCTTGTGTGCGTGCGATATAATACGGCGCCCAGTCGTCGATGATCGAGGATACACGTGGGAAAGGTGCGTATTCGCTCATATCCGAGGCTTGTCCAAAGGTGACAACGTTGCCCGCCTGTTCAGCAGCTGCCTGAGGCGCTGTTGAATCTGTGTGCTGCAAAATTACGTCTGCACCTTGTTCGATCAGTGCTTTTGCTGCGTCTGCTTCTTTTGCAGGGTCAAACCAAGTATAGGCCCAAACGATGTTGAACTCGACATCTGGGTTCACTTTCTTTGCGTGAATATAAGCCGAGTTGATGCCGCGGATCACTTCTGGAATTGGGAATGAGCCAATGTACCCGATCTTGTTGGTTTTTGTCATACGACCTGCGATGTGACCTTGCACAGCGCGCCCTTCGTAGAAACGTGCAGAGTAAGTCGACACGTTATCCGCGCGCTTATATCCAGTTGCGTGTTCAAACTTTACATTTGGGAATTTGGCGGCAACGTTGATTGTCGGGTCCATATACCCAAAAGATGTTGTAAAGATCAGATCAGCACCTTGTAGCGCCATTTGTGTCATAACACGCTCAGAGTCTGCACCTTCTGGCACACTTTCTTGATAGATCGTTTTGACGCGATCACCGAAATGCTCTTCTACCGCGAGGCGGCCTTTGTTGTGCTCATATGTCCAACCGCCGTCGCCGACGGGGCCCACATAAACAAAACCGACTGTTACGTCTTGGGCAAACGCGGATCCTGCCATGGCAGCAGCAGCAATAGCGCCTGTGATGAGATTTTTGAAAGACATAGCTTTCCCCCTTTGAATGGCCTCAATTTGAGGCATGAAACGGTTTCGCGAGCGCCGCAGGTGCGTTCTGGTTGCCGCGAGCCGAGATGAAAACAAGCACCGCTATGGTTATCAGATACGGTGACATTGACAAGTACTCAACAGGTATGGCCACGCCCATCGCCTGTAAGTTTAGTTGAAGAACAGTGACGCCGCCGAATAGATATGCGCCCAACAAGATGCGCCACGGCTTCCAACTTGCAAAGACGACAATGGCCAGTGCGATCCAGCCAGCGCCTGCTGTCATTCCTTCGGTCCATTGAGGGACACGAACCAGACTAATATAGGCGCCACCCAATCCGGCACATGCGCCCCCAAACATAATGGCCAACATACGAATGCGGATCACTTTATATCCCAAGGCATGGGCCGCTTCATGGTTTTCTCCGACTGCCCTTAAAACCAATCCTGCGCGTGTGAATTTCAGCCATGCCCAAACTCCGGCGACAATAATTAGTGAAATGTAAACCATAGGATCGTGCGAAAATAGCATGCGACCAAAACCGGGGATATCAGACAAAACTGGTATTTTGACCGGTTGAAGCACAACAGATTTCAAACCCTCATAGGGTTTGCCGATCAATGCGGACAGCCCCAACCCAACAAGCGTTAATCCCAGCCCTGTAGCGACTTGGTTTGATAGCAAAACTTGTGTCAAAAATCCAAAGGTAAGAGACAAGAGCGCGGCGGCAATCGCGGCTGCGACAAACCCAAAGGGGGCCGATCCTGTGTTAATGGCAACTGCAAATCCAACAACGGCGCCGGTAATCATCATGCCCTCGACCCCAAGGTTCAGCACGCCTGCTTTTTCCACAACCGTCTCACCAATAGCGGCCAGCAAAATAGGCGTTGCCGAGACCATGAGAGAGGCAATGAGTACGAAAAGGTTAAGACCACCCAAATCCATTACTGTGATCCTCCTAGTTTAGTCCGGCCAAGTTTGATCCGGTAATTGGTAAAGACGTCTGTCGCCAGCAAAAAGAATAAAAGCATTCCTTGGAACAGTTGAATACTTGCCCCCGGCAGCCCAAGCATGAGTTGCGCCAATTCGCCGCCGATATAGGTCAAGGCCATCAAAAGGCTCGCCAGCAAAATACCAATCGGATGAAGGCGACCTAAGAACGCGACGATGATTGCGGTGAACCCATAGCCTGAATTGAAATCTATCGTGATTTGGCCTGCGGGTCCTGCGACTTCGAACATGCCTGCCATGCCTGCCAATGCACCGGACAGGCCAAGGCAAAAGACAATGATGCGTGTGGGATTTACACCCGCAAACCGCGCGGCCTTTGGGGCTTCGCCGGTCAAACGGATTTCAAATCCGCGGGTGTGACGTGTCAAAAGGACGTAGGCGAAAATTACGGCAATAAAGGCGGCGACGACGCCCCAATGCATGCCTGAATTCGGTAGGATTTCAACATTGGCCGCCGAAGGGTATTGTTGCAAATTCCGCGATCCGGGAAAGCCATAGCCTTCTGGATTTTTCAAAAGCCCCTGACTGACTGAGGCCAGAATAGATTCTGCCACATACACAAGCATCAAGGAGACCAAGATTTCATTGGTGTTAAAGCGCGTGCGCAATATGGCAGGGATCATGGCCCAGAGCCATCCACCAAACGCGCCTGCGATGATCATCGCTGGAAAGATCAACGCGCTTTCCTTCGGATAAACCGCTAATGCAGCAGCGGCGCCAAAAATCGCACCCATGATGTATTGGCCCTCGGCTCCGATGTTCCAGATACCGGCGCGAAACCCCATTGACAGGCCAATGGCAATCAAAATCAATGGACCAGCCTTGACCAACAGTTGCGGCCGCGAATAGGCGGCAAAATTGGGATCAAATAAGGGGTCCCAGAAAATGATGCGAATGGCCTCGACAGGAGGTTTTCCCAAGATCCAGAACATCAGACCACCAACGATCATGGTCAAAAGCACCGCCAAAATCGGTGTTAACCCTGTCAAAAGTCGCGATGGTGTGGGGCGTTTTTCTAATCTGATCATTGCATTGCCTCCATGCCATGACTTCCGCCCATCATCAGGCCAATTTCATCCAGCGACAGGGACGCCATCGGCTTGATTGCGCTAAGACGGCCCTCATTCAACGCACCAAAATTGTCACTAATTTCAATTAGTTCGTCCAAATCCTGTGAAATGACAATCACACCGGCCCCATTTTGCGCAAGATCTAATAGGGCTTGGCGGATGGATGCGGCGGCAGCGGCGTCAACACCCCAAGTCGGTTGGTTCACAATAAGAACCTTTGGGTTCTGCAGGACTTCGCGACCAATGACGAATTTTTGCAGGTTTCCGCCCGATAAAGAGCGTGCGGCATTTTCCGTGCCCGGTGTCCGAACGTCGAACGCGGCAATGACATCTTGTGCAAATTGACGCGCACCAGCCCAATTCAGGAAACCGTTTTTGCGCAACCCCTTTCTATCTGCCGCAGTCATTATCGCATTTTCCGTCAAGCTCATGTTTGGGGCCGCTGCATGGCCCAACCGTTCTTCGGGTGCGCAGAGTAGTCCGCGCAGTCGTCGATCATGCGGGGGTAAATGCGAAATGTCGGTTGCATCAAATTCTATGGCCCCGCTTGTAACAGACTGTTCTCCCGATAGGGCCATCAAAAGCTCATCCTGCCCATTTCCGGCAACGCCGCCAATGCCCAATATTTCCCCTGCTTTAATCTCAAATGACACGTCCTTAAGCGAGGTCCCAAAGTGGTCTGTCGCCGCAACATTTAACGCGTCAATCTTGAGCAAGGTTTGTCCAAGATCTTTTTCTTTTTTCTGAGGGCTGTCAAAACTTGCTCCAACCATAAGCTCGGCAAGTTCCCGTGCGGTCGCCGTAGAGGGGGTTTTCGTCCCTACATTTTTGCCGTGCCGGAGAATAGTGGCCGTATCGCACAAGGCCCGAATTTCCTCGAGTTTGTGCGAGATATATAGGATGGATGTTCCTTCTGATTTTAATTGTCTGAGGGTTTTGAACAGAATGTCCACTTCTTGTGGTGTCAAAACAGAAGTAGGTTCATCCATAATCAATAGCTTTGGATTTTGAAGCAGACACCGAATAATTTCGACCCGTTGACGTTCACCAGCTGATAGGGTGCCGACTGTTCGAAGGGGATCAAGGGGAAGGCCATAGGTCTGCGATACTTCTTTGATTTGGCGGGCCAAATCATTTTGCGCAGGAGGATTTTCCATGCCAAGCGCGATGTTTTCAGCAACGGTGAGAGCTTCGAACAGGGAAAAATGCTGAAACACCATTGCAACGCCGGTTTGACGCGCGACTGAGGGCTTAGGCGGGGCATAGTCTTGGCCTTTGAATGTCATTTGACCCGAGTCAGGCTTGACCAAACCATAGATCATTTTGACCAAAGTCGATTTTCCAGCACCATTCTCGCCCAAGAGTGCATGAACTTCGCCGTGCCCAATGGTGAGCGATACGGTATCGTTGGCGACGACACCGGGATAGGCCTTGGTCAGACCTTCAATATGAAGCAAAGACTCCTGCACGCGCTGTGTTCTCCCTGTTTGTCTCGCAGGTTTGATCCTGCTGTGTATCATGTTTTACCAAATCAACCGCCACCCCCAATGCGATTTGATTTGGATGCTTTCCTAATGAGCGTTGCCCGATGGGGCAAGAAATCTGTTCAATTCTTTCTTGATCATGGCCAAGCGCCGTTAGGCGCGATCTAAAGCGCGCCCATTTGGTTTTGGACCCGATAACCCCAGCAAATGCAAATTTATGCCTCAGTAATGCATCACACAGCCTGAGGTCATAGTCATGAGAATAGGTGACTATGACATGAAAGGCCGCGGCAGGAGCGTGTGGCACCATGCGTTCTAGATGAGCAGAGGGAATACATTCATAGGTGCGCCAATCGTCATCAGTAAACCGCTCTCGCCCCGTATCAATCCATGTCAGGTCAAAATTCGGCAAGCCTGATAGTGTCTGGATCAAAGCGCGCCCAACATGGCCCGCCCCCCAGATCCAAACCGGCGTTGGTGGCTGGCCCATAGGTTCAGCAAACCAACCGTCAATTAGTCGGGGCGCAGCTACATGCGAGTGCAACTGCGCCCTCCCTAACAGGCAATCAAAGGTTGAAGGACGCTCAGCTTCCCCAGTAACCCGTCGGATGTACCATCCTTGTCGTAGGGCCCGTTCAACACAATCCCGCGACAGGTATTCCGTGAGTAAAGATACAGAACCGCCGCAACATTGGCCTAGATTAGGGCCCAAAGGAATAGTCTCAAACCGATTTTTCGCGGCGTGCATCCCCACACGCGCGCGCGCGATCGCCTGAAACTCGAGGGTGCCTCCTCCGATTGTGCCAAACGTGGAATTTGGCGTAACAATCATTGACGCACCCGTGTTTCTCGGAGTTGACCCCTTCACTTCGCAAATTACAAGACGTGAGATTGTGTCAGTTTCGGAAAATAGCTTGTCTAAATCTAGGTCGAACACCGCATTTACCCCTGTGTCAAAGCCAAGAGTACATTTTCGGGCGTTGCCGGAGCGGTCAGCATCGGCACACCAACGCCTGCATTCGCAATGGCGTCGCTGATCGCGAGGAATGTTGAAATGCCCAACATAAACGGCGGCTCACCCACCGCCTTTGACCGATATATCGTCGCCTGTTGGTTTTCGTTTTCGAACAAGGCCGTGTTGAACACTTTGGGTCGATCTGCTGTTGCCGGTATTTTGTAAGTTGATGGCGCGTGCGTACGCAATCGGCCAGCATCGTCCCAGACAAGCTCTTCAGACGTAAGCCACCCGCTGCCTTGAACGTAGGCGCCTTGGACTTGGCCGATATCAAGCGCGGGGTTTAAACTATTACCGGCGTCATGCAACAAATCGGCCCGCAGGATTTTGTATTCCCCTGTTAGCGTATCAATTACAACTTCGGTGATCGCGGCCCCATAGGCGAAATAGTAAAACGGTCGTCCCTGTCCTTTGATCCTGTCCCATTCAATATCAGGTGTTTTGTAGAACCCAGTCGAGGACAGGCTAATCCGGTTTTCATAGCATAGCTTTGCCGCATCTTGGAACGACATCGTATTGTCGTGACCAATCAAAACCTGGCCATTTTCAAAGCCGATTTGATCTTTGGCTGTGCCGAAATGCGTCGCCAGAAAGCCGCTCATGTTGGATCGAATTGTATCGCAGGCCGCCTGTACGGCCATACCATTTAGGTCTGATCCTGAACTTGCGGCAGTGGCAGAGGTATTTGGAACCTTGGCGGTATCGGTGGCGGTGATCTTGACCTGCGAGACTGGCACGCCAAACCGAGAGGCGGCGACCTGCGCTGTTTTTTGAAACAAGCCTTGTCCCATCTCGGTGCCACCATGGTTCATGCGAATTGATCCATCTTGATACACATGAACCAACGCACCCGCCTGATTGAGGTGTGTCAACGTAAACGAAATGCCAAACTTGACCGGAGAATACGCGATCCCGCGTTTCAGGATAGGCGAAGTTGCGTTCCACTGAGATATCTCTGCGCGGCGTGTTGAGTAATCAGCGGAGGCAAGCAATTTATCAGTAAGCGCATTTAGGCAAAAATCATCAACCTTTTGTCCATAATGTGTGGATTGTGTTGCGGTTGCTGGTGTGCTGTCGTGATAAAAATTGCGCTGCCGTACGATCAGTGGATCAAGCCCCGTCGCACGGGCTACATGATCCAAAACATATTCAATGCCAAACACACCTTGAGGTCCGCCAAATCCACGAAACGCCGTGGCGGATTGCGTGTTGGTTTTTAACCGGTGGCTCTCAATGCGCATGTGTGGAATGTGATATCCATTATCCGCATGCAACATGGCGCGATCGGCAACCGGAAGGGACAGATCTTGGGCCCATCCGCATCGTGCATAGTGGATAAAGTCCACCGCAGAGATCCGACCTGTATCGTCAAAGGCGACATCATAGGTGATGCGGAAATCGTGACGCTTTCCCGTGATAATCATGTCGTCGTCACGGTCATAGCGCATTTTGCAGGGTCGACCGGTCAGACGTGCCGCAATGGCACAGGCGCAGGCAAGGGCGTTTCCTTGGCTTTCTTTCCCACCGAATCCACCGCCCATGCGGCGGACCTCGACACGCACCTCGTGCATCGCAACCCCGAGGGCCTCTGCGACTTTGTGCTGAATTTCTGTAGGGTGTTGGGTGCTTGAATGAATGACCATTTCCGCATCTTCTTGCGGAAGTGCAAGAGCGGCTTGACCTTCAAGGTAGAAATGCTCTTGCCCCCCAAGATCAACAGATCCCTGAAGACGATTTGGCGCCGAGATCAACGCGGTTTGAGGATCGCCCGATGTATAGATGCGCGGCCCGTCTTCAAAGCGACTATTGGCGGCAAGGGCCTCTTCAATCGTGAGTATGGGCGTTGTTTCTGAATACGTCACCTTAGCCAGCCGCGCTGCGTGCCGTGCATGGGTATGTGATGTGGCGATCACCATGAACACCGGCTGTCCAACGTAGTGGACTTCGTCCGTGGCAAGCATAGGTTCATCATGCGCGCTGGGCGATACATCATTGGCAAAGGGAAGGTCTTTTGCTGTTAAAACTGCAACCACTCCTTTCGCAGCTAAGACGTCGCTTAGGTCCATTTGCGAAATCGTCCCTTTTGCGATTGTGGATAGACCGAATGCAAGGTGAAGCGTGTTGGAGGGAGTTGGAATGTCGTCGATATAGCGCGCCTTGCCTGAGACGTGTTCGCGCGCAGCATCATGAGGAAGGGGACGTGCCACGCTCATAGGAGCACCTCACTTACTTGGGCCTCATGAACTTGGGTTTGTGTTCCCTCAAGGTCATGGACATAGCGCAGGCCAAGGTTTTCGGCGACCCTGAGTCGGTATTCGGCAGAGGCGCGCATGTCGGACAGGGGAGTGAAATCTTGTTCCCAATGGCCGCGGAGGTTTTTGAACGTTTCAATGGTGAAGGGCTTATTCATAAGTGCGGCCTCAACATTGTGGGCACGTGTCGGGATGCCTGCCATACCCCCAAATGCAATACGCGCGTTGGAAATATTTCCATCCTCAATAGTGAGATTGAAACAGCCGCAAACGGCAGAGATGTCTTGATCCATACGCTTTGAGATTTTGTAACACCGCAAGTTTGGCGCTGATTTCGGAAGAAAGATCGCAGTTACGAATTCAGATGGATGCAGGTCTTGTTTGCCGTAATCGATGAAGAAATCTTTCAGATCAATGACGCGGGTGGTCGAGCCACGACGCAATTCAAGTTGCGCGTCCAAAGCGATCAAGGCAGGAGGGCTATCGCCAATAGGCGAGCCATTTGCAATGTTGCCGCCAAGTGTGGCGGCCATCCGGATTTGGGTAGAGGCATAGCGCCTAAGAAGAGCTTCAAGCGAGGGAAATCTGTGGGACGCGAAGAGGCGACAGTCTTCGATTGTGGTCATTGCGCCAATGCGCATGTGCGTTTGTGTTTCCGTTATGCCCGACATTCCGGCGACGTTGTTGAGAAAAACGACCTCACCAAGGTCGCGCATCTGTTTTGTGACCCAAAGCCCGACATCCGTTGCACCTGCGATAAGCTGAGTGTGTGGATGTTTTTCAAGATGGGTTGCGAGCTCCTCAATGGACCTTGGCTGTGCCAAGGCCACCTCGTCGCTCGCCCAGGCGGCAAGCGCCTGTCGGTCAGTTGCCAGCCATTCAGGCATTGTGTCTGACTGTGCCGCAGTCTGCGCGGCTTTGATGATCGGCGCATAGCCCGTGCATCGGCACAGGTTACCGGCCAGAACAGTGTCAAAATCGCGATCTTTGTTGATATCAGCGGCCACCAGTGAGGTCACAAAACCAGGTGTGCAAAAGCCGCATTGGCTTGCGTGATGGTCGATCATCGCGGTTTGGATGGGATGTAGGCCTGCGCCTGTTCCAACGCCTTCGACGGTGCGCACAGCTTTGCCGTTCAGTTGAGGCAAAAACAGAATGCACGCGTTTAATGCTTTGACGCTATCTGCATCGATTACAATAACGGTACAGGCGCCGCAGTCGCCTTCGTTGCAGCCCTCTTTGGTTCCTGTCAGGTGTCGCTGGTCCCGTAAAAAATCCAAAAGCGATTGGGTCGCACTTGGGGTGTCTACCCTTATGGTCTCTCCGTTTAGAAGAAACGAAATCATCATGTTGAAAACCTGCCACCTTACCCTTTTTAGCCCAAATAATATGTGGGCTGCGTAGCATCGATGCGGCGTAGATCCTACGGCTTTGGGCAACTGTAGCTGTGAAAATTTGAATAAATCAAGAAGTTTTTCGCATACTTCGTTCGGTTCAACGGCGGTTAAGAAAGATTGGTCAACAAAAAGCGGGCGATGGGCGCCCGCTTTTTCATTTTGGTATTAGCCACTTATGTGACGTTCTCTAAAGTCCGCCAGAGCGCGCACCGGCCTCTGCGATAGAGGCAAGCATCATAAATACTGTTGGCGTGAGGACCAACAAAACAAGCGTTGTGACATCGATTTTAATAGCTTTCATGATTTATCCTTTCTGACTATTGGTTTTGTTAAAATAAACCAATATCGGAAATTTTCGGCATGGTTTTGTGCTGTTTCCTCATATTGATAAATCCCTTTTTGAATGACACATACAATTTGGATGTATCTGGCCTGTATGATTTTTGTGGACAAATGAGATGTTTCTCTTTCCGCCAATCTCGTGTTGGTCTAGGTTTGCGCCATGACAGAAGCAGCCAAGTTTGTTCACCTACGCGTCCACACGGAATACTCTTTGTTAGAAGGAGCCGTGCGTCTGAAAAAGTTGCCGGCACTTTGTGCTGATGCAGGGATGCCAGCCGTGGCCGTTACCGACACAAACAACCTATTTGCGGCGCTAGAATTTTCTGTGGGCGCAAGCGGGGCAGGCGTGCAGCCAATTATTGGATGTCAAATTGATCTTGCCTTTGTTGCACCTGAACCAGGAGTTCAGACAAAGCCCCCTGCGCCAATTGTTTTATTAGCGCAAAACGAGTTGGGCTATGAAAACTTGATGAAGTTGAACACATGTCTGTATGTCGTGCATCGGGGTGAAGAGCCGCATGTGACTTTGGACGAGTTGCAGGCACACTCAGAAGGGTTAATTTGTTTAACAGGTGGATCAGAAGGGCCTATTGGTCAGTTGTTGCAGGGGGGGCAGCGTCCTTTGGCAGAGGCGCTGACAAAACGTTTGCATGCCACTTTTGAAGATCGGCTATATATCGAGTTGCAGCGCCATCCCACTGACGCGGGCCTTCCTCCGTCTGAGGCACAGACAGAGCAGGGCTTTGTTGAAATGGCCTATGCGATGGGCATTCCTCTTGTGGCGACAAATGATGTGTATTTCCCGAAATCTGAAATGTACGAGGCGCATGATGCGTTGATCTGCATCGCAGACGGGGCCTATGTCGATCAGCAAGAAGACCGGCGCAGATTGACAAATCAACATTATTTCAAATCCGCTGCAGAGATGGTGACATTGTTTGCGGATTTGCCAGAAGCCATCGAAAACACAATCGAGATTGCACAGCGGTGTGCCTTTATGGCCTACCGTCGTGATCCTATCCTGCCGAAATTTGCTGATGATGAGGTTCAAGAGCTTCGCCGCCAATCGGTGCAAGGCCTAAAGGATCGTTTGGCGGTCATTCCCCATGCCGCCCCGATAGAAGAATATGAAAAGCGGCTAGAATTTGAATTAGATATTATCGAAGGGATGGGCTTTCCTGGATATTTCCTAATTGTTGCGGATTTCATCAAATGGGCCAAGGATCATGACATTCCTGTTGGTCCGGGTCGTGGGTCTGGTGCCGGCTCTTTGGTGGCCTATGCCCTGACCATCACTGACCTTGATCCTTTGCGGTATAGCCTCTTGTTCGAGCGGTTTTTGAACCCAGAGCGGGTGTCTATGCCGGATTTTGATATCGATTTTTGCATGGATCGCCGCGAAGAAGTTATCCGCTATGTGCAAGAGAAATATGGCAAAGACAAAGTGGGTCAGATCATCACCTTTGGTGCCCTTCTGTCAAAGGCTGCTGTGCGTGATATCGGTCGTGTGCTGCAAATGCCCTATGGGCAGGTGGATCGTCTCTCTAAGATGATCCCCGTGGAAGGGGTCAAGCCGGTTAGCATTGAAAAGGCGCTTAAGGATGAGCCGCGGTTGCGGGACGAGGCGCGCAGTGAAGAAGTTGTCGATCGTCTTTTGACTTATGGACAACAGGTTGAGGGCTTGCTGCGGAATGCCTCCACCCACGCGGCCGGTGTGGTGATCGGAGACCGTCCTTTGGACGCGTTGGTTCCCCTTTATCAAGATCCTCGTTCGGACATGCCGGCCACCCAATTCAATATGAAATGGGTGGAACAGGCGGGCTTGGTCAAATTCGACTTTTTGGGTTTGAAAACCCTGACCGTCATTCAAAATGCCGTTGATTTGATCCTTAAGTCTGGGCGGCCGTTGCACGTTTCTGCAGATGGGCGGACCCTCTATGAACCCGCAGAAGGGGCAGAGAACCAGATCAACGCGATCCCATTGGATGATGAGGCGTCCTATAAACTGTATGCTGCGGCGAAAACGGTTGCTGTGTTTCAGGTGGAAAGTTCGGGCATGATGGATGCCCTAAAGCGGATGAAACCCACCTGTATCGAAGATATTGTTGCGCTTGTTGCGCTGTATCGACCAGGTCCGATGGAAAATATCCCAACCTATTGTGAGGTCAAAAACGGGCTAAAAGAACGGGCCTCTGTGCATCCACTTATTGATCACATCCTTGAGGAAACCCAAGGGATTATTGTCTATCAGGAACAGGTGATGCAGATCGCGCAGGTTATGGCCAACTATAGCCTTGGTGGTGCAGACCTATTGCGTCGGGCGATGGGTAAAAAGATCAAAGAGGCGATGGATGCTGAGCGGCCAAAATTCGAAAAGGGGGCTGCGGAAAACGGTGTCGACGCGAAAAAGGCATCCGAGGTTTTCGACCTTTTGGAAAAATTTGCCAACTATGGGTTTAACAAATCGCACGCGGCGGCCTATGCCGTGGTTTCGTATCAAACCGCGTGGCTCAAGGCCAATCACCCTGTAGAATTCATGGCAGGGGTGATGAATTGCGATATCCATTTAACAGACAAGCTCTCGATCTATTTTGAAGAAGTGAAAAAAGGTCTAGAGCTTCCTTATGTGCCACCCTGTATCAACCGATCTGAGGCGACTTTTGACGTTGTGGACGGTGCTTTGGTCTATGCGCTGGGCGCATTGAAAAACGTAGGCGTCGAGGCGATGCGCCTTGTCACCCAAGGCCGAAGCAACAAGCCGTTTGTGAATTTGTTTGATTTCGCGCGTCGGGTAGATTTGAAAAAAGTGGGCAAGCGACCCTTGGAAATGCTGGCACGCTCAGGTGCGTTTGATGAATTGGATAAAAACCGCCGTCGTGTGTTTGAAAGTCTTGAATCTTTGGTCAATTATTCCTCTGCCATTCATGAGCAAAAGGCCTCAGATCAGGTGTCTTTGTTTGGGGATGCAGGTGATGACCTTCCAGAGCCGCGTTTGCCAAATGTGCCAGATTGGTTGCCGGCCGAGCGTCTTTCTGAGGAGTTCAAAGCCATTGGCTTTTACCTGACAGGGCACCCGTTGGACGACTATTTAGCACCGCTGAAACGCAAGGGTGTTCTGACGTTGGATGAAGTCGCGCATAAGGCCCAAGGGGGTGCAACTGTTTGCAAAATGGCGGGGGTCGTCGCCGGTCGGCAAGAGCGAAAATCAGCCAAGGGTAATCGCTTTGCCTTTGCGCAACTTAGCGATACAACGGGCGCCTATGAGGTGACTCTCTTCTCGGACACCCTTGAAAAGGCAAGGGATTTTCTAGAGACAGGGGCCAAGGTTGTTATCACAGTTGAGGCAACCATGGAATCCGATCAGCTGAAACTCTTGGGGCGTTCCGTTGCGCCTGTTGATGTTGCGGTGGCCGATGCAGGATCTATGGGCTTGCGGATTTTCCTAGAGGATCAAGAGGCAGTCCCGTCGGTTGCGTCTGTGCTTCAACAAGCAGCAGATCAGGTCAAGACAGGCGGCAAAGGGCCGATTGTGTTCTGTCTGATGCGGCCTGATTTGCCGGGTGAAGTGGAAATAGATGTGGGACAAGATTTCCCAGTCAATCCACAAATCAAAGGCGCCATCAAAAGCTTATCAGGCGTGTTGGATGTTCAAGAGATTTAGCCCAAGCCATGGGCGGGGTCTTTGTATGATGCCGGTGATCTCGCGTTAATGGGGTCACTCCTCATCACGTTTATGTCACTGGTGTTTTTCTCTCTCTGCATTCCTTTGGTATTTCCTTATGACATGTCCAAACATCAATGGGGATAATATATGGTTTTGCTTATAATCGTGATGGGTCTTGCGTTGGCATTAGGGACGAGCCTGTATGTCTCGGCTCAGGCCACAACCGTCGATGGGTTTTACAAAGGGTATGACAAAGAGGGTCGCGCGCCCAACTTATGGACGTTGGTTCTTAGCCAAGTCACAACATGGATTTTTGCGCGATCTTTGTTAAACGCCGCGATTTTGGGGTACTATTACGGGATAGCAGGGACCTTAGCATACACAGCGTATTACGGATCCTTCTTGACCGGTGCCTATGTTGTTGCCCGCTTGCGCGAAACACATAGCGTGTCTGTCCAAGATTGGCTGCGGTCAAATTTCGGAGGCATTGGAACGGCCACCTATAATATTGTCATTGCTCTGCGCCTCTTGTCCGAGGTCTTTGCCAATCTGTTGGTTGTTGGTTTGATTTTCTCCGTTCTCTTGCCAGAGACAGGATATGTTAGAGAAATCTCGGTTATTGTTCTCTCCTGTGTCGTATTCGCCTATTCCGCTTGGGGTGGATTGCGCGCGGCGTTGCGTACAGATGTCCTGCAAATGATCGTGTTCTTGATCGTGTTTGCGGTGGCATTCTTGGCCATGGTTCTGGCTCCGAATTTTTCATGGGTCGGCGTTTTGACTTCGGACGGGGTTGCCGGATCTTATAACGGTTGGGTACTTTTACTGGTCGCGGCCCTTCAGGTCTTTTCCTATCCAATTCATGACCCCGTCATGATGGACCGTGGCTTTTTGGCAGATAAAGACGTAACACGCGCGTCCTTTTTACACGCGTTTTGGATTTCAGCGCTGTGTATTTTTGGATTTGGCCTATTCGGTATCCAAGCCGCGGAAATAGGGGCCAAGATCGAAAGCGATTTGTTGGGAACGTGGTGGATCATGTTCCCTGATCTGATCTTTGCCGCACTCCTCCTGTCTTTGTTGATCTCGGGATTGTCCACGCTTGATTCGGCCTTGGCTTCTGTTGCGCGATTGATCAACGAAGAATTAAACGTTTTGCCACGGACCCTGGGGGCGGGTCGTGTCGCGATGGCGGGTTTCTTGATCATCGGGGGTGCGCTGACGCTATGGGGCAATGGCACATTGTTTGATGCTGTCGCAGTAAGTGGAACCGCGTCGATGTTCCTAACGCCTGTTATGGTCACATCTTTGATCTTAGGTCGGCGTTTGGCAATTTGGGCATATTTGGTGGCCTATGGTGCGGCTGTGTTCGGGGCGATTTTGTATTTTGCCCGTGGCAGCGCTTGGGCCACGGCGATTTTGCCCGATGGTCACAAATACGAACAACTCTTGGTGATTTGCATTGCTGTTTTGCTGATTGGAGGCCTGAGTGCCCTGATTGGCAGTCGCCGTTGGGCGGTCTAATTGGTTCGCAAAAAAAACGCCGCCGGTGAGGGCGGCGTTTTTGAGTTTGGAGATGGGACTATACGCCTCGCGCAGTCCGCACCCATTGTTCGATCTCTGCAAGGTTTGCAGGTGACGGCAGGCCACACTCTTTTAGCTCTTGTTCAAGCTCAAGTGTGATCCCTTTTTTACCTTGGCCAAGTGCCTCGGATACAGGTCCGCTAGAGACGGTTGTTTTGGCACGTGCGATGTCTGAGGCCTCTTGGCACAGGTGAACCACACCACCTCCGTCGCTCCACCAGACGAGGTCTTGGCCGACCAATTGTGTCACCACTTGGCTTTCAACCGCCATTTGTTCTTGGGACATTGGTGTGAAATCAATGCCAAGAACGACGGCAACAAGGCCAACAATCACAGCCGCAGAGCCAGCAATTCCCTTTTGTTTTGAATCCATATCTTTGTTCAAAAAGATCATGGCAATCAATGGGAGAAAGGCCAACAAAGCGATAAAGGCCCCGAGCTGGTTTTGAATAAAGAATTTGACCGGTTCCTTGCGGCTGGCTGGATCGAGGTGATTGGCCTGTTTCCACAATAACGACCCAATCACGGTCATAATTCCGATGACGCCGATAAAGCCCATCAACGTCCACCAACGCCATTGTGGAAAGCCTTGGTGTTCAACCAATTCTTCGAACGGGGGTTTTAGTAGCCAGACAATGGCGATGATTTCCAAAATAATAGCGACAGCCCAAAGCGCCAACGCGATAATGCGTTTTGTTTTGGCCTTGTCTTGCGCCCCGGGTGCCGGGACAAACGTAGATGATTTCGACATGCTTCCTTACCTTTTATGACATGCAGTTGTGAATGATATTTGCACAAGTGACTTTATTCAAATTTTTTAGAGAACACTTAGGGGAAAGTTTCAGTGAAAAGCGCAGTTCAGCCATAGATAGGGTTGTTTTCGTTGCGCGAAAAACCACCTTTTGATTGCGCGGAAATCTGATAGAAAAGCGCCAAAGAAAAAGGATGGCAGATCATGACCGATCGTTTCACAATTACACTTGCGCAATTGAATCCAACAGTTGGAGATATCGCCGGAAATGTGGCCAAGGTCATGGATGCCTGGGAACAGGCCAAAGCCCAAGGGGCCGATATGGTGGCCTTTCCTGAGATGTTCATCACAGGCTATAACACGCAAGATTTGGTTATGAAGCCAGCCTTTCAACGAGATGCTTTGGCGGCACTGGATGACCTGGCCCAGGCCTGTGCCGAGGGTCCAGCCGTTGCAGTGGGCGGCCCTTGGGTCGAAGATAGCGCATTGTTCAATGCCTATTTCATTTTGCAAGGCGGCAAGGTGCAAACCATCGTGCGCAAGCACCACCTTCCGAATGAGACCGTCTTTGACGAAGTGCGGATTTTTGATCCTGCGCCCATTGCTGGCCCGTATTCCGTGAATGGCGTGCGGATCGGTTCTCCGATTTGCGAGGATGCATGGCACCAAGATGTGGTTGAAACCCTTGAAGAAACGGGTGCTGAATTTCTGTTGATCCCGAATGGCTCACCTTATTATCGCTCAAAGATTGATGTGCGTCATAACCTCATGGTGGCCCGTGTTATCGAAAGCGGACTTCCCCTTATTTATTTGAACATGGTTGGGGGGCAGGATGATCAGGTGTTTGATGGGGGCAGTTTTGCTTTGAATACGGGGGGCGAATTGGCCATGCAGTTGCCCTTGTTTGATGAAGCTGTGACCCATCTGACTTTGACACGTGGACAAGATGGGTGGCGGATTGAAGACGCAACCAAGGCGCATATTCCAGCGTCTTTGGAGCAAGACTATCGCGCAATGACAGAAGCGTTGCGCGACTATTGTGGTAAAACGGGCTTTGGTAAGGTGCTATTGGGCTTGTCGGGCGGTGTGGACAGCGCGCTTGTTGCGACGATTGCGGTGGATGCTTTGGGAGCCGAAAATGTACGCTGTGTGATGTTGCCGTCAGAATACACATCTCAGGACAGTTTGGATGATGCCAAAGAGTTGGCAGAAAACCTAGGTGTAAGGTATGACTTTGTCCCCATCGCCGAAGGACGGCAGGCAATTACCAATACATTGGCGCCATTGTTTGAGGGGACATCACCGGATCTTACCGAGGAAAACATCCAATCTCGGTTAAGGGGTCTGTTGTTGATGGCCTTGTCCAACAAGTTTGGTGAGATGCTGTTGACCACTGGCAACAAGTCCGAGGTCGCTGTGGGTTATGCCACAATTTACGGTGATATGGCCGGTGGCTATAACCCAATCAAAGATTTGTATAAGACCCGCGTTTTTGACATTTGTCGCTGGCGCAATGCAAACGCACGGTCGTGGATGATGGGGCCTGAGGGGGCAATCATTCCAGTCAATATCATTGATAAGCCCCCATCAGCCGAATTGAGGCCAGATCAAAAAGACAGCGATAGCTTGCCTGATTATCCGGTGCTGGATGGGATTTTAGAGATTTTGGTGGATGCAGATGGATCTATCCAAGATTGTCTGGACGCCGGTTTTAATAAAACCGATGTGGTGCGTGTTCAGAACCTTTTGTACATCAGCGAATATAAACGTTTTCAATCGGCGCCTGGTGCGCGATTGTCGCCAAAAGCGTTTTGGTTGGATCGACGATATCCGATTGTAAATCGGTGGCGTGATCTAGGGTAGTGGGTTTCGGATGGTCGTGGACCATCCGACCAACACGGGCTGGGCGCGGGTGCAAAGCACC
>JALRHZ010000059.1 GCA_023259435.1 Paracoccaceae bacterium | reverse complement strand
GTGTGGGTCTGTTGCAGGCTATATTGGCCTGCCCAATGGGCAACCCTATAGCGCGACCAAAGCGGCGGTGAACAATCTGGCAGAAACGCTATATGCCGAGGCGCCTGCCTATCTGGACGTCAAATTGATCGCGCCGGGATTTGTGCGCACGCCAATGACAGACAAAAACGATTTTGACATGCCGTTTCGCATTGAGCCTGAGGATGCGGCGCGGGCCATTGCAAACGGTCTTCGGAAAAAGCGATTTGAAATACATTTTCCGAAACGCTTTACACTGATAATAAAGACGCTCCAAACCCTGCCCTATTGGCTCTCTTTGCGACTGACGCGGGGGATGACGCGTTAGTCGAGGCTTTCTAAAAACGCAGCGGCGCTTGCTTTGATCGCCGCGTGTGTTTCTGGGTCTATGCGATTTAGGTTTTTATACATCATCGCCATCCGCGGATTTGGCGCTAGTCGGTCTTTGAGACGGTCCAAGAAATCCCAATAGAGATAGTTAAACGGACAGGCCTCTGGCCCCGTCTTTTGTGTGACTTTGTATCTGCAAGATTTGCAATAATCCGACATGCGATTGATATAGGCGCCGCTTGCAGCATAGGGCTTGCTCGCAAGAAGACCACCATCCGCATAGAGTACCATGCCAGAGACATTGGGCAGCTCAACCCATTCAAAGGCATCCGCATAAACAATCAGATACCATTCATTGATCTCATCTGGATGAATACCCGCCAAAAGCGCGAAATTCCCCAAGACCATTAGACGTTGGATGTGGTGCGCATAGGCGTTGTCATGCGTGTCTTGGATGCAAATTTTCAAACACTTCATATCTGTCTGCGCAGACCAGAAAAATTCTGGCAATTTGCGCTGCGCATCTAGTGCGTTTTGCGATTTATAGGCCGGCATTTTAAGCCAATACAAACCCCGCACGTATTCGCGCCACCCTAGGATTTGGCGTATAAACCCCTCAACGGCATTCAACGGCGCATGACCTTGATGGTAGGCACGTTCAGCTGCACGGATACACACCATTGGATCCAAAAGACCACAGTTGAGGTAAAAGCCAACATGCGCATGATACATCCACGGCTGGTTTGAGACCATGGCATCTTGGTATGTGCCAAAATTTGGCAAGCGATGCGCGATAAATTCATCCAAAACATGCTGTGCTTCTTTGGACTTAACCCCGAAAGCAAAGCCAGTGGTTTCGCCCCAATGATCATGGCACAGCGTATCCACAATTCTGATCACGTCTTGCGTGATCTCATCTGGTTGAAATTGCGTTGGTCGGGGAACCAAAAGACCCGACTTTGGTGGCTTTCTATTCTCGGCATCATAATTCCACTGCCCCCCAATAGGGCCACCTGCCTCGATCAAGACATCATGCTTTTTTCGCATCTCTCGATAGAAATACTCCATCCGCAGTTGCTTGCGCCCTTGCGCCCACTGCGCAAATTCTTGGGGTGTGGCCAGAAACCGCGTGTCAGGGCGTATATCGACGGGAATGGGCATGGCCTTGGCCCATGCTTTTACCTCTTGCAAGACGCGGTATTCGGACGGCTCGGTTACAACGATTTGATCTGGCTGTTCGTCGACGATGGCTCGGTCAAGCTCCGCCGTAAACGACCCCGCATTTTCAGGATCATCTAATGTCACATATCGGACGTTATACCCCTTATCCGCCAACTCTTTGGCAAAATGGCGCATGGCGGATAAGATCAGAACCAGCTTTTTCTTGTGATGCTTGACTGATGCAACCTCACTTTGCACCTCGGTCATCAATATGATGTCGTGGTTGGGATCAATCCCCTTTAGTGAGGGTAAATTATGCGACAGCTGATCCCCAAACACATAAATCAAACGTTTCATGACTCGTTCCCCCAAAAGAAAGACTGTTGCCGCGGATCCGTTTTCGGTTTGCGATGCCGCGTGGGTGATAGACCCGATTTTCGACTGCCGTGGTGCGCCGCAATGTTTTTTGCAATCTCTTTGTGCGACGGCATTTTCCGCAGGGCATAAACACGGTCTGCGGCCTGTTTTCGCGCGGTTGCTTCATCCACAATGGGCGCGGGATAATCGCCCGAGCCAAACAAAGGCGAGGCCCATGGCGTATGGATATCCCCAGCACCGAGATGCGCCAATTCAGGCACCCAACGCCGGATAAAAACACCATTTGGATCTTGGTCCATGCTTTGCTTGATTGGATTATAAATACGCAAGGTATTGATCCCTGTCGTACCCGATTGCATTTGGATCTGGGAATAGTGAATGCCAGGCTCATAATCTGTGAACAAACGCGCCAAGACCAATGCCGTATCGCGCCAATCCAGCCAAAGGTGATAGCTTGCAAAGCTTGTGACCATGGCGCGCATGCGGAAATTAAGCCATCCGGTGGCCCGCAAAGCCCGCATACAGGCATCAATCATCGGATACCCTGTGCGCCCCTGTTCCCATGCCGCAAGGCGGTCAGGATCGCTTGGGCGTGGACGCAGACCATCATAGGCGCGATGCATGTTGTCAAACTCGAACCGTGGGGCGTCTTCTAGCTTTTGAATGAAATGACAATGCCATCGTAGGCGGGCGGAAAAAGACTTCATGGATTGTGGCCAACTGGCCCTATCTTGCTTTGAAAGCTGCGCCAGCTCTACGCGCCGCGCCTCGGTTGCGTGATGGACCTCTCTTAGAGACAGCGTCCCAAAAGCCAGATGCGCAGACACGCGCGAACAGGCATCAAAGGCCGTGACAGGCGACGACATCGCCTTGGTATAGGATCGGCCACGCACCCGTAGAAAGCTATCCAAATCACGCAGGGCATGCGCGCGCCCTGCAGATTGTAGGCTATCGCAACCGTCAAACGAAAGGTTCAAAGCAGCCTCCTCAGGAACAGGCTGTGACCCGATATCCAACGCCGTAAACTTTGGGACAGACAAGAGAGGTTGATCCATCGTCGCTTGCCATTGTGCGGCCCAGCCGTTGCGCGTGGTCAATTTCCTCACAACCCCATTTTGAACAGGTTCATGCCATGTAACACCCTGCGCGCGGCACCACTTTTGAACGTCGCGGTCGCGCTGATACGTCCAGCCGTTCCACGTTTCTTGGTGCGAATATAGCCCCTCGATCTGATAGCTGCGCGCTATCTCGTCAAGGACAGAGATCACAGAGCCGACGCGCGTGTTCAGACAGGCACCGATGCGATGCAAACCTTCATTTAGGCTGGATACGCAGGCGCGAAAGAACCGGTAGTGACGCCAAGACAGATCCGGTTGCGCCCAAAGGTCCGGCTCGATTACCACAAGCGGGATAACCGGCACCCCCATTCGCGTCGCCGCAACCAAGGCCGCGTTATCCTCAACGCGAAGATCGCGCTTGAACCAGACAACAACACATTTCAAGGCGCAATCTCGGTTCCATCATAGGCAAAGCAACGCCCCGTATGATCGGCGGTGCGGCTCTCGATCACATCGCGCATTTGGGCAACACTATGATCTGGGTGAAATAATTTTCCCTCGGGCACATGCCCCTGAAACGGACGGGACAATGTACTATCCACTGTGCCAGGATGCAGCCCAACAACCGCAGCCAAAGGATGTTTGCGCGCCACTTCAATAGCCGCGGTTTTTATCATCATGTTCAACGCCGCCTTTGAGGCGCGATAGGCGTACCATCCGCCAAGGTGATTGTCAGAGATGCTGCCAACACGTGCCGAAAGAGCCGCAAAAACTCCGGCTTTATCACGGGGCAAAAGGGGAAGGAAATGCTTCATCACCATAGCAGGCGCATAGGTGTTTACCGCCAAGACACGCTCAAACGCGGCAACATCCAAATCGCGCAGGGCTTTTTCAGGGCGCAGGCCCTCACCGTGCAAAATCCCACTGGCCACAATTATGCGATCAACTGTGCCCTGCTCTTTGATCGACTGGGCAAGCGCGGTCATATCGTCCGAGTTCAGCATATCCGCACGCCGCCACTGCGCAGGTGACGTGGTGTCATCGTGAACAGTTCTGGAAACGGCAATCACGTCGTGATCTTGTTCATAGCTTTGCACAAAGGCCCGACCAATCGCCCCTGATGCGCCAAATATCAAAACTCTCATGGCTCACCTCAACTTTCCTAGCCAGAGGTAGGCCATGGGCGCATAAGATCAACACAAGGATCTTGTCTCAGATCTAGGCGAGAGGCTCGCGCAGGACACCTGCGGGCGGCAAAGACCGCCCATATACCTTAACGTCATGAGGTAAATGATTGAACCAAAAACGTTCTTGGCCCGTGGTCCGCGTCCGCACACCGTGCGGCAAATCCCACGTCTGAATGCCCCCCTTGGCACATAGCGCGGTTGCAACCCGTGCCAAACCCGCTCCATCAAGCACGGCCCCAAGATAGGTCTTATTCCCAAATTGGCAGACCACAGCGCCGCCATCTTGGGCGACCAAAACGGGGGTGGCCTTGGTCTCGACATGTTCCCGATACCCGCGAATATTCCCGCCGCCCTCTAGGGCAATTTCAACCGTGGGACGGAAGGTTTCGACATGCGTGATCACCATATCCATATCCGGCAAAGCGGGTGGCAAACCTGTTGGGATACTAAAATGCGCATCGCGTGCGGCGGTTCGCGGACCGTACAAAATCTGCGCCGGTGTTGCCTGCAAAACAGCATTCAAAGCATCTGGAACATGCATCATTGCAGGCACAACAACGGCTGAATATCCGCTAAGGTCATCAATTGTCGGAGGAACAATATCAACATCTACGCCAAGGCGCCGAAAGGCGCGGTACATGTCGAATACGATATCTAAATATCGCAAGCCTTTGCCCTGTGGCTGGATCTGCCACGACCAGTCGGCTTCATAATCAAACACCATGGCCACCGGTGCAGTCGTCATTGACACGGTACCGGCCTCTTTCAATTCGGTCGCCACTTGGGTCGCCTCGGCGTGGGCTGGCGCGGGGTGGCTATCGGGGCGTAATAGACCTGCGTGCATCTGTTCTTGGGCCATCGGAGCCTGTCGCCAACGGAAATAGCACACCGCTTCGGCGCCATGGGCAAAGGCCTCCCACGTCCATAGACGCACCATACCCGAAAGCGGCGCAGGGTTATACGGTGCCCAGTTTACTGGCCCCGGTTGTTGTTCCATCACCCACCATCGCCCGCGCCCAACAGCCCGATACAGATCATGATGGAACGCCTGATAATCGGGATCGCCTTGGCGATAGAACAGTGTTTTATGGGCGTCATTAGCTGGAACGCGGTCTTCTAAGAACCCCAAGGGATAGCTGTCCCAGCTCGAGATCTCCAAATCATCGCCGACTTTGAAATGATCAAAATCTGTGACGCCGCCCATATAATTATGCGCAATCGGCGCGTCCGAATGGCGTCGGATGATATCAACTTGTAACCGATTGAAGGACACAACTTGATCAGACGCAAACCGGCGAAAATCAAGAACATGCGCAGGGTTGGGTTCGGTGACTGTTAGATTGGGCAACTCTATCTGATCGAAACTATTGTACTCCATCGACCAAAAGACATTGCCCCATGCGGTATTCAATGCCTCGATGTCACCGTCGTTTCCCTGTCCCGGATATTGGACCCGAAGCCAATTTTGAAACGCCGCTTTTGCGGCGGGGCTATAGGATACGGTTGTCTCATGACAGCCATATTCGTTATCGGTTTGCCATGCCGCAACATAGGGGTTTTGACCATAGCGTTGTGCGATCTGTGTAACGATACGCGCGCATTCATCGCGGTATCCTTGGTGAGAAAAGCAATAATGGCGGCGCGAGCCGAAGCCCCTTGGACGGCCCTGAGCGTCATAGGCCAGCATGTCTGGGTATTTATCAACCACCCACCGTGGCGGTGTTGCCGTGGGCGTGCCCAACACCACCTGAAGGCCCGCTTTTCCCAAAATTTCAATAGCTTGATCCAACCAATCAAAGTGCAAATCCCCCTCGACAGGCTCGAGCCGAGACCACGCAAACTCTCCAATCCGCACCCATGTCAGACCTAGATCAGCCATAGCGCGCGCGTCTTTTTCCCAAATCTCTTGGGGCCAATGTTCGGGATAATAACAAGTTCCAAGGGTGCGCTTCATACCAGATCTCATAGCTTGGTGTATCAAATTTTGCGGATCGCTTTGGTATCAACACCACAAATTCGAATGTTGTAAAGCTATTTTGTAATGCCACACGCGGCGCATAAGAGGCCTGCGTTACACTTTGCTGTGCTCGGCGATAAAGGGGTTTACCTTACGCGCCGTCCGCCGATATTGCGCCGGCGTTTCGCCTGTGGCTTTGGTAAACGCCTCGTAAAAGGCCGACAAAGTGGCAAAGCCGCTATCCAATGCAATGTTTGCAATTTTGTCATCCGTCTCGGTCAGCAACATACGCGAATGTGATAACCGCGTTCGCATAAGATGTTGTTTCATACTGGTCCCCATGACCTGACGAAACAAAGCATTCGCGCGCGAAATTGATAGGTTTGTTGCGGCCGCGATATCTTGGGCGGTGACGGGAATGGTGAAATGATCCGCCACATAGCGCAACATCATCTCGACATGGGTCATCGCTTGGTGCGAAATTTCTTCTGGAAGCGCAAGACCTGGCACATTCACAAGTGTCTCCCACCCCTCAAGAGCCAAGCGTCGAAGCCGCAATTCAATCTCGTCAAGATGTACACGCTGCCAAGGTTTGGTCTTTTGCGCCCGTTCAGAATACAGGCGATTGAACCAATCGGCGTCATTATGTTGGTTCGGTTTGGCCATGATTATCGCCCCGCCCAAAACCGCATCCACCATCTCTTTTGGGAGGCCCCACCGGATGAATTGCCCAAGAGAGAGGTATATATTGGTGATCTGCCCCTGCCCCGCCACATCAATCACACGATGCGGTGCAGCCCCCCAAAAGACTGTAAGCCGATCCGCTTTGAGCGCCGCAGAGGCCCCCGAAAACGAATAGGTCATCTCACACTCTTGTAAAAAATTCAGCTCGACCGAGGTGTGGTGGTGATAGGGGGTATCAAACAAGTTAGGGATATGGCGCTCGATGATGTAATCATTTGCCTTTGGCACTCGTGTTTTGTCGACTTGTTCCGAAAATGGAATCAGGTCTACCGCATCTGGAATCACCCTATGCTTGTCCACATAAGCCTTGCTAAACTTGTCCATTTTTGGCCACCTTCTCATCACGAATACTTACAATAAATACATTTTCAGGAAAACATCAATCAAAATCAGGAAGTTTCAAATTCTTGAGTGTGGCTTGCTTGTTTCTGTCTATAGGGAGGAAAATCTATGACATTTAGAAAAACAAAACTGCTTGGGTCATTGATGACCGGCGCCTGTATCGTGGCCATTGGCGCGACATCGGTCTCTGCAGACCAGATGCCGCCTGAGCGCAGCCTGTCAGGCCTAAACTATGAATTAATCGGACGCGATGACATTTATTCCTATCGCGCCCTTGATAGCTATAACCAAGCGCCATTCCTAGAAGCTCTTGTTTCTGAGGGGAAACTTCCCCCAGTGTCCGAGCGTCTTCCGGCAGAGCCTTTGGTATTTTCAACATCTGCAATGTCTGACGGTCTTGGTGAATATGGCGGTGTTTTCCGTCATGTGATCGGCGGTCGTCCCGAAGGGTTTAACTGGCTTGCAGGTCAGCACCAAGGTTGGGGTGGGATCAATATGGCCGTGCAAGAATGTCTTGTGCGCCAAGGTCCACGCTGGCAAGTGAAGGGTGAAGATCAATCCGGCCCCCTTCCTAACCTTGCAAAAAGCTGGGAGTGGAACTCGGAAATGACCGAATTGACCATGCACCTTGTTGAAGGTGTGAAATGGTCGGACGGTGATGCATTTGACACAGAAGATATCGCCTTTTGGTGGAATGATAACGTTGAAAACGAAAATGTTGCGTCCCGTATCCAAGCCGGATCTTTTGGCGGCGGTGCAACGTTGGAGATCATTGACGAACATGCGTTCAAATTCACATTCCCATCGGCACAATCGAACACCGTTGTCGAAGGGTTGGCCTATATCCAAGGCTGTCCTGGACCAAGCCACGTCCTAAAGGCGTCTCATCCAACATATAATTCAGACGCCACATATGAGGGTTATCTCAACGCGATGCCGGCCGATAACGTGCCGTTCCCTGTTCTAGGTGCATGGGTTCCTGTTGAACACCGCGCGGATGAATTGGTGATCCTGCGCCGCAATCCATATTATTGGAAAGTCGACGAAGCGGGCAATCAGCTTCCATACATCAACGAAATGCACTTTAAGCTGACAACATGGGACGACCGCACAACCCAGGCTTTGGCCGGAACGGGCGACTGGTCCAACATGGAGAACCCAGGCAACTATGTTGAAGCGCTAAAGCAAAGCCAAGATGCAACTTCACCCGTGTCTGCGAAATTTGGTCCGCGCACATTGGCGTGGCGGGTTGAATTGAACTTTGCTCAGAACATGGCAGAGACCGATTATGACGCTGAATTGCGTGGGTTGTTCCGCGAAACGGATTTCCGTGCCGCGCTAAGCCATGCGATTGATCGCGATGCCGTTGGACAAGCCTTGGCACGTGGGCCATTTGCCTATCCTTACATGGGCGGTTTCGCAAGCGGATCACCGTATTACAGCGCAGATGCAACCCATTACACCCCATTTGACCAAGACAAAGCCAAAGCGCTTTTGGCGGGTCTGGGCCTAGAGGACACAGATGGCAACGGCACCTTGAACATGCCAGGCACAGGACAGGATCTTGTGATTGACATGACGTTCAAGGCGCAGCGGACAGAAGACCGCAAGCAAGTCGATGCGGTGACATCGCTTTTGGCCGAAGTTGGCATTCGTGTCTTGCCAAAATCCGTGGATGAAACCAGCTTTGACCCAATGCGCAATTCTGGCGACTTTACCGCGATTTTGCAGCGTGCGAACTTTATCCTGCCAACGCGTGAAACCTGCGGCAACCTGCCAGTTTCAGACATTTGTCCTGCCTTCCACCTCACAGGTACGGATGGTCGCGACATGATGAGCTTTGAAGCTGAACTTGCTGATCTTGTAAATAAATTTGGAGCAACGGACGATTCTGTCGCACAGGCGGGCTATGCCAACCGGATGCAAGAGTTGTTGAGCCAAAACTATTACAACATTGGCCTTGTCCAAGTTCCAGCCGCTCTGTTGGTCAACAAGCGGGTCAAGAACGCACACCCAGGCACACCTGTGTTCATGTATGAATGGGCAGAGGACGCGGTTATCCGTGAACGCCTATGGGTTCCTGCTGCGATGCAAACCGAGGAACTCCTCCCGGGGACAGTTGCCGAATACTAAGGCACGCCCTACGTCTGGCCCTGTTCATATGGGGCCAGACATAGTCTAACGTATCTCACCACACTCATGCCCCTACAGGAGCGTCCTTGAAATGGATTTCTTACATTTCCTCATCAAACGGATCCTTGTTGCAATTCCCCTCTTGATCGGAATTTCAATCGTTTCGTTTGCCATAATTCAGGCCGTGCCAGGGGACTTTGTGGATACATGGATTGCCAATACCTCTGCTCAAACTGGCAAATCCTATGATGAATTACTGCCCCAAGCGCAGGCAATGCGCGAACGGCTTGGTCTCGATCAGCCCATGATCGTGCAATATGTGGCGTGGTTAAAAAACATTGTCTTTGCCGGCGATTTTGGGATGTCATTTGAGCAAAACCGCCCCGTAACAGACGTCATCGGCACCCGCCTTCCGCGTACGCTTTTGCTTGCGATTATTACGGTTGTCGCCTCTCAGGTCATCGGGGTTTTGTTGGGCATTTATGCTGCAACCCATCAATACAAACTGGGGGACACTATCGCCACGTTGGTGGCTTTCATGGGAATTGTGATCCCGAAATTCGTGATCTCACTGGTGATTTTGTATTTCCTCGCGATCGTGTGGCACTCGCCCTATATCGGAGCGGTCAATTCCGCCAAATACGTTTTGCAAGATCATTGGACTTGGGCCAAATTCTGGGACTTTTTGAAACACGTGTGGCCCGTACTTTTGGTGTCGATCTGGGCAGGACAGGCCTATACCACCCGCATGATGCGTGGAAATTTATTGGATGTGATGAACATGCAATACATTGAAACCGCGCGCGCCAAGGGCCTCTCTCGGAAAAAGGTTCTTTTTAAACATGCTGTGCCCAATGCGCTCCATCCGGTTATTATGAACCTTGGGACACGCTTTGATTATATGATCAAAGGCGAGATCGAGATTGCCATTGTTTTGGGCATCCCAACCATAGGCCCCCTGATCCTAAGCTCGGTCGCAGACCGCGATATGTATGTGGTCTCGGCGATCTTCATGATGGTCGCGGTGCTGTTGGTCTTGGGCAATCTGTTTGCCGATATCATGTTGGCTTTGCTTGATCCGCGTGTGCGTCGTGCCACGCTATCACGGACATAGGAGGGGCATCGTCATGACAAACATCGACATGAACGCAGAAGCCGCAAGCGCAGGCCCAAACCTTTCTTATTGGCAGTTGGTCCGCCGCCGGTTTTTCCGAAATGCATATGGCGTTGCCGGTTTGATTGGCTGTTTGATTGTCATCCTCTCGGCCGTCTTTTCGGGCTTTATCGCCCCCTATGACGCCGAAACCAAAGACAGACGCGCCATTTATTCCCCGCCACAGGGCATTCATATCTTTGACCAAGAGGGCCAGCTAACGCGCCCCTATGTCCTTGGATTTCGCGAAGACATGGACCCCAATACATTCGAGATCACCTTTGTGCCTGATCCCGAAACCCGCAGTGATCTTGCCCTATTTGTTACCGGCGATGAGTGGCAATTTCTGGGCATGAGTTTTACCACGCGCCTCTTTGGCACAACGGACGGGAGCTTTTTCCATCTGTTGGGAACTGACAGTTTGGGACGTGATGTGTTTTCACGCATGATCGAGGGCACAAGGATCACTCTGTTGATGGGGGTTGTTGTGATGGCCGCGGCCTGTGTGATCGGCACAATTGTTGGGGTCTCATCGGGCTATTTTGGCGGTCGGTTTGACATGCTGGTTCAACGGCTTGTCGAATTTGTGAAATCCTTTCCGGATTTACCCTTGTACCTTGCGTTGGTTGCGATCCTTCCCCGCCGCGCTGAACCGATGATGGTCTTTGTCATGTTTGCAGCGATCTTGGTTTTGTTGCGGTGGGCGGATCTGTCGCGTGAACTGCGGGGCAAGGTGATCTCGATCCGGTCGATGGACTATGTGCGCTCCGCCGTGGCGGTTGGCGCTTCGGACAAACGCATCATCTTTCGCCATATCGTCCCCAATACATCATCGCACATTATCGTCTGGGCGACCTATCAACTGCCCGAGGTCATTTTGTTGGAAAGCTTTTTGTCCTTTTTGGGCGTGGGGGTACAGGCCCCTATGGTTAGCTGGGGCACGATGTTGAACCAAGTGCGCGATTTCCAATCCTTTGCCGCAGCGCCATGGTTGATGGCCCCCGTTGGTATGATCGTTCTTTCTGTTTTGGCCTTTAACGCGTTTGGCGATGGCATGCGCGATGCGATGGACCCGTATTCAAATGACTAACCCTTTGTTGAAAATTGAAAACGTCGAAGTCAGCTTTCGCACCGTAACTGGCACGGTCAAAGCGGTACGAGGTGTGTCCTATGAAGTTGCCAAGGGTGAAACATTGGCTGTTGTTGGTGAATCCGGGTCTGGCAAATCCGTAACCGCACGCGCCA